>NZ_JAATJK010000001.1:6567975-6933450 GCF_011927785.1 Micromonospora profundi | reverse complement strand
GGTGCTCGTCGACGAGCGCGACCTGTGGCCGGACAAGAAGTTCGTCATCACCAACCTGCTGGTCAGCACGAAGTTCCTCAAGGCGCACCCGGACGTCGTGCAGAAGCTGGTCGAGGGCCAGGTCGCCGCGAACGAGTTCGTCAACACCAAGCCGGACGAGGCCCAGCAGGCCATCTCCGAGGCGATCGGCAAGATCACCGGCAAGCCGCTGGACCCGAAGCTGATCAAGCAGGCGTGGCCGACGTTGGAGTTCACGAACGACCCCATCCCCTCCTCGCTCAAGGCCGGGCTCGACCACGCCGTCGAGGTCAAGCTGACCGACCCGGTGAGCCTCGACGGCCTCTACGACCTGACGTACCTCAACAACGCGCTCAAGGCGCAGGGCAAGCCCGAGGTCGTCCAGCCATGACGTCGACCACGACGACGCCGGGAAGCGCGACCACCTCGGTCGCGCTCTCCGACGTAACAAAGGTGTACGGACGCGGCGAGAGCGCCGTACTGGCTCTCGACGGGGTGTCCCTGGACGTGGCGCCTGGCGAGTTCGTCTGCCTGGTCGGCGCCTCCGGCTGCGGCAAGAGCACCCTGCTGAACCTGGTGGCCGGCCTGGACCGGCCCACCGCCGGGCAGATCGACCTCGCCGGCGACGCCAACCCCGGGCTGATGTTCCAGGAGCCGGCGCTCTTTCCCTGGCTGACCGTCGACGCGAACGTCGAGATGCCGCTGAAACTGCGCGGCCTGCCCCGGGCGCAGCGACGCGAGCGGGTGGCCGAGCTGCTGCGCACTGTGCACCTTGGCGAGTTCGGCCGCAAGCGGCCACACGAACTGTCCGGCGGCATGCGGCAGCGGGTCGCGCTTGCCCGCACCCTGGCCCTGGACACCCCGGTGCTGCTCATGGACGAGCCGTTCGGCGCACTGGACGCGATGACCCGGGACATCCTGCACGACGAGCTGGAACGCATCTGGTCCGAACGCAACCTGTCGGTGCTGTTCGTCACGCACAACGTCCGCGAGGCAGCCCGGCTGGCCGACCGGATCATCCTGCTCTCCAGCCGCCCCGGTCGAATCATCTACTCCACCGAGGTGAACATCCCGCGGCCACGGCGGATCGACTCCCCCGAGGTCGCCGCCATCGCCGCCGACGTCACCGAACGGCTCCGTACGGAGGTGGGCCGCCATGGCCAATGACACCCTGACCAGCACGGCGCGGACCGACGCGCAGATCTCCGGGCTCGACGCGCTGGAGATCGCCGGTCGGGAGAAGGAGGTCTCCCGGGGCAACCGGCTCTGGGCTGCCACCTGGCCCAAGCTGGCCGCGCTGGCCATCGTCATCGCTGCCTGGCAGCTGGTGGTCTGGTCGGGTTGGAAGCCGCCGTACTCGCTTCCCGGCCCACTTGTCGTCGGCCGCGAGCTGCTCAACCAGGCCCAGGGCCCGCAGCTCTGGGAGGGCCTGGTCACCACGCTGCGGCGGGCCGCCCTCGGGTACATCTTCTCCGTCGCCGTCGGTCTACTTGTGGGTCTGGCGGTGGCCCGGTCCAAGGTCCTCCGGGCTGCCATCGGCTCGATGATCACCGCGTTGCAGACCATGCCGTCGATCGCCTGGTTCCCGCTTGCCATTCTGCTGTTCGAGCTGAGCGAGAAGGCGATCTTCTTCGTGGTGGTGCTCGGCGCCGCGCCGTCAATCGCCAACGGGGTCATCTCCGGTGTGGACTACGTGCCGCCGCTACTGCTGCGCGCCGGCCGCAACCTGGGGGCTCGCGGGCTCAACCTCTACCGGTACGTGATCGCGCCGGCCGCGCTGCCGGCGATCGTCGCGGGTCTCAAGCAGGGCTGGGCGTTCTCGTGGCGAAGTCTGATGGCCGGCGAGCTGCTCGTGGTCGGCATCTCGCAGACCTCGCTCGGCGCCCAGCTCACCTACTCGCGCGAACTGTCCGACGCGCCCTGGCTGCTCTCCACGATGATCGTCATTCTGGTGCTCGGCCTGGTGGTGGACGCGGCGTTCGGCGCTGCGGACAAGTCGATCCGCCGGCGCTGGGGCGTACTGGATCAGGCTGGTCAGTGACGTGTACGTCTCCGCGCGCAGCGACTACGCGCTCCGGGCCATGCTCGCTGTCGCCGCCGCCGTCCAAGGCGGCGGCGACGCGGGCAGCGGTGGCGACGGGGGCGAGTTGGTGAAGGCGGCAAGCCTGGCCGAGGTGCAGGGGATCCCGCTCAGTTTCCTCCAGGGCATCCTGCTCGACCTGCGCCGGGCTGGTCTGCTGCACAGTCATCGCGGTGCCGACGGCGGGTACGCGCTGGCCCGGCCACCCGAGGACATCACCGTCGGCGACGTGCTGCGCGCGGTCGGCGGATCGCTGACCACCGTACGAGGGCTGCCCGCCGAACGGGCCGGCTACCACGGGGTGGCCGCCGGCCTCACCGACGTCTGGCTAGCCGTGCACGGGGCGATCGCCACGGTCGTCGACAGCACCACTCTCGCCGACCTGCTCGATCGCGAATCGACCGACCGCGCGACCACCGCATCGTGACCGCCTGATCTGGCGCTCCACTGGGGAGGCGGTGTGGTCGGGCCGGTGCCCCGCCGACCCGACCACACCTCGTACCGATTCGACCGGGCCTGCCCCTCCGCCGGCACCGGTCGGCCGGTCGCTGCTCAGCCCACGTGCGGGACCGTCGGGCCAGAACCCAGATCGCCGGGGCTGTGCAGCTCCACCAGGCCGGCGGGAGCGTTGCCCGCCGGGGTGGCATGCCAGGGCGTGAAGGCCGCAACCATGGCGAGCAGCAACCCGGCGAGCGCGACCGCGACCACCAGGGTCAGTTCCCGCAGCGTCCCCGAGCCGGCTTCGCCCGCCATGGCCACCCCTTCCGCGCCGGGCCCCCCGCCCGGCGTCCCCCCGGTGGTCAGTTTTGACCACATCGGGCCGGAAAACAGTCGGCCAGGCGACCCAACCGAGGCTGATTACCGACTCAGCCGAACAGCCAGATGCGCTGGCGGCGTCGGCCGCGCTGGCGGCGCCAACCCCAGGGCCAGTCGGGCACCTGCCGTCTCCCCCAGGCGCCCTCCCCCCGGGCGCCGCAAGCCGACTGCCGGTCCCGGGCACGGACAAGATCCCGGCCGCGTGAGGGCCGCAGACGAAACCGACCCGCGCCGCCGAAGCGGTGCGGGTCGGTCAGGGTCGAGAAGCTCAGACGGTACGGGGGCGACGCGGCCGGCGGGACCGACCCGACGCGCGGTGCGCCGGCCGGGCCGCGCCATCGGCGACCGGACCACCGGGGCCGCGGCCCCGGCCAACGGCCACCGGCGGGGCCACGATGGTCACCGGAACGCCGGAGGGCTCGCGAGCACCGGTCACCCGGGCCAGCGACCCGTCACCCGGGCGGACCTGGACCGATTCGGGCCGGATGCCGGCGATGGACATCAGCCGGGACACGTCCCGCCGCTGCTCGGGCAGGACCAGAGTGACCACCGAGCCGGACTCACCGGCCCGAGCCGTCCGTCCACCCCGGTGCAGGTAGTCCTTCGCCTCGGTCGGCGGGTCCACGTTGACCACCATGTCGAGGCCGTCGACGTGGATGCCCCGGGCAGCCACGTCCGTGGCGACGAGGGCAGTCACCTGGCCGTTGCGGAACTGCTCCAGGATCCGGGTGCGCTGCGGCTGGGACTTGCCGCCGTGCAGCGCGGCCGCGCGTACCCCCTTGGAGAGCAACTGGCGGGCGAGCCTGTCGGCGCGGTGCTTGGTCCCCATGAACAGGATGGTGCGGCCCTCGCGGGCGGCGATCCGGGTCAGCGCGTCGGGCTTGTCGATCGCGTCGACGTGCAGCACGTGGTGGGTCATCGCGGTGACCGTGGCGGTGCCCGGGTCGACCGAGTGGGTCACCGGGTTACTCAGGAAGCGGCGGACCAGGCGGTCCACGCCACCGTCCAGAGTGGCGGAGAAGAGCATCCGCTGCCCCTGCGGCGCGACCTGCTCCAGCAGCTTGGTCACCTGCGGCAGGAAGCCCATGTCGGCCATCTGGTCGGCCTCGTCCAACACGGTGATCTCGACGTGGTCGAGCCGTGCGTCACCGCGGTTGATCAGGTCGTGCAGCCGGCCGGGGGTCGCCACGACCACCTCGGCGCCGGCGCGCAGCGCGTCCGCCTGGCGCTGCAACGACAGGCCACCCACGACGGTGGCGCAGCGCAGTCCGACGGCGCGGGCGTACGGGGCCAGTGCGGTGGTCACCTGCTGGGCCAGCTCGCGGGTCGGCACCAGCACCAGGGCCAGCGGGCGACCCGGCCGGGCCTTCTGGCCGGCGGTACGCGAGAGCAGCGGAAGCCCGAAGGCGAGAGTCTTGCCGGAGCCGGTGCGGCCCCGTCCGAGCACGTCCCGGCCGGCGAGCGAGTCGGGCAGCGTGGCCGACTGGATCGGGAACGGCTCGTTGATGCCCTGTGCGGTCAGCGCGCTCAGCAGCGCCGGGGCCAGACCGGTGTGGGCGAAGGACGGAATAACTGTGGTCACGCAGAAGCCTTCCTCGACGCGGCACGTGTCGAGGGAGGGCGCCGAAGCCGGCGCTGTCACCAGCGGAAAAGGCCGCCAGGACTCACAAGCACGAACCGATTAGGGTACGGGCCGGCCCGCCGCCGGGCCGCCGCCTGCTAAAGCAGGTCGACAGCGGGGCGGGCCGGTCCCGTCACCGTCACACCCGGAGGGCGCGACGGGTAATACCGATCGATCCGAAGATCAGAGCGGGCGGATGTTCTCCGCCTGCGGGCCCTTCTGGCCCTGGGTCACCTCGAACTCGACCCGCTGGTTCTCGTCCAGGCTCCGGTAGCCGGAGGACTGGATCGCCGAGAAGTGGGCGAAGACGTCAGCGCCGCCGCCGTCCGGGGTGATGAAGCCGAAGCCCTTGTCAGCGTTGAACCACTTCACGGTGCCAATAGCCATGTGTTTCGTCTCCTTGACGGAACGTCGGACCCGCACTTGTTGCCGGTCCGAAGAGGAGCGCTCCGCGCGGGAATGCGCGAATCGCCTGTCGCTTCTGGTCGCCCCGCCCGGAGAGCTCCGGACACAACAAAGAGCGCCTGGGGCCACAATTCCCGCCAGGCGCACACAGAGTCTCTGGTAACCAAAACTGCAACGTGTTCAACCTACCATGGATCTCCGGGCAGGAGTCAATCTTGGGCAGAATTCTCTGGCAACTGCGCGATCAGGGCGGTGAGCCCGGTCACGTCGAGCAGGTCGGCGGGCCGGACCGTCGCCCCGTCTCGCACGTAGTGGAACGCCGCGCCCACCCGATCGACTGGCACACCCGCCAACTCCGCCCACGCCAGCCGGTACACGGCCAACTGCACAGCGGCGACCTCAGCCGCCGGGCCGACAGGCTGCGCGCCGGTCTTCCAGTCGACCACGTCGAACCGGCCACCCGGGCGGGCGAAGACCGCGTCCATCCGCCCCCGCACCACCACGCCGGCGATCACAGTGGCGAACGGCACCTCCACCTCCACCGGCACCCGGTCGGCCCACTCACTGGCCAGGAAACGTTCCTGGAGTTCGGCCAGCGCCTCGTCCGGTGCCGCGTCCGCGTCCGCCGCGCCGGGAAGCTCGTCCAGGTCGAGCAGCCGGTCGGCGCCGAAACGCTGCTCCAACCAGGCGTGGAAGGCGGTGCCCCGGCGGGCGTACGGGTTGGGCTCGGTCGGCACCGGGCGGCGCAGCGTACGGGCCAGCGCCGCCGGGTCACGGCGCAACGCCACCAACTGGGTGACGCTCAACTGCCCGGGTAGAGCCACCTCCACCGCCCCCGACAGCCGGGTCAGCTCGGCCCGCTCGGCCAGCAACAGATCCGCCTCCCGCCGCCAGCGGGCCACCTCCGGATCGTCGGGCCCACCGGCGACCACCACCTCCGCCGGGCCGTCGGACATCAACCGGCGGACCAATCCCGCCGCCTCGGCCAGCTCCGGCCGGCGCCCGCCCAGCGGATCGGCCGGCCACTCCGCACGCAGCACCACCTCCGCCGTCGGGTTCGTGGCGTCCGGCGTCGGCTCCGGCGCCCAGGCGTCGACCAGATGCCCCGGGCCGCCGTCCAGGCAGGTGTCGTACACCTCACTCAGGAAGACCGACGGGCCACGCGGGCGCTTCGTCCCCTCCCCCCACCAGTACCCGGAGCAGAGCAGCAGCCGACGTGGTCGGGTCACCGCCACGTACGTCAGCCGGCGCTCCTCCCGCTCGTCGTGCGCCCGCCACGCGTCGGTGAAGTCGGTAAGCGCCCGGGCCACAGCCCGCTGGTCCGCAGCCTCGTCGAGCGCCAATTCGGGCAACCCGTCGACGTCGCCCCGCAGCGGGAACGGCAACACACCCAGCCCGCCCAACCAGTGGTCGGAGTTGCGTACCGGCCCGGGCCACAGCCCGCGGCACAGCCCGGCCACCGCCACCACGTCCCACTCCAGCCCTTTCGCGGCGTGCGCCGTCACCACCTGCACCGCCCCGTCCACGACCTCGACCTCACCCGGGGCGAGACCACGCTCCTCGTCCTCGGCGGCGGCCAGGTAGGACAGGAAGCCGGACAGGGTCGCACCGGGCGTCTCCCCGCTGAACCGGGCCGCCACGTCGCCGAGGGCGTCCAGGTGACCCCGGGCCAGACCGGCATCGCCGGCGCCGTCCCGGCCGGCCCGCACCGCGACCTCCACATCCAGGCCGATGGTCCGCTCGATGTCCGCGATCAGGTCCGGCAGGGCCTGGTCCAGTCGGTACCGCAACAACGCCAACTCCCGGCCGTACGCGCGCAGCCGCGCGAAGCCCTCTGCCGAGTACGCCTGCGCCGGTCCGAGGTCGGCCAGCGCCTCCACCAGGGTCGCCTCGTCCAGCAGGTCAGGGCTGATCTCGGAGTTCTCGTCGGCGGCTACCTGACGCCGAGCCCTGGCGATCGCCCTCGCCCGCCGGTGCAATGCCACAAGGTCACGCGGCCCGATCCGCCACCGCGCGCCGGTGAGCAGCCGCAACAGCGCCGCCCCGTCGGTCGGATCGGCAAGCACCCGCAACGTGCACACCACGTCCCGCACCTCCGGGGTGTCCAGCAGGCCACCCAGGCCCACCACCTCCACCGGCAGGCCACGCTCACGTAACGCCGACTCGATCGCCGGGATCTGGCTACGGACCCGGACCAGCACCGCAGTGGTCGGCCGCTGCACCACCGGAATGTGTTCGGGGGCGGCACCCGGCATCCGCGCCGCGCCACGCCACGCGGCGAGCACGCTGTCGGCGATCCACGCCGCCTCGTCGGCGTACGTCGGCAGCAGCGCGCAGTGCACGGTGCCGCCGGCCGCCCCTCCGGGGCTGCGGTGCGGGATCGGGTCGCGGACGGTGAGCGCGGACCGCAACTCCGGCACGCGCGCGCCGGCCGCCCGCAGTGGCGTCGAGAGCGCGTTCGCCACCCGCAGGATCTCCGGACGGTTACGCCAACTCGTCGTGAGCCCCAACGCCACGGCCGGCTCCCCGTCGGCCCTGGCGAACTCGGTGGGAAAGCGATCGAGGGTGCCAGCACTGGCCCCCCGCCACCCGTAGATCGACTGGCACGGGTCACCCACCGCCGTCACCGGATGCCCGCCACCGAACAGCGCGTTGAGAAGCACCACCTGCGCGTGGCTCGTGTCCTGGTATTCGTCGAGAAGCACCACCCGGAACCGGTCCCGCTCGATCTCGCCCACCGCCGGATGATCCCGGGCCACCCGCGCCGCCCGGGCCAACTGGTCGGCGAAGTCCATCGCCTCGAAGTCCTCCTTGCGCCGCGCGTACGCCCGCACCAGCGGCAGCAGGCGCAGCCGGGTCTGCTGAAGGGTGAGCGCCTTGCGCACGTCCGCGTAGACCCGACCCGGTCGGGACTGCACCTCCGCGAAGAACCGACCAGTCCAGGCGGCCAACTGGTCCGGGGCGACCAGATGCTCGTCCAGCTCCCCGGCGAGCGCCAACACCGCGTCGGTGATGGTGCTCGGCATCCGGTCCACCTCGGACATGTCGCCGTCGTAGTTGCGCACCAGCAGGTCGACCAACTGCCAGCGGGAGGCCTCGGTCAGCAGCCGCGTGGACGGCTCGTAGCCGGCCCGCAACCCGTGCTCGCTGACGATCCGCCCGGCGTACGAGTGATAGGTGGAGACCGTCGGCTCACCGGCGAGCGGGTCGTCCAGTGGATCCCGCCCCTGCCGGCCGAGCCGGCGGATCAACTGGTCGAGCCGGGTCCGCACCCGATGGGCGAGCTCCCCCGCCGCCTTACGGGTGAACGTCAACCCGAGGATCTGCTCCGGCCGCACGTACGAGTTGGCCACCAGCCAGACCACCCGCGCGGCCATCGTCTCGGTCTTGCCCGACCCCGCCCCCGCGACCACGAGCAGCGGCTCCACCGGGGCGGCGATGATCGCGGCCTGCTCCCGGGTGGGCGCCGGCAACCGCAGCAGTTTCGCCAGCTCCACCGGGGTGTACCGAGGGCCGGAGTCGGCAAGCCGCGGCGTCGGCGCCGGACCGGCCCCGAAAAGGGTCGGCTGACTCACGGTGTGGTCTCGGCTCGCAACACCCGGCTCACTCCTCGCCCTCACTGCTGCGCCGGACCGTCGGAGGCTCGACGACCTGGCGCCCCTGCCCGGACACCGGGCAGCTGGTGCGCACCGGGCAGACCCGGCACTTCGAGTTGGCCACCGCGGCGAACGTGGCGGCTGCCATCGTATCGGCGGTCCGCCGGACCAGCGCCGTCGCCCAGCCGGCCGCCGGACCCTCGCCCGCCGCCGGCTGGTTCTGCTCCCGGGCGTCCTTCGCCGAGGTGCCGAGCTGCACCAGCGCAGCGCCACCGGATTCTTCGCCGAACTCGGCGAACGCCCCCGCCTCCACCGCCGCCTGGTAGGCGCCGAGCTGCGGATGCTCGGCCAGCTCGGTGCCGGTGACAGCCGTCGACTTGCCGGTCTTCAGGTCGATGACCACGAGCCGACCGTCCTCGTCGACCTCCAGCCTGTCGACCCGGCCGGTCAGTTCGATGGGCCGGGTCGGATCGTCCAGCCGCACCGCGAACTCGTGCTCGATGGCTAGCAGCCGACGCGGGTTGGTGGCCAGCCAGCGCAGCAGCTTGTCGACCATGGCCTCGGCACGCTCGCGCTCCGGGCCGGCCATCCACCGGGCGGCCAACTCGATCGCGTCGAACCGGGCCGCCACGTAGTCGAGCAACGCCCCCCGGTCGGCGCTGGCGTCCTCGGCAAGCATCGCGGCGGCGTGCACCAGGTTGCCCACCCCCTGCGCCGTGCTTGTCGGACCGCTGCCGCCGTGCCGTTCCAGCAGCCACCGCAGGCTGCACCGCAACGCGCTCTCCATGGCCGACGGGGTGACCCGGACCGGTTCGCCCTCGTCGACAAGCGGCCTGTCGTCGGAGAGCGCGCGCAGCCCCCACCAGTCGTCGGGGTGCGCGCCCGGCACGCCCGCGGCGGCGAGCCGCGCCAGCTCGGCCGCCGCCGCGCGCCGCCGGCCCGCCGGCGCAGCGGGGTCAGTGATGGCGGTACGCAGTTCCGCGACGAGCGCCGGCAGTGTGAGCGCCCGTGGTGGACGGGTCACCGGCAGTGCACCAGGCCGATCCGGCGCATCGTCGCCGTCACCACCCGCGTCACCGCCGGCCGTACCGGCCTTGTCCGGCGCTCCGCTCTTGCCCGAAGCGCCGTCCCTGCCTGGCGCACCGTCCCTGCCGGCGACGCCGCCGGGCGTGGCGTGCGGATCGTCGCCGCCGGGGGGACCAGCGGTCGGCGGGCCGGTACGCGGGCCGGGCGTCGACGGCGGATCCGCCGGCCCGGAGCCGTCCGGCGGGGCCGGGCGGTCGGTCGGGAGCAGCTCGTGGAGGAAGCGGCTCGGCTGCTCCTCGTGGTCGTCGCCGCCCACCGCCGCCGACGCCACCGCACTTACCAGCAGCCTGTGCCGTGCCCGGCTTATCGCGACGTGGAACAGTCGACGCTCCTCGTCCAGCAGCGCCGACGTCTGTCCCACCACGTTCGCCACGCGGGCGCCCCCCACGAACCGGCCGGCGAGCACGTCGACAAGCCGTTCCGAACCGAGCAGGCTGCCACGCAGTCGCAGGTCGGGCCAGATGCCCTCCTGCACTCCGGCCACCGCGACCAGGTCCCACTCCAGGCCCTTCGCGGCGTGTGCGGTGAGCAACCGGACCGCCGCGCCCCGGTCGGCGGTCGGCGCGATGGTGTCCGCCGGGAGGTCCTGGGCGAGCACGTGGTCGAGGAAGACCTCGGTACGGGCGCCGGGCAGCCGGTCGGTGAAGCGGGCCGCCGCGTCGAAGAGCACAAGCACGGCGTCCAGGTCCCGGTCGGCCGCCTCGGCGCGACGCCGCCGCGCCAGGTCTCCCTCACCGGCCTCGGGCCGCCCCTGGCCGATGGCACCCGCCCAGCGCTCAGCCAACCCGCTGCCGTGCCAGACGGCCCAGAGCACCGTCTCGGCGGTCGCCCCGGGCCGGGCAGCGGCATCGCGGGCGGTGGCGAGCAGCCCGGCCACCGCCTGGGCCGGCTCCGCCCACCGCCGGTCGATGCCGGCCAGCTCCGCCGGGTCGCTCAGCGCCTCGACAATCAACTCCCCGGATGGGCGCCGGTCGCCACCGGCGAGTGCCATCGCGCGCAGTCCCTGCCGCAGCCGCCGCTCGGCCAGCGGGTCCGCCCCGCCCAGCGGGGAGTGCAGCAGCGCTACCGCCGCCTCCTCGTCGAGCCGTTGCGGCTCCAGCGCGCAGCGCAGCAGGAGCAGCAGCGGCGCCACCGCCGGTTGCAGGTGCAACGGCAGGTCCTCGCCGTGCACCACTGTCGGTACGCCGGCCGCGTGCAGCGCCCGTTGCAGGGTCGGCAGCTGCAACACTGTGGAACGCACAAGCACCGCCATCCGCGACCACGGCACGCCGTCGAGCAGGTGAGCGGAGCGCAGCGCGTGCGCCAGCCAGGCCGCCTCACTTGTCGCCGAACGGAACGTGTGCACCTCGACCACCCCCGTCGGGGCATCGGGTAGCGGGCGCAGCCGGCGGTGCGCTGCGGGACCGCGCAGCCGGCGACCCAGCCGGGCGATCGCGGCGAGCAGGCCCGGCCCGGCCCGGTACGAGGTGGTCAGCAGCACCTGCGCGGCCGGTGCACCGGAGGCGGTGCGGAATCGGTGCGGAAAGGTGCTCACCCCGGCCGGGTCGGCACCCCGGAAGGCGTACGTGGAGGAATCGGGGTCGGCGAAGGCGACAAGCGAGGTGCCGCCGCCGGCGATCACCGACAGCAGTTCGAGCTGGGCGGGGTCGGTGTCGGCAAGCTCGTCGACGTACACGTGGGCGAGTCGGCGGCGCTCGGCGGCCAGCAGGTCCTCGTCGTCGCGGAGCAGCCCGGTGGCCGCGCGGACCAGTTCCGCCGGGTCGTACGCGATGGAGCCCCGGTTGCTGACGTCGCGCAGCGCGAGCACGGCGACGTACTCCCGCAGGAAGCGCGCGGCGGCCGGCCAGTCGGCGCGGCCGAGCTTCTCGCCGAGCCGGGCCAACTCGACGGGCCCGACACCGCGCTCGGCGGCGCGCATGAGCAGGTCGCGCAACTGACCGGCGAAGGCCCTGGTCCGCAGGGCTGGGCGCAGATCGGTGGGCCAGCCGACCGGGTCGTCCTCGGGCTCCTCGCCCACCACGTCCAGCAGCTCGCGGATGATCAGATCCTGCTCGGGGCCGGTGAGCAGTCGGGGCGACGGCTCGCCGCGTTCCGCTGCGGCACGGCGGAGCAGACCGAAGGCGTACGCCGGGAAGGTGCGCACCAGCGGCTCGCGCAGCACCCGGTGGCCGTCCTGCGCGACTCGGGCCTCGATGCGTTGGCGCAGCTCGGTCGCACCACGGCGACCGAAGGTCAGGACGAGGATCCGCTCCGGATCGACGCCCTCGGTCACCCGGGCGGCGACCGCCTCGACGAGGGTGCTGGTCTTGCCGGTGCCGGGACCGCCGAGCACCAGCATCGGCCCGTCGGTGTGCCCGATGACCTCCGCCTGCGCCGGATCGACCTGCCGCCCCAGCCCTCCGACGGCCCGCGCGGCCTCGGTGGCCCCCGCGGTGCCGCCGGCCCCGTACTTCTCCAGCTCGGACACAGCGGTGCCCTCGGAGACAGCATGGTCCGCGGGCGCACCGCTGCCGGCGGGCACGACGCCGCTGGCCGGCGCGCCCTCGCCCTCCGGTGCCGGCCCGCCGGACCGCCGCACCAACCGGTACGCCTGCATCAGCTCATCCCATCACGCCCATACGACACCCACCCACCCCACCTACTACCGGCGATCATGAAGTTAGCGGAGCGACACGCCGACAACGGCGCGGCCAACCTCATGATCGCCGGAGCGAAGGGCGGGGCGAGGTCAGATCAGGTGCGCTTCGAGGGTGTTCAGGGCTTCCGGGACGGTGGGGGTCACGGTCAGGAGGTCGCGGCCACCGGGCTTGAGGAACTGCTGGTCGGTGATCGCGTCGAGCCAGGCCAGTAGCGGGCCGTAGAAGCCGTCCGTGTCGACGAGCACCATCGGCTTGCGGTGCAGGGCGAGGGTCGCTGTGGTCCACACCTCGAACAACTCGTCCATGGTGCCCAGCCCGCCGGGCAGGGCCAGGAACGCGTCCGACTTGTCGATCATGACGGTCTTGCGGCTGGCCATCGAGTCGGTCACCAGCAGCTCGTCCGAGGCCAGGTCGGCGACCTCCAGATCGACGAGTGCCTGCGGGATCACGCCCACGGTGCGCCCTCCGGCGGCGCGGGCACCGTCGACCAGGGCGCCCATCATGCCGACACGGCCGCCGCCGCTGACAAGCGTGTGGCCGCGCCGGGCCAGCTCCGCGCCGGTCTCTGTGGCGAGGTCCAGCCAGCGCTGGTCGAGGGTCCGCGACGAGGCGCAGAAGACGCAGATGGCCGCCATCAACCCTCCTCGGCCTCGTCGGCGGTGGACTGTGCGGCGGGCGACTGCGCGGCGGCAGCCTGCTGGTCGGCGCCGGTACGCGCGACGGCCTCCTCGCGGACCGCCTCCTGCTCCACCGAGAGCGCCGCCTCGGCCTCGACGATGTGCCGTACCGCCGCGTTGACGTCGTCGGTGAGGCAGATCAGGTCCAGGTCGACCGGCCCGATCTTGCCGTCGGCCGCCATGGTGTCGCGCAGCCAGTCGATCAGGCCCTGCCAGTAGGCGACGCCCATCAGCACGACCGGGAACCGGGTGACCTTGCCGGTCTGCACCAGGGTGAGCGCCTCGAACAGCTCGTCCATGGTGCCGAAGCCGCCGGGCAGCACGACGAACGCCTGGGCGTACTTGACGAACATCGTCTTGCGGGCGAAGAAGTAACGGAAGTCGATGGCCAGGTCGACCCAGTCGTTGAGGCCCTGCTCGAACGGCAGCTCGATGCCGAGCCCCACGGAGAGGCCGCCGGCCTCGCTGGCGCCCCGGTTGGCGGCCTCCATCACGCCCGGCCCACCCCCGGTGATCACCGCGTAGCCGGCGCGGGCCAGCGCGGCACCCACCTCCTCGGCGAGCTGGCATTCGGCGCTGTCGGGGCTGCTGCGCGCGGAGCCGAAGACGCTCACCGCCGGCGGCAGGTCGGCGAGGGTGTCGAAACCCTCGACGAACTCGGAGAGGATGCGCAGCGCACGCCAGGCGTCCCTGGTCTTCCAGTCGCCCCGGCTGCGCGAATCCAGCAGCCGCTGATCGGCGGTGCTCGTCGGAATCGCCCCTCGACGTAGCGTCACCGCACCCCGGTGCCGCTCCTGACCTGGACCGCGGCCGGCCTCCCGCCCCTTGCTCTGGCTCATGCAGCAACCGTAGTGGAGCCGCACCCGCCCGGTACGCGGGGCGGGGACGCCGAGAAAAACTTCTCGATCATGGGCAACTATTTGACTTCCCCGCACGTCTTACTATTCACATACCGGGTATGCCCCGGCGCGCGCCTTCGGGGGAGGAGACAGCGTGATCAGCAACAGCGAGATGATCCGGATCCGTCGGCAGATGCAGCGACGGATCCGAGACGTGGTGGCCGAGCGTCGCCGCGCCCGTCAGCTGGACCCTGTCCTGTCGCCCGCCACCACCGGAGCCGATCAAGAGGTTCGCGCCGCCGACAACGGGCCAGGCTGACGCGAACCTCTTGATCACCGGGAGCGGGTACCCGGTCAGGCCGAGGCGAGCCAGCGGTGCAGTGTCGCGGCACCGTCGCGGATCTTGCTGATCTCGACATGCTCGTCCGGGTGGTGGGCGAGGTTGGGATCGCCGGGGCCGAAGTTCAGCGCGGGGATCCCCATGGCCGCGAACCGCGCCACGTCCGTCCAGCCGAGTTTGCCGATCGGCGCCGCACCGACAGCGGCCAGGAACTCCTTCGCCGGGGCCGCGTCCAACCCGGGCAGGGCACCGGGTGCCGTGTCGGTGACTGTCAGCTCGAAGCCGGCGAAGACCTCACGCAGGTGCGCCTCCGCCTCGGCCGGAGTGCGATCCGGCGCGAACCGGTAGTTGACCTCGATCTCGCAGCGGTCCGGCACCACGTTGCCGGCCACCCCGCCCTTGATCCGCACCGCGTTCATGCCCTCGCGATAGTCGCAACCGTCGATGGTGACCCGACGCGCCTCGTACGCCTGGAGCCGCTGCAACACCTCGGCGGCGGCGTGGATGGCGTTCACCCCGTGCCAGGAGCGCGCCGAGTGGGCGCGTACGCCGGTCGTGGTGACCACCGAACGCATGGTGCCCTGGCAGCCCGCCTCGACGATCCCGTACGTCGGCTCCAGCAGCACCGCGAAGTCCGCCTCCAGCCACTCGGGGAACGCCTGGGCGACGAGGTTCAGCCCGTTGTACCGGGACTCGATCTCCTCGGCCTCGTAGAAGAAGTACGTCACGTCGTAGCGCGGTTCGGGCAGCGTCACGGCCAGGTGCAGCGCGTACGCGACGCCGGACTTCATGTCGGAGGTGCCGCAGCCGTACATCAGGTCGCCGCGCATCGTCGACGGGAAGTTGTTGTTCAGCGGCACCGTGTCCAGGTGGCCGGCCAGCACGATGCGCTGCGATCGACCGAGGTCGGTACGCGCCATCACGGTGTTGCCGTGCCGGTGGGTGGACAGGTGCGGTACGCCCCGCAGCACCTCTTCGACGAAGTCGGCGATCGCCTTCTCGTTGAGGGACACGGACTCGATGTCGACCAGTACCCGGGTCAGCTGCACCGGATCGGCGAGGACCTCGGGGGTCAGCGGGTTCTCCATGGTTCGCACGGTACCTTCAGGTCTGTCGGCGCGAAGAGCGAGCTTACGGGCCACCGAGGCGAGCGTGAGCGCCCAGCAGTCGTGCGCAGAGGCCGACCCGGCCGCGACCGAGAGGTGAAACAGTGACGTCCGCAGATTCCGCCTGGGGCATCGGCCTGGCCACGGTGACAGCAGACGAGCAGGTGCTCGACACCTGGTACCCGACCGGCAAGCTGGGCCTGGGTGAGCTGCCGCTGGTCGCCGGTGAGGACCAGTCGGACGTGCTCGACCTGCCCCCGGCAGCGCTCGGGGACCGCCCGCTGCCCGGTCTGCGTACCGTGCAGGTGGTCACCGTGATCGGCTCGCTGGACGACCCGATCAAGGACGCCCCCGACGCGTACCTCCGGTTGCACCTGCTGTCCCACCGCCTCGTGCGACCCAACCAGCTCAACCTCGACGGCATCTTCGGCAAGCTGGCGAACGTAGCCTGGACGTCCGCCGGGCCGTGCCCGCCGGAGCGGGTGGACGAGCTGCGGGTGATCGAGCGGGCCGCCGGTCGCCACCTGGCGGTGTACGGGGTGGACAAGTTCCCCCGGATGACCGACTACGTGGTGCCCTCCGGGGTGCGGATCGCCGACGCGGACCGGGTCCGGCTCGGTGCGCACCTGGCCGCCGGCACCACAGTGATGCACGAGGGCTTCGTCAACTTCAACGCCGGCACCGTGGGCACCTCGATGGTGGAGGGCCGGATCGTGCAGGGCGTGCTGGTCGGCGACGGCTCCGACGTCGGAGGTGGCGCCTCGATCATGGGCACGCTCTCCGGTGGCGGCACCGACAAGGTGAGCATCGGCGAGCGGAGCCTGATCGGCGCGAACGCCGGCGTCGGCATCTCCCTCGGCGACGACTGCGTGGTGGAGGCGGGCTGCTACATCACGGCCGCGTCCAAGATCACTCTGCCGGACGGCCGGGTGGTGAAGGCCCGCGAGCTGTCCGGCGTCGACGGGCTGCTGTTCTGGCGCAACTCGGTGACCGGCGCGCTGGAGGCCCGCCCGCGCACCGGCCGGGGCATCGAGCTCAACGCCGCCCTGCACGCCAACGACTGACGTACCCGCCGGGTCCGTGGCCCACGACCACGGACCCGGCGAGGGTACGCGTCAGCGCAGCCGGTACGCCTGGATGATCCGTTGGGTCACCGTGTTGCCGGCGGCGTCCCGGGCGGTGGCCCGCAGGGACGCGTAACCGGGCCCGGCCGGGTGCCGGACGGTGGCCGTCCAGCCGTGCCCGCCCTTGCGGACCTGGGCGGCATGCCAGGTCTTGCCCCCGTCGTAGGAGATGTCGACTGTCAGCTTCTGCACCCGGGCGGCCGGCGCGCCGGGCTGCGGCTCCACCCGCACCGGGACGACGAAGCTCCGCCCGGCCGGAGCGCTGTTGTCGACCCGCAGCGGCGGCGCGAAGCGCACCGCCATCAGAGGCAACCGGACCGGCACGTCGCCAGCGGCGTGCCGCGACCGGAAGGTCCAACTGGACTCCACAGCGGTGCTCAGATCGGTGAAGCTGCGCGTAGCCGACGTGCTGAGCCGGTAGTCCGCCGCGCCCGGCGGCACTGCGAACTCGCCGTAGCCGGCGTACTCGCTCTCGCCGACGAGCTTCCCGTTGCGCCAGAGCGCGGTCCGCTCGGTGTCGGCGAGCGACCCGCCCGCATGCCCGGCGGCGTCACTGAACATCGGCAGCCAGACCAGGATGGTGTCACCGGTCCTGGTGACGCTCTGCTCGGGCCAGCGCGGGGCCGGGAACGACGGCCCGTACGGCGCCTGGTTCCAGTCCTCTCCGACGGTCCGTCCGGCCCGGTACGCGGTGGGTGTGGAGGAGAGCAGCGCCTTCAGGTTCAGCCAGCCGTCCTCGTCCCGCGTGCCGAAGCCGATTTCGGACTCCCACTTCACGCCCCTGGTGTTGTAGTGCTCGACCCGCTGACCGGGCACGGGAGTGGGTAGGGCCAGCGCAGAACTGCCGGTGTTGTAACCCAGCTCGGCGAACACCAACCGTTCGGCCTCCAGCCCCGGGTAGCCGCCCCGGAACCGGTGCACGACTGTGGCCAGGTCCCGCCGCGCGTAGTTCCGGACGAAGCCGGTGGGCATCCGGCCCGGGACCGCTTCGGCAAGCGCGTACAGGTACGGGCTGGGCGCTGTGCCCGGCCTGATCCATTGGCTGCTGACGGTGGCCACGAACCGGGCCGCGGAGACCGGCTTGCCGATCTGGCCGGTGGTCAGGCCGGTGAAGGTGTCCGTCCAGATCCCGATGCCGTACACGCTGCCGTCGTCGGCGCTGAAGACCGAGCTGACATCGATCAGCTCCGGGGTGGCGCCCCGTTCCGGGATTGTCGTTCGGACCGGCTTCGTCCGGCGGGCGTCGATGGTGATCCGCGTATCACGCTCCACTGTCAGCTCGGGCTGCGCCAGCATGGACAGCCCTGCCGGCTCGCCGTCCGGTTCGCCTTCGAAGATCAGGCTGCTCAGGCCGTAGCGCCCCTTGGGCAGTCGTACCGTGGCCACGCCGTCGGTGCCGTAGACGTCCCAGAAGCCGAAGCCCCCAAGCCCGACCAGGGTCGTGGAGTGGCCCGCCGTTCGCTCACCGGCGCGGTTCAGGTGCTCCACCGTCAGCGTGTAGCTCTCCACCTCCCGGTGCACGGCCAGCGGCGTGACAGCGACCGTCGACCCGGAGCGGGCCACGACCCGGCCGGTCCAGTAGCCGTCGACGTCGCCGAGCCGCGTGTCAGCTGTGACGGTGGTCGCGGCGGTGCCGCCCGCCGGCACTGTGAGCTGGTTCGTGCCGAGCTGGAACATGCCGGCCGGAAGCGCCCGCCCGTCGGGGCCCGCGCCCTCGACGCTCAGGTCCAGGATGACCGGGTCGGGACCGTCGTTGCGCCACGTCACAGTGCGGGTGATCGGGGCGTCGTCGCCATGCGGCCAGAGGGCGCGCCCGAACGAAACGCTCACCGGGTCGGTGCTGACCAGTTGGGTGATCGCGTGAGCGACGTCGACCCGACCGGCGCCCTGCTGGTAGGCGGTCTGCGTCGGGTGCGGCTTGGCGGCGGCCATCAGTGTCGCCTTGAGCCGATCGGCCCGCCAGCCCGGATGCCGCTGGGCCAGCAGCGCCGCCGACCCGGCCACGTGCGGGGTTGCCATTGAGGTGCCGGAGATCGCGACGTAGCGCTCCCCCACCGGGTCGCCGATCACGCCGTTTGCGGCCCGCGCGGCGACGATCTCGACGCCCGGCGCGGTGATGTCCGGCTTGAGCGCGTCGTCCCCGACGCGAGGGCCCCGGCTGGAGAAGTCGGCGAGCTCGTCGTCGCGGTCCACCGCGCCCACCGCCAGCGCGGCGTCCGCGCTGGCCGGGGAGCCGACCGAGCCGTCCGCGCCGTCGTTGCCAGCGGCGGTGACGAAGAGCGTGCCGGCCTGCGCGGTGAGGGTCTGCACCGCCTCCTCCAGCGGGTCGACCTCCGGGGTGTCCCAGCCGCTGAGGCTCATGTTGACCACGGATGCCTTCTTCTCCACCGCGGCCCACTGCATCCCGGCGAGGATCGCCGACTCGGAGCACCCGGAGTCCTCGCAGACCTTGCCGTCAAGCAGCGTCGCGTCCGGTGCCACGCCCCGGTACCGGCCGTCGGAGGCCGCGCCGCTGCCGGCGATGGTCGAGGCCACGTGGGTGCCGTGGCCGACCATGTCCCGACCGTCGGTGACCTCGGTGAAGTTGCGCGCCTCGGCCACCTTTCCGGCCAGGTCCGGATGGGTAGCGTCGACGCCGGTGTCCAGCACGGCCACTGACACGCCCTTTCCGGTGAGCCCGGCCGCCCACGCGGCGGGCGCACCGATCTGCGGCACGCTGTGGTCGAGGGTCACCCGACGGCGACCGTCCAGCCAGATCCGCTCGACGCCCCCCGCCGCGCCGAGCCGGGCCGCGCTGGGGCCGCTGGTGATCGTCGCCCAGACCGCGCCGAGGGAGGACTTGCCGGTGCTCAGGGCCGCGCCTCGGATCGCCGGCAGGTCGCGGGTCACCCGGGCACCGGGCAGCGCGCCGGCGGCACTTCGGGCGGTGCCCGCCGAGCCGTACGAGACGAGCAGCGGCAGGGTGTCCCGGTGGACGTCGTCGTAGCCCGCATCGACCAGCTCGGTGACGTCGAAAAGGCGCGGGTCGACCCGGCCCGCGCGCAGCAGTGGCAAGGCGTCCTGCGGCGTCACCGACAGGTGACCGCGCTCGCGTCGAACGAGGAACCGTACGTCCTCTCGGCCGACGCCCGGTCGGACGGCGGCGGCGGACCCGGTGACTGTCACCCGGTCACCGGTGATCAGTGTGACGGTGGCCGACCGGTCGGCGTTTGGCGCACCGGGGACGGCCGGGCGGGCTGACAGACCCGCTCTGTCCGGCGTACCGGGCACAGCGCTGGAGGCGGAGGCGGGGACCGGCGCGGAGAGCGCCAGCACGGACACGAGGCCGAGAGCGGCAAATCTTCTTGCGTGGTGCAACGGATCCTCCTCGATGGAACGTCATTACCACGGGAGACGCATTGACGGTCATCAGAATTGCATACCGAGTATGCAGAAGGAAGTCCCAAATATGACGATCTGAACAACCGTCGCGGACCAGGGACGGCATCATCGACCGCGTGACCTCGATGAAGGACAAGATGCTGGCCGGCGAGCTGTACCTCGCCGACGACCCGGAGATCACCGCCGACAGGGCCCGGGCCGCCCTGCTGATGGAACGCTTCAACACCAACCCCGCAACCGATCCGCAGGCGCGCCTCGCGGCGCTGCGTGAACTGCTCGGCGAGGTCGGCGAGGGCACCTTGGTCCGCCCACCGTTCTACTGCGACTACGGCTGGCAGATCCGGATCGGCCCCCGCAGCTTCGTCAACTACCAGTCGGTCTTCCTCGACGTCGCCCCGATCACCCTCGGCGCGGACGTCCAGGTCGGCCCGAACGTGCAGCTGCTCACCCCCACCCACCCGGTGGAACCCGGGCCACGGCGCGACAAGTGGGAGGCCGCCAAGCCGATCACCATCGGGAACAACGTCTGGCTCGGTGGTGGCGCGATCGTGCTGGCCGGAGTGACGATCGGCGCGAACACCGTCGTCGGCGCTGGCGCGGTGGTCACCCGGGACCTACCGGCGAACGTGGTAGCCGTCGGCAACCCGGCACGACAGGTACGCGAGCTGACCTGACAGCCGGTGCCGGCGATCAGGCCTCCGGCTGCTCGGGCAGGCGGACCACCAGGTCGGCACGATCGGCGGTGGGGGTGATCAGGGCCGTGTTGGCCTCGTCGCTGCCCAACGCCCAGGCCCGCGCCTCCTCCGGCGAACGCCCGAACGCCTCGTGCCGGGCTGTCAACCGGCGCAGGCGCAGCTCGGCGTCCAGGTCGAGGAACCACACCTCGTGCAGCAGCGACCGGACCTCCTGCCACGGGAAGTCCGGCAGCAGCAGATAGTTGCCCTCGGTCACCACCAGGCGGACCGACGGCGGCACCTCGATCGACCCCGCCACCGGCTCCTCCAGCTCACGGCGGAACTCCGGCGCGTACACCGATGTCGGCTCCAGGCGGTGCAGCCGACGCAGCAGCGAGACGTAGCCATTGGCGTCGAACGTGTCGGCCGCGCCCTTGCGGTCGGCTCGGCCCAGCCGGGCCAGCTGCGCCTGCGCCAGGTGGAAACCGTCCATCGGCACCAACCGCGCGCTCGGCCCGATCTCGGCGACGATCCGCTCGGCGAGCGTGGACTTGCCGGCACCGGGTGCCCCGGTGATGCCGAGCAGCTGACGCGGACCGGCGTCGGCCAGGTCCCGCGCCCGCGCCACCAGCTCGTCGAAGGCCAGCACCCGCGCCGGGGTCATCAGCCCAGCACCGGTTCGCTGATCGTGAACCGCGCCTGCACGGCCGCCTGCACTGTCTGCGGCTGCGGGTCCAGCTCCAGATCCGGCACACCGCCACCTCCGCCGTCACCGACCTCGAACGCCGCGCGGGCGAACATCGGCCGGTCCATCGCTCCGGTGTCGGCCAGCTCGATCAGCGCGGTGACCCGGGCGCCGAGCGCCTCGGCGTACTCCCTGGCGCGCAGCAGCGCGTCACTGATCGCGGCGTGCCGTGCCGCGCGATACGCGGGGCTGTCGGGGCGCAGTTCCCACCAGGGCCCGGCCACCTCGACCTGGTCCTGGTCGGCCAGGCGGAGCATCAGCTCACCCAGCGCGGTGAAGTCGGTGACCGTGACAGTGGTGGTGACGCTGCCGTGCCAGGCCACCACGCGCTCGCCCGAGCGTCGGGTTTCCGGCCGGACCCGCAGGTCACCGGTCTCCCGCCGGGCCACCGCCGGCTCCGCGCCGTCCAGCAGCACCCGCACGGCGGCGGCCCGTTCGGCCAGCCGGGCCAGCGTCGCTTCCCGGTCCTTGTCGCGGGCCGTCACGGTGACAGCGAAACGGGCCAGCTCGGGCGGTACCTCCTGGTGTGCCTCACCGCGTACCTGCACCACCGGGCCGTCCGTCGCCATGACTGTCAGCCTAGTCAGCCGCCGGCCGCCACGCGGTGTAGGAGACGGCACCCGAGTCGATCCGGCAGTCGGTCAGGTGCCCGCCCGCCGCGCCCAACCCGCACAGCCAGGCCACCTCGGCGGCATGGTCACCATCGGCCGGGAAAGCCTGCTCCAGATCGACGAACCGGCGGTCGCGCAGCGCGGATCGGGCAGCCCGCGCCTCCGCGTACCCGCCGGTCAGGGCCGGCGCGTCGCCGGCCCGCAGCGCGGCGGCAAGCTCATCCAGGAGTTCGCGCACCTCGGCCAACTCGTGCAGCACCCGGTCACGGTTGCCGAGCAGCATGTTCGCGGTCCGCTCAGCCGGCGTGCCGGCGACCCGGGTGCCGTCGGTGAAGCTGCCCGCGGCAAGCGCCAGCACGGCGTCCCGCAGCGGCGACCGCTGGACCGCCCCGGCCAGCGCACCGGCCAGCAGGTGCGGCACGTGCGAGGCGAGCGCGGCAACCGAGTCGTGCTCCGGCGCGGACATCGGCACCACCCGGGCACCGAACACCTCCACCAGCAGACCGGTCAGCCAGCGGAAGGCGAGCGTCGCGGGGCCCGGCGCCGGACAGAGCACCCAGGCCGCGCCAGCGAGGAGTGTCGTTGAGGCGGCCGTCAGGCCGGCGGACTCCGCGCCGGCCATCGGGTGCCCGGGGACGAACCGGTCGGTGAACCCGAGACGGTCGGCCGCCTCGGCCACCTCAGCCTTGGTGCTGCCGACGTCGGTCAGCACACAACCCGGCGCTGTCAGTTCGGCCACCTGTGCCAGCGTCCGGGGCAGTGTGGGTAGCGGGCCGCAGAGGAAGACCACGTCCCGACCGGCGACGGCCTGCTCGACCGTCTCAGGGGCCGTCAACCCGCGCTCCCGGGCCCGTTCCCGTGTCACCGGGTCCGGGTCCCAGCCGGCCACGTCCAGGCCGGCGTCGGCGAGGCGCAGCAGCACCGAACCGCCGATCAGGCCGGTGCCGAGCACCGCCGCCCGCACTCCGGCGTACCGCCCGGTCGTGCCGTCGGTCATCGCCGGCCGCCCCGGGTCAGGCCCGGAGCCGGTCGGCGACCGCGGCGACGTGCTCGTCGGACTCGGTGAGCGCCACCCGGACGTACCGCTGGGCGGTGGGACCGTAGAAGACGCCGGCCGCGACCAGGATGCCGCGCCGGGCCAGCCAGTCGACGGTCGCCCAGCAGTCCTCGTCCCGCGTGAGCCAGAGGTAGAGGCCGGCCTCCGAGTGCTCGATCGTGAAGCCGGCGCCGGTGAACGCGGCGGTCAGCACCTCACGTCGCGCGCGGTAGCGCTCGCGCTGCTCGGCGGCGTGCTGCTCGTCCCGCAGGGCGGCCACCATGGCGGCCTGCACCGGCGCGGGCACGATCATGCCGGCGTGTTTGCGGACCTTCAACAGCTCGGCGACAAGCGCCGGGTCACCGGCCACGAACCCGGCCCGGTAGCCGGCGAGGTTGGACCGCTTGGACAGCGAGTGCACGGCGAGCACGTTGGCGTAGTCACCGCCGCAGACCTGCGGGGACAGCACCGAGACCGGATCGGCGGACCAGCCCAGCGGCAGGTAGCACTCGTCGCTGGCGACAACCGCGCCGCGCTCACGAGCCCAGTCGACAACCTTGCGCAGGTGCGCCGCGGGCAGCACCTGCCCGGTCGGGTTGCCCGGCGAGTTGACCCACACCAACCGGACGCGGGAGGTCGGCCCGACAGCTGTGAGCGAGTCGGCGCGGACCACTGTGGCACCGGCCAGTCGAGCCCCGTCCTCATACGTGGGGTACGCGATCGACGGCACCACCACCACGTCGCCCGGGCCGATGCCCAGCAGTGTGGGCAGCCAGGCGACCAGCTCCTTGGAGCCGATGGTCGGCAACACGCCGAGCCCGTCGACCCCGGCACCACAGGCGCGGGCCACCCAGGCCGCGATCGCGTCACGCAGCACCGGAGTGCCGGCGGTCAGCGGGTAGCCGGGAGCGTCGGACGCGTCTGCGAGCGCCTGACGGATCACCTCGGGTACCGGGTCGACAGGCGTACCCATTGAGAGGTTGATCAGGCCCTCCGGATGCGCCGCGGCCAGGGTGGCCGCGGCGTCCAGGGTGTCCCAGGTGAACTCGGGCAGCCGCGACGAGACCGGCGCGGGCCGGTTCAGTGGCCCTCGCCGCGCGGCGGCTGCGCGGCGACGAACGTGGCGTCCTTCTCCACCTTGCCGACCTTCGAAGCGCCACCGGGCGAGCCCAGGTCCTCGAAGAACTCGTAGTTGGCGCCCGTGTAGTCCTTCCACTGCTCCGGGACGTCGTCCTCGTAGAAGATCGCCTCCACGGGGCAGACAGGCTCACAGGCACCGCAGTCGACGCACTCGTCGGGGTGGATGTAGAGCATCCGGTTGCCCTCGTAAATGCAGTCGACCGGGCATTCCTCGATGCATGCCTTGTCGAGCACATCCACGCACGGCTCGGCGATGATGTAGGTCACCGGTCTTCTCCTCCGCAAGACGCGCCGCGATCTCCCGCGACGGTAAGAGCCTAGTATCTCGCCGGGGAGGGGGTCGATCGTGCTCCGACAGCAGGATGTGGGACACCGTATCGTGGTCCGCCGTATTGTGGGGATTCGCGAAGGTCGCCCGCTGTTCTCCGATGCCCTCGGTGAGCTGGTGGAGTTGAGCGAGACCCATCTCACGCTTGCCACCGCAAAGGGCAATCTGAGAGTGCCGGTGGCGCAGGTGCACCGGGCCAAGCGCGTACCGCCGACCCGCAGGCCAACCGCCGCAGCGGTGGTGGCGCTCGAACGGGCCGCCGACGAAGCCTGGCCCGCGCCCACCCGGGGCCAGCTCGGCGAATGGCTGCTGCGCTCGGCCGAGGGCTGGACCGGCCGCGCCAACTCGGCACTGCCGATCGGCGACCCGGACCGTCCGCTGCCCGCCGCCGTGGACGCTGTCGAGCAGTGGTACGCCGAGCAGGGCCAACCGGCGATCATCAACACGCCGCTGCCGCTCGCCGCGCCCGTCGGTGCCGAACTGGACGTCCGAGGCTGGACCACCCGCCCGCCGACACTCGTCCAGACCGCGCCGCTGCCCCTGCCATCCGTCGCCGCCCCCAAAAAAGGCGACACGTCCGGTGCGGAAGGCCGGGACGACGAGCTTGCGCAGAGCGGTGCGGACGGCGGGCCCGCGCTGGACGGCGCGGACCACGGGCGGAACCCCGCAGATGGCGACGGGCGGCACCGCGCGGATGGCGACGGGCAGCACCGCGCGGATGGGGACGTCGGTGGGCTGGGCGACGCTGTCGTCGAGTTGGCGACCGCGCCGACCGAGGAATGGCTCGCCATCGCCGCCGGTCGCAAGGGCGGCCTGCCGGACGCCGCCCGACACGTACTCACCGCCGTGGACCAGGTCCGCTTCGCCCACGTGTACGCCCACGGCACGCTCGTGGCGATCGGCCGGGGCACGGTGACCGGCCAGGGGCGCTGGTTGGGCCTCAGCCTGATCGAGGTGCTCCCAGCCGTACGCCGGCAGGGGCTGGCCCGCCGCGTGATCGACGCGCTCGCCGAATGGGGGTCATCGGCGGGAGCGACGCACGCGTTCCTCCAGGTGGAGCAGCGCAACACTGCCGCAGTGGCGCTCTATCGACGGCTCGGGTTCACCACGCACCACACGTACCTGACCCGGGTCGCCCCGCACTGACCTCCGACCAGTTTGGCGGCGGTCAGCGGCGCACGACGCGGCGCGGCTTGGCGGCCTTGACCTCGGCGAACCGCTTGAGCTGCTGGGAGCGGTAGTCACGACCCAGGGCTGTGGCGACCAGGTAGCCGACAAGCGTCCCGGCACCGGTGGCGAGCAGGTAGAGCCAGATCTGGGCGAAGAACGTGCCGGCGCCACCGGCGAACGGGTTGTGGCCGACAAGCAACGGCCCGACCAGCACGGTAAGCGTCATCGCCACCAGCACCACGACGACGACGTCGCCCGCCCAGCTGCCCAGCGGCCGGCGGCACCCCCAGCGGAAGGCGACCACGGCCAGGATCAGGCCGATCAGCAGGAACATCACAAGCGACACCCGGTCGGCTGCGGCGTCGTCGCCGTCGAAACCGAACCGCGTGACCAGTCGGGCGACGACGTTGACCGCGAACAACGCTCCCGCCAGCACGCCGACGTCACGCCACCGTCTGTCCATCGGACGACCTCCTGCCGTACGCCCCGTCGCGGGGCCGCTTCCCTGGCAGGAATATCTACCACCCACACATGGGTGGCGTCATCAGCCGCCAGGGCTGGGAGGTGGAGCGAGGATCTGCCGGAAGCCCATCACGGCGAAGGTCATCGCGCCGGCCACGATCATGGCCAGGCCGACCCAGTTGTCGCCGGCCAACAGGAGGTCGCCCTCGCTGGTGCGGACCGCTGCCACCGCCATCAGGGCAAACCACGGTACGGCCGGCAGCGCCACCGCCCACCGGCGACCGACTGCCTCGTGCGCGAACCAGCTCAGCGCGATGTTCGCGCCGATGGCGAGCACAACCGAGACACCGACAAGCTGGCCGCCGATGCGGAACGTGGCGAGCAGCAACTCCAGCACGCCGGTCACCACACCGGCCACCACCGCGACGATCCCGCCGGTCAGTCGAAGGCCCAGATCCAGCAGTCGCGGCGGCGGCCCCGCCTCGGGCGGGGTCTCCTGGTACTCCACGACCGGCACCGGGGCGGCGGGCAGGGTCACCGGAGGCCGGCTGCCGCGACCGGCGACCGATCCGGGCCGGCCTCCTCGGGCAGCCCGGCGAACAGGTCGTCCTCCCAGCCGTACGGGCCGGTGCCGGGACCCTTCTCGCCGACTGCGAGGGTGAAGAACTCCACCCCCATGAACTCGCCACCGAAGTTGCCGGCGATCGAGTAGAGCCACGAGGTCGCCGGGATCTGGGTTGCATGCGCCCGCATCGCCGCTTCCTTGGCGGTGTGCTGGTCCGTGCCGTCGATCCGCGCGGCGATCTGGTCGTCAGGGGTGCCGAAGGGCAGCTCGGCGGCATCCTTGATGTTGGCGAACGGGTTGTCGGAGGACTCGGCGAAGTGCGTCAGGCCGGCTTCCAGCACGCTCAGCGGCATGGCCGTCCAGTAGACCTTCAGCGGCGCGCAGCCCTCAGCGGCTGCCAGTTCGACAGCGCGCATCGCCACCCGGTGCGCCTGGATGTGGTCCGGGTGGCCGTAGAAGCCGTTCGGGTCGTACGTGATCAGCACCTGCGGGCGTACCTCCCGCATGATCTCCACCAGGTGCCCGGCGGCCTCGTCGAGGTCGGCCTGCCAGAAGGCGCGGGGGTGCTGGTTGGTGGCGAGGCCCATCATGCCGGAGTCGCGGTAGCGGCCGGCGCCGCCGAGGAAGCGGTGGTCGGTGACGCCGAGCGCGGCGCAGGCGGCGGCCAGCTCGGCGATCCGGTAGCCGCCCAGCTGGTCGGCCTCGGCGGCGGCGAGCTGCGACAGAGCCGGTACGTGGATCTCGCCCTCCTCGCCGAGGGTGCAGGTCACGAGCGTGACGTGTGCGCCGGCCTCGGCGTAGTGGGCCATCGTCGAGCCGGTGCCGATCGACTCGTCGTCAGGGTGCGCGTGGACCAGCAGCAGGCGGCGGTCGGGCAGCGTCGTCACGCGGTCACTCTAACTGGCGGTTCCATCGGGGCATCGTCAACGCGTCCGCCCAGGTCGGCCACATCACGCCCGGCGCGGCTCTACGATTTGGTCTGTGGACTTTCCGGAACTGGCCGCCCGCACCCGCCGGTTCAGCCACGGCGCGCCACGCGCGGTCTCGGTGGCCGAGGACGGCTCCCGGGTGATCTTCCTGCGCTCCGCCGGGCCGGAGGATCCGGCGGACGCGCTCTGGCTGCTGGACGTGGCGACCGGCGAGGAGCGGCTGGTGGCCGACCCGGCGACCCTGCTCGGCGCCGACGGTGACGTCCGGGCGCTCTCCGCCGGTGAGCGGGCGCTGCGCGAGCGGCTGCGGCTCACCGCCGAAGGCATCGGCTCGTACGCGCTTGACGCCGCCGGCCGGGTGGCGGTGTTCGCGCTGGCCGGGCGGTTGTTCCGGGCCGATCTGGTGCACGGCGACGTGGTGGAGGTCGAGGCCGTCGGCCCGGTGCTCGACCCCCGTCCGGATCCAACTGGGCAGCGGCTGGCGTACGTGACCGACGCGGCCGAGGGCGTACGCCGAGGTGAGCTGCGGGTGATCGAGGCCGACGGCACCGATACCCTGCTGGCCGGCGAGGACGCCGGGGTGAGCTGGGGGCTGGCCGAGCACATCGCGGCCGAGGAGTTCAGCCGGTACCGGGGCTACTGGTGGGCGCCGGACGGCCGGATGGTGCTCGCCGCCCGGGTGGACGAGTCCCGGCTGGAGCGCTGGCACCTGCACGACCCGGCCGAGCCGGGCAGCGCGCCGACAGCCGTCGCGTACCCCCGTGCCGGTGGACCCAACGCCGAGGTCAGCCTGCACCTGCTGGACCTGGACGACGGCTGGGTCGACGTGCACTGGGACCGGGAGACCTACCCGTACCTGACCGGGGTCAGTTGGGGCGAGGGCAGCCCGCTGATCACCGTGCTGCGCCGTTCGCAGCAGCACGGGCTGGTGCTCGCCGTTGATCCGCGTACCGGTGAGACACAGGTGCACGCCGAGCTGGCCGACCCGCGCTGGGTGGAGCCGATCGCCGGCACTCCGGCGCACCTGCCGGACGGCCGGGTGCTGGTCGGCGGGGAGTTGGCCCACGACGGGTACGACGCGCGCTGCCTGTTCGCCGACGGCACCCTGCTCACCCCGCCGTCGCTGTACGTGCGGCGGGTCGTGGGTCGGCTGCCGGCGAAGAGCGGCCCGGCCGACCTGCTGGTCGAGGCGAGCGACGGTGAGCCGAGCGAGCGGCACCTGTTCCGGGTCCGCACCACGATCGGCGGCGGGGTGGACGCCCGGCGGATCACCACCGACTCGGGGTGGCACACGGCGGCCGTCGGTGGGGACGTGCTGGTGATCGGGACGGCGTCGCTGGACCACGCCGGCGTGCGGTGGACGGTGTCCCGCGCCGGGCAGCAGGTCGCCGAACTGCTGTCGCTGGCCGCCACCCCGCCGTACTCTCCGCTGCCGCTGCTGGAACGGGTGACCGACCGGCGGCTGCCGGCGGCGGTGCTCTACCCCGACAACCACGTGACGGGCCGCCGGCTGCCGGTGCTGCTCGACGTCTACGGCGGCCCCGGCCACCAGGAGGTCGTGGCCGCCCGCGCGGCCTGGCTGGAGCGGCAGTGGTGGGCCGACGCCGGCTTCGCGGTGGTCACCATCGACAACCGGGGTACGCCCGGAGTGGCCCCGTCGTTCGAGAAGGCGATCCACCGGCGGGTGGCCGACGTGATCCTGACCGACCAGGTGGACGCGCTGACAGCCCTCGCCGGCAAACACCCGGACCTGGACCTGAGCCGGGTCGGCGTGCGCGGCTGGTCGTTCGGAGGTTGGCTGGCCGGGTTGGCGGTGCTGCGCCACCCGGAGCTGTTCAAGTGCGGGATCGCGGGCGCTCCGGTGACCGACTGGGCGCTGTACGACACGGCGTACACCGAGCGTTATCTGGGGATGCCGGAGGACGGCATGGACGTGTACGCGCACCACTCGCTCATCGAGTTGGCCGCCGAACCGGTCACCAGCCGGGACCAGGCGCGCCCGTTGCTGCTGGTGCACGGCCTGGCCGACGACAATGTGGTGGCCGCGCACACGCTGCGGCTCTCGGCGGCGCTGCTCAGCACCGGCCGGCCGCACGCCGTACTGCCGCTGACCGGGGCCACACACATGGCCGCGAACGGCACCGCCGAGCGGCTGCTGCCGCTGGAGCTGGACTTCCTGCGTACCCACCTGCTGTGAGCCGGCACTGCGCTGGCTGGCCGCTACGCCGCGCCGTTCCGCGACGTGCCGCGCCGCGCCGCGCCGTGGATCTTGGACACTTTCCGTTCGCGCCTGACGGAAACTGTCCAAGATCTCCTGGTGGCGCAGCCTGGACTGGCCGATGGGCGCGTATCGCGGCCAGCGGTCAGCGCCTTGCGGCCAGCGGCCAGCGGTCAGCGCCTCGCGGTCAGCGCCTCGCGGCCAGCGGCCAGCGGCCAGCGGCCAGCGGCCAGCGGTCAACGCTCGCGGTCAGCGGTCAGCGCCGCGGATGCCGTCGAGCAGGAGGGCCACGTACCGACGCCAGTCGTCGGTGCCTGTCATGTTCGCCATGGCGCCACGGCTGATGAGGACGAAGTCGTCAGCGAGGAAGTCGGCACGGAGGTGGCCGGCGGCAACGGCGCGCTGAACGATGCGTTCGATGATCGTCGCGAACTCTGTCTTCTGGGCGTCGATGTCCGCCCAGTTCGGCTCTTCCGGACCGAGGATCGCGACACGAAACGCGGCGTCGGTCTGCGCGGCTTCCAGATAGCCCAGTAGCAGGGCCTCGAAGGCGGTCCACGGGTCCGCGACATCCTCGGCGGCGCGAGCCAGCGTTGTCATCGCCGTGAACCGGCGACCGATGATCGCGGCGAGTAGCGCCTGCTTGTCGGCGAAATGCCGGTACAGGGTTCCGACGCCCAGGCCGGCGCGTTCGGCGATCTCGTCCATCTGCACCGCGTCGCCCCGCTGGGCGAACAGTTCACTGGCGGCGTCGAGAACGGCTTCGCGGTTGCGTCGGGCGTCGGAGCGCAGCGAGCGGTCGGGAGCAGTCATGGCAGCCCCATCGTAATTGACGTTCAAGGTCGGACGGCGCTAGATTCGGAACCGGAATTCACCTTCAGCTTAGGAGTTCTCATGATCGTGGTCACTGCGCCGACCGGACAGATCGGCAGCCAACTCGTCCGACAGTTGCTCGACCGGGGCAGCCGCGTCCGAGTGATCGTCCGCGACGTCACACGCCTGGACGCCACCGTCCGCGAGCAGGTCGAGGCCATTGAGGGCTCCCACGACGACCCGACTGTGCTCGACCGGGCGCTGCCCGGAGCCGACGCATTGTTCTGGCTGGTCCCGCCGAACCCGCAGGCGCCGAGCGCCGAGGAGCACTACCTGACCTTCGCCCGAGCCGGCGCCGCCGCCATTGCCCGCCACCAGGTGGGCCACGTGGTCGGGGTGACCAGTGCCGGGCACGGCTGGTCCAACCCGGCCGGCGTTCTGTCCGCAGCCTTCGCCATGGATGCCGAGCTTGCGAAGTCGGGTGCCGCCTACCGGGCCCTGGCCATGCCCTTCTACATGGAGAACCTGCTCGGACAACTCGATGCGATCCGCGGGCAGGGCACCTTCTCTCTGACCTGCGCCGGCGACCTTCCGCTTGCCACGGTTGCGACGCGCGACATCGCCGGCGCGGCTGCCGACCTGCTCACGGACCTGTCCTGGACCAGACAGGAGACCCTCCCCCTCTTCGGACCAGACCGCCTCACCCCGGACGACATGGCCGAGGTGATCAGCCAGGAACTCGGCCGGCCAGTCACCTACCGCCGGACGGCCCTGGAGGACTTCGCGGCGATGCTGAGCTCCCGGGGCGCGAGCGATCAGGCGGTCAAGGACCTGACCGAGATGTTCACCGCCCAGAACGACGGCATCTATGACGTCGACTGGGCTCGCGCGAAGCCCGCGCCGACAGACTTCCGGACCTGGTGCAGGCAGGTGCTGACACCTGCCGTCAACTCCCGGGAATCCTGACCCGGCCGGATTCTCAATCGCCGGGGAAGGACCATCGTCTGCGACTCGAGCGCTACGTGCCGTCGTCGCCGGGCTTGCTGAAGCCCAACGCGTGGCACGTTCTGGCCGAGACTGTCAGGATTCGTTGTCGAGTGTCGATGCATGGGCAGGAGAACCGATGAGCGGCTGGAACGACAAGGTCATCGAAGAGTTTCGCGCCAACGGTGGGCAGGTCGGTGGTCAGTTCGCTGGCGCGCCGCTGCTGCTGTTGCACACCGTCGGCGCCAAGAGCGGCCAGACTCGCGTGAACCCGATGATGTACCTGAAGGTGGACGGCGGCTACGTCGCCTCCAGGTCGTCGGCGAGGCCGGCCATCGCCGTGTTCGCGTCCAAGGGCGGTGCACCCACCAGTCCCGACTGGTACCACAACCTGCTCGCCCAGCCTCGGGTGCGCGCGGAGATCGGCACGGAGACTGTCGAACTGGTCGCCAGGGTTGCCACCGGGGATGAGCGGGAACGGATCTGGAACGCGCAGAAGGCCGCGTATCCAGGCTTCGCCGACTACGAGCAGAAGACGACCCGACAGATCCCAGTCGTCGTACTCGAACCCGCGCCGTAAGACCGACAGGGCCCAAGCGCCCGCCGGCACGGGCGCGCTCCCAGGTCCTGGCGGAGCCGGACGAGTGCCGGGCCTGGCCGGACGATGTGCACGTGGTGACGGGCTCCATCGGTCAGCCGTTGACCTCCGCGGAGGTCTTCGCCGACGTGGACGCCATCTTCTTGGCCGGTGCCGTCCCTCGACTGTCGAAGCGTCGTTGGCGCTCGCCCGTGACGCCGGCGTACGGCGGATAGTGCTCCTGTCTTCCCACGGACCGGAGTACGAGCAGTGGAACCCGCACGTACGACGAATGGGTTGTCGAGAACGTTCACCTGTTCCGCTGACCAAGGGAGCAAGCCGCAGGCGGGGCGGTGCACTCTCGTGCCGCTGACGGCGCCGGGCTGGATAACCGTTGGTGGCCATGGCGTGGGTCGGGCAGCATCGGGGCATGATGCTTCTCGTTCCCTGCGACCCGCTGCGGCCGCGCCGCCCGGATGAGCATTTCGCGTCGGAGGTGCAAGCCGCTCGAGAAGCTGGCCTGACTGTCGCTGTGGTCGACCACGACGCGCTGGCCCGAGGCGACGACGTGGGACGGGCGGTGGCGTCCGTGCCCAGCGGCGGCACGGCCATCTATCGAGGCTGGATGCTGGGCAGTGAACGGTACGCCCGCTTCACGCAGATGCTCGCTGAGCGGGGCGTGACGGCCCGTACGACAGGTGAGCAGTATCGGCGGGCGCACGAGTTGCCCCGCTGGTATCCCGTGCTGGCGGCGGTCACGCCACGCTCGACATGGACCACGACCGCAGACCGGGCGGACTTCGACAAGGCCCGGCTCGCTCTCGGTGCGGGCCGGGTCGTCCTGCGCGACTACGTGAAGTCGATGAAGCACTACTGGGACGAGGCCGCTTTCATTCCGGACATCGCAGATGAGGACGCCGCGTGGAAGGTCGCCAGCCGGTTACGGCAACTGCGTGATGACGACTTCGTCGGCGGCTTCGTGCTGCGCGAATTCGAGTCGTTCACCTCAGCGGAGGTACGGACATGGTGGGTGGATGGCCGGTGCGTCCTGATCGGGCCGCATCCGGACACCCCGTACGACAAACCGCCAGGTGACGTCGACCTGCACTGGCTCACTCCATTGATCGGCGCTCTGGGCCTGCCGTTTGTGACCGCGGACCTGGCGCTGCGCGCCGACGGCGTGTGGCGGGTCGTCGAGGTGGGCGATGGGCAGGTCAGCGACAGACCCATCAGCATCGATCCAGCCATGTTCATCGCGGCAATGGTTGGAGCGGTGCGCGCGGGATGAGAAGCCTCAGTCGAGCCAGCAGATCACCGCGTCACCATCTCTGGCGGCTGCCGCGAAGAAGTTCCGGACGTCGGGCAGATAGTGGGCCGCCCACACAAGTTCGTCGGGGCTTTCCCACGGCCCGGGGTAGACGTCGGCCCGTTTCAACTCCTGCGGGTCGACACCCCGGATGAGGTCGTCTTCGGTGAGCGCGGCCAGCTGCGACGCCGCCGTCGCTACTTGGTCCGGCGTCAGGTACGAGGGCGGCCCGTAGCCCCAGTCATCTTCGAGATTCTCCAGGAAATCGAACATCTCCTCGCTGTCGGGTTCGACGTCTGGAAACTCCACGAAGCTCTCCGCGCCGAGGACCAGCGGAATCTCGAAGCCCAGCCGATCGAGGAGGAAATCAAGCGCGTTCCATGCTTTGTCGGTGCCGGCCCAGCGCTCGGAGTCGCCGTCCCGTTCCGTCATGGCGAGTTCGTATGCCCAGTTGAGGTCAGCCCTCGCCTGTTCCAGTTGATCCGGCGAAACGCGCAGCCAGTTGCCGTTCATGCTCACCCCGACAGGCTAAGTGCTTGTTACGACAGCCCTCGTTACCGACGGGTCGACACGGCCGCCAGCCAGGCGTGTCCGGGATGTACCCGCATCAAAAGGCGGGACAGCGGCGTCCAGCATCCCGCCCAACAGGCTTCGAGCGCCGGAAGGTCACCCGGCGATACCCGATACCTCCGCCTGGCAACCGGCCACTCATCGCACGAACCTGTCCGGGACCACTGCCTGCCTCGGCGCGGAGTGGACGTTTGCCTGACGGGCCTTCTGGACACTTGTCGCTCATGTTCGAGGGCTTCGCGGACGAGCGGATCGACGTCGGGGAGGTGGAACTTCGGGTCCGGCATGCGGGGCGAGGACACCCGATCCTCCTCATCCACGGGCATCCGCGTACCGGGTCGACGTGGCATCGGGTCGCACCGCAGCTGGTGGATCGCGGGTTCACAGTCGCCTGCCCGGACATGCGCGGCTACGGGCAGTCGGGGAAGGCGCGGATCCTCTCCGACCACTCTCAGCAGTCGAAGCGAACCGTCGCAGCAGACCTGGTCCGGCTGATGAACACCCTCGGCCACCCGACGTTTTCCGTCGTCGGGCACGACCGCGGTGCCTACGTCGCTCTGCGCCTGGCACTGGACCATCCCCACGCGGTCACCCGCCTGGTCGTTCTCGACGGTGTGCCCATCAGCGAGGCCCTCGCCCGATGCGACGCCACATTCGCCCGCGAGTGGTACCACTGGTTCTTCTTCGCCCAGCCGGACACGCCGGAGCGGGTGATCAACGCCGATCCCGACGCCTGGTACGCCAGCAAGGCTCGGCCCGAAATCATGGGAGCCGAGAACTACAGGGAGTTCCGGCAGGCCATTCACGATCCCGCCACCGTCCGGGCAATGCTGGAGGACTACCGCGCCGGCCTCGGCGTCGACCGGGAGCACGAGGAGGCCGACCGGCGCGCCGGCCGCACAGTCGGCTGCCCGACGCTTTTCCTCTGGTCGACGGAGGACGACATGGAGAAGCTGTACGGTGATCCGCTCGCCGTCTGGAGGCAGTGGGCCACCGATCTCAGTGGCCGCCCTATCGAGTCCGGACACCACGTCGCGGAGGAGAACCCCGACGACCTGACCCCGGCGCTGCATCACTTTCTCACCTGACCGTCCGGCCCGCCACCGTCCGCCCATGCCACTTCGCGCGGGGCACACGGAGGTATCGCGGGGATGGAATCCTGGCGGCATGACGGACCTCGACGCCAAGGCGAATCTCCATCTGTACCTACGGGAGGCACGCGAGGCGCTGCTCGGAAAGCTCGACGAGCTTTCCGAGTACGACGTACGGCGCCCGCTCGTGCCGACCGGCACGAACCTGCTCGGGCTGGTCAAGCACGTGACAGCCATGGCCGCCGGGTACTTCGGTGAGACGTTCGACAGCCCCTTTCCCGAGTTCGTCCCGGGCCTGGACGAGGACGCCGAGCCGAACGCGGACATGTGGGCCACAGCCGACGAGTCCCGCGACGATGTCGTCGGCCTGTGGCACCGAGCCTGGGCGCACGCGGACGCGACGATCGACACGCTTGCGATCGACGCGCCCGGCTCGGTGCGGTGGTGGGGCCACACACCGGTGACCCTGCACCACATCCTCGTGCACATGCTCGCCGAGGTGAACCGGCACGCCGGGCACGCCGACATCGTGCGTGAGCTGGTCGATGGCCAGGTCGGCTGGCGGCGGCCCGGCGACAACGTGGTCGAGGGCGACGAGGCGTGGTGGACCGCCTACCGAGAGGGGCTGGAATCGACCGCCCGCAAGTTCCTCTGAACGACCGGCAGGTCCGACCATTCGGGGAACTGCTCGTCGATCAGGGCGCGTACCTGCTCAACAGCCGATCATGACCGATGGCTCAGATGCCGATAACCTCCACGGCCATCAGACCATGGTCAAGAAGCTCCATGAAAGCGTAGGTGGCTCAGGTCAGCGTGTTTGGCTCTCCCAGACCGGCTGCTGGGGCTCGTCGTTGTGCACGACGATGTCGACGTGCTCGGTCGGGCGCACTGTGTCGAAGTAGAGCTGTTGGGAAGGGATGTACCGCTCGCGCCAGCGCCGTTCGATGTCGGCCCGAGATGACACCCGCCGCTCTCGGATCACGGCACGTTGCACGGTCTTCTCAAGCGCGATCGACAAGGATTCTCAGGTCCCACCGATCAATCAGCTCCGGGCGCATGAGAAAGACGCCGTCGAACACCAGCACGGCGTCGGCGGGGGCCGTGTTGACCGACGGGGACAGCACAGCATCGGCGGTGCGGTCGTACGCCGCGGGTTGGAAGTTTCGGTCTCCGCCCGGGCCGAGAGGATCGAGCAAAATACGGTTCAGCGCGCCGTAGTCGTGGGCGTCGAAGTAGCAGCCTTCGGCCGAGTACTCGCCGCGCGGATAGCGTTGCGCCCGGGGGAAGAGGAAATCGTCGATCGTGGCACGGATGACGTCGCGGCCCTGTTCGCGCAGGACGACGGCCAGTTCATCGGCGAGGGTGGTCTTGCCGGCGGCGGGCGGTCCGTCGACAGCTACCCGTACCGGGTGGGCGACGGTGACGGACCCGACGGCCTGACACAGGCGGCCGAGCAGATCCGCGCGGCGCGACCCACGCCGCTTCTCACTCACCGCAACTGGCAATCTTGGACAGTTTCCGTCATCGCTTGACGGTAAGTGTCCAAGATCTGCCCCGCTGTTCTCCCTGTGCTCGTCGAGCGACAGGTCGAGAGTCGGACTCATTCCGAATCCGTAGCCGGGGTTCGGCCCGCTGAGCCACGTGTAGTCGGTGCCGTTGCACTCGTTTCGGCGGAGAGCGAACGTCTCTCCATCGACGGCAAGAGTGAGCGACGTGGCACCTCCAGTCTCGGGGCGCAGGCCGGGCACAGCCTCCGCAGGGATCCCCTGGTCGCCGTCGCCGTCGCCGTCATCTGGGTAGATCGCCTTCACAAGGCCATCTTCACGGCAAGGTCCCCTCCCGACGACGTGTCGGGAGGGGACCCGCTTGCGGTGCGAGAATTTACGGCTTGACGTACGCGTTGACGAACGACGGGTAGCCGAAGACGCTGGAGATGAAGACACCGCCGGCCTTGGACCCGTGCACGTTGTAGGCCACGTCGACGTACAGCGGCACCACCGGCGCGTGCTCCTTCATGATCCGCTCGTCGAGCTTGGCCCACTCCGGGCCTTGCTCGGACGGGGCCAGCGCCAGGATGCGGTCCATCTCGGCGTTGATCGTCGGGTCGTTGAAGTAGGACTGGTTGCTGTTGCCCGCGGCCTTGATGGTGCGGCCGTCGTAGAGCACCGGCAGGATCGAGGCGCCGCTCGGCCAGTCCGCCGCCCAGTTACCGATGTACAGGTCCCAGGGGTTGTCCTTCTTCTTGATCTCGTCGAGCTTGGCGTCGTCGGAGATGTTCCGCAGCGTGATCTTGAAGCCGGCCCGCTCCAGGTTGGCCTTGAGCTGGGCGCCCTGCTGCTGCTCGGTGGTGTTGTCGGCGACACCGAGGACCAGCTCCGGCGTCTGCCCGCCGAGCAGCTCCTTGGCCTTGGCGACGTCACCGTTGGGGCCCGCCGGGTACGCCTCGTACGCCTTGTAGCCGATGGTGGCCGGCGGCATGAGCGTGGTCAGCGGCGCGGCGACGGTCTGCCCGCCGAGCGCCTTGATCATGCCTTCGCGGTCGATGGCGTAGTTGAGCGCCTGGCGGATCTTCAGGTCCTTGACCCGCTGGTTGTTGATGACGAGCTGGTTGGCGCTCGGCGTCGGCGACAGGATGCTGCGCGACTTCAGCGAGGCGTCACCGACCACCTTGGCGACGAGCGAGGCGGGTACGGCGTTGAAGGCGAGCGCGCTCTGGTCGGCACCGTTGTCGGCGATCACCCGGTTGTTCGCGGCGTCGGCGGTGGGGCCGAAGGTCCAGACGAACTGGTCCGGGTACTGGTGCCGCACCGGGTCGGTGTTCGGGTCCCAGTTGGGGTTGCGGTCCAGGGTGATCTGCACGCCTACCTGGTTCTTGGCGACCTTGTAGGGGCCGGACGAGAACGGCTGCTTGTCCAGGTCGACGCCGGTGTCCTTGTCCGGCGGCAGCGGCGCGGTGGTCGGCAGCGAGACCGCGAACGGCAGGTCGCAGCGGGGCTTGGCGAACTCGAAGCGCAGCGTCTTGTCGTCCGGCGTGGTCAGCCCGGGCGGCAGCGACGTCTTGTTCTTCTTGAAGTCCCACTTGGTGTCGAACTGCGGGCTGTCGGCCAGCCACTCCTGGATGTAGGTGGGGCCGCCGGACAGGTCCGGGTCGAACGAGCGGGCGATGCCGTACGCGATCTCCTTGGAGGTGATCGGCCGGCCGTCCTCGAACTTCACCCCGTCCTTGACAGTGAATTCCCAGACCTTGCAGTCGTTGTTGACGTTCTTGCCCGGGGTCTCGGCCAGGTCACCGACCAGGACCAGGCCGCCCTTGCCGTCGTCCTTCCAGGTGGTCAGGTAGCGGGCGAAGAGCGGGTTGGCCATCAGACCGGCGAACGAGTACGTCCGCTGCGGGTCCAGGTGGGAGATCGGCGACTCCCGGATGATGGTGAAGGTGCCGCCCTTCGCGGCGCCCTCGACCTCGGCCGCCGGCCCCTGCGAGTCCTTGGGGTCGGTCGCGATGACCCCGGTCTGCTTGCGCTCGGTGTCCACAGTGGTGCCCTCGCCCGTGTTCTTCGAGCACGCACCCAATGTCACAACCAGAGCGATCGCGCCGCCTGCGGCAGCCACCACGCGTGGTCTCATGAAGTACCCCCTTCACCCATGTGCCGTGCGGTTTCGTCGGGGCGAGAACCGCCGACGTCCCGAGGATCGTATGGAAGAAAACCTACGAGTTGTGTAACAGTTGTCGATAAATTTCGCCATCGGGCGGCGCGGCGGGCAGCCGACCGTCACCGCAGTCGTACCCGGGGATCGATGGCCGCGTAGAGCAGGTCCACCAGCACGTTCGCCAACACCACGAAGACGGCCGCGATCAGCACGGTGGCCATGATGGTGGGCAGGTCGCCGGAGCGGACGGCGTCCACCGCCGTACGCCCCAGCCCTTGGATGCCGAACGTCGTCTCGGTGATCACCGTGCCGCCCAGCGCCCCGCCGACGTCCATCCCGGCGATGGTCACCACAGGGGTGATCGCCGCGCGGAGCGCGTGCCGCCCGTACACCTTGGGTTTGGCAAGGCCCTTGGCCCGTGCCGTGCGGACGAAGTCCTCCGACAGCGTCTCCAGCATCTGCGCCCTGGACAGGCGGGCGTAGATGGCCGAGAACAGGAAGGCCAGCGCCACCCAGGCGAGCACCAGCCCATTGGCCCACTTCACCGGATTGTCGAAGATCGACGTGTAGCTGGGCACCGGTAGCCACCGCAGGTTGTAGACGAACACCAGCAGCAGCACCGCGCCCACGAAGTAGAGCTGCAACGAGGCGCCGGTCAGCGAGAAGCCGATGGCGGCCCGGTCAAGCCAGGTGCCCCGACGCAGCGCGGACACCATGCCCAGCCCCACACCGAGCAGCAGCCAGAGGATCGCCGCCGGGATCACGATGCTCAGCGTCACGGGCAGCACCCGGGCGATGGTGTCCGAGACAGCCTCGTTGGTGACGTACGACCAGCCCAGGCAGGGTGCGTCGCACCTGCCGCCCTGGGCGCTGCCCAGGTCCCGTCCGGTGACGATGCCCTTCATGTAGCCGGCGTACTGGCTGATCAGCGGATCGTTGAGGCCCAGGTCGTCGCGGACCCGCTCCAACCGCTCCGGGTTGCAGTTCTTCGAGCAGATGCTGCTCACCGGGTCGCGCGGCAGGGCGAAGAACATGAGGAACGTCAGCACGCTCACCGCGAAGAGGGTCAGCACCGCCGAGAAGAGTCGCTTGATCAGAAATCGCGTCATGGGGACCCCTACCGGGACGACTTCGGGTCGAGCGCGTCCCGCAACGCGTCGCCGAAGAGGTTGAAGGCGAACACCAGCGCGAAGATCGTGATGCCCGGGAAGAACACGTACGCCGGGTCGGTCTGGAGGAAGTCCAGACTGCGGTAGATCATTCGGCCGAAGCTCGGCGTCTCGTCGCTCAGACCGACGCCGATGAAGGACAGCGCGGCCTCACTGGTGATGAACTGCGGCACGGCCAGGGAGAACGACACCAGGATCGGCGCCCAGATGTTCGGCAGGAGCTGCCGGAAGATGATGTGCCCCAGCCCTGCCCCGCTGGCCTTGGCCGCCTCCACGAACTCCCGCTCGCGCAGCGCGATCACCTGCCCGCGTACCAGTCGGGCCGTGCTGGTCCAGCCGAAGACGGCGAAGACGGCGATCAGCACACCCACGCCGAAGGCCGCCGACACCTGCCCCCGCTCGCCGTAGAAGCGCAGCGTGAGCGTGGGGGTGAGGGCCAGCGCGATGATCAGGAACGGCATGGCCAGGGTCAGGTCCGTGATCCAGTTGATCACCGCGTCGAGCCAGCCGCCGAGGTAACCGGCGAGCGCGCCGAGCACGACACCTATCGTCGCGGTGATCAGGGCCGCCGCGAGCGCGATGAACAGCGATGTCCGCAGCCCGTAGATCAGCCGGATGAAGATGTCACGACCCAGCCCCGGCTCCAGACCGAACCAGTGGTCCCCGGTGACCCCGCCGGCGTACCCCAGCGGCATGCCGAAGCCGTCCAGCAGATTCTGGAACTGCTCGCGCGGGCCGACGCCGTAGGCCATCTCGATCAGCGGGGCGGACAACCCCAACACCATGAAGAAGATCAGGAGTACGCCGCTGACCACGGCAGTCCGGTCACGGCGCAGCCGCAGCCAGGCGAGCTGGCCGGGCGAACGGCCCACGACACCCTTCGCCGCGGGCTCCCCCGGGTCACCGCCGGACTCGATCTCGGCCAGCGCCACACCCTCCACCGGCGACAGGCTCACGACGACACCTCCTCGATTGCCGCTGCGGTCCCGCGACCCTGCGCGCCGGCCCCGCCGGCCGCTTTCCCTGGGCCGGCCGCCGTCGCCGGACTGGCTGCGGCCTCCGCGCCGGCTGCCTCCGGGCCGGCGCCCGGTGGTTCCGGGAAGTGGCAGGCCGTGGCCTGGTTGCCGCCGTCGCGCGGCACCAGCGCCGGCTCCTCGGTGGCGCAGATGTCCTGCGCCTTCCAGCACCGGGTCCGGAACCGGCAGCCCGACGGCGGGTCGAGCGGCGTGGGCACGTCGCCGGTCAGCCGGATCCGGCCCGCCGGGCCGAGCTGGGTGACGTCCGGGATCGCCGAGAGCAACGCCCGGGTGTACGGGTGCTGCGGGCGCTCGTAGATGTCGGCCCGATCGCCGATCTCCACGATCCGACCCAGGTACATCACCGCGACCCGCTGGCAGAAGTGCCGCACCACGGCCAGGTCGTGGGCGATGAACACGAACGCCAGGCCCAGCTCCCGTTGCAGGTCGCGCAGCAGGTTGACCACCTGCGCCTGGATCGAGACGTCCAGCGCGGAGACCGGCTCGTCGGCGACGATCAGCTTCGGCCGCAGGGCAAGCGCGCGGGCGATGCCGATGCGCTGGCGTTGACCGCCGGAGAACTCGTGCGGATACCTGTTGTAGTGCTCCGGGTTCAACCCGACAAGCTCCAGCAGCTCCTGCACCCGGGCTTTGATCCCGCCCGGCGGCTTGATCCCGTTGACCTGCAACGGCATCGCCACGATCCGGCCGACTGTGTGCCGCGGGTTCAGCGAGGCGTACGGGTCCTGGAAGATGATCTGTAGTTCCTGGCGCAACGGGCGCAGCTCGCGCCGCCCGGCGTGGGTGATGTCCCGCCCGGCGAACTCGATGGTGCCCGACGTCGGTTCCAGCAGCCGCACGAGCATCCGGCCGGTGGTGGTCTTGCCGCAGCCTGACTCCCCCACCAGCCCGAGCGTCTCGCCGGGGCGCACGTCGAAGTCAAGCCCGTCGACGGCCCGCACGAGGCCGGTGTCGCGCAGCCCCTGGCGTACCGGGAAATGCTTGGTCAGACCACGGACCCGCAGCAGCGGCTCCTCGCTCATCGCGCCACCCCCACGGATGCGACGTCCTCGGCGTAGCGCTCGGCGCGCTCCTGGGCGCTCAGGTGGCAGGCGACCAGGTGGCCGTCCGCGCCGGCCGGCAACAACTCGGGCACCTCGGTGCGGGACCTGTCGCCGTTGCGGCCCGCGTACCGGCAGCGCGGGTGGAAGGCGCAGCCGGACGGCAGGTTGATCAGGCTGGGCGGGTTGCCGGGGATGGGCAGCAGGTCCGCGTCCGCGTCGCCGTGCAACGACGGCACGCTGGAGAGCAACCCCCAGGTGTACGGGTGCTGCGGCGAGCGGAGCACCTGCTCGACGCTGCCGTGCTCGACGGCCCGCCCGCCGTACATGACAAGCACCTCGTCGGCGACCTGGCCGACCACACCGAGGTCGTGGGTGATCAGGATGATCGCGGACTGGAACTCGGCCTGGAGGTCGGCGAGCAGATCCAGGATCTGCGCCTGCACTGTGACGTCGAGCGCGGTGGTCGGCTCGTCGGCGATCAGCAGCGCCGGGTCGTTGACCAGCGCCATAGCGATCATCACGCGCTGGCGCATGCCGCCGGAGAACTCGTGCGGGTACTGGTCGAAGCGCCGCGCCGGCTGCGGGATGCCGACCCGGTCCAGCATGTCCACGGCCCGCTGGCGGGCCTCGCGCCGGTTGGCCTTCGGGTGGTGCACCCGGTACGCCTCGGCGATCTGCCGGCCCACCGTGTAGTACGGGTGCAGCGCCGACAGCGGATCCTGGAAGATCATCGCCATGTCCCGGCCGCGCAGCCGGCGTACCTCCTCGTCGGCAAGGCCCACCACCTGCCGGCCGCCGACGGAGATCTCCCCGGTGATCGTGGTGCGCTTCGGGTCGTGCAGACCGAGGATGGCCAGCGAGGTGACGCTCTTGCCGGAGCCGGACTCGCCCACGATGCCGAGGGTGCGACCGCGCTCGACGGCGAACGACACCCCGTCGACCGCACGCACCACGCCGTCGGAGGTGTCGAACCGGACCCGCAGATCACGTAACCGCAGGTAGGCGTCCTGGTCGTCGCGCTGCGCCGGCACAGCGGGATGGTCGTCCGGTCTCCCGGACGGCGCCGGAGTCGAGCTGTCCACGGCCGCCTCCCTCAGTGACGAAGAGAACTTACAGGAAGGTTCTGAGGGTGAAAATAAGCTACGGGCCGGCACGTGTCAGCGGGCCAGAGCGTAACGAGTCGGCATCGGCCCCGCAGTCCCGTCACCTCGCCATCCACGGCCGTTCATCCCGAATCCGCACCCCAGGTGCGACCATGGCGAGAGGAGCCAGCAGAGGATGCCCGTGGCACGAGGTGGAGGTGACCCATGACCGCGGCGGTGTTCGATCACGGAGGTCCGTGGACCGAAGAGGAGTTCCTCGCCCTCGGCGAGACGCAGGATCGCGTCGAACTCTTCGACTGGAGCCTCCACGTGACCCCAGGACCCACTCCACGGCATCAACGAATCTCCCGCAAGCTCGGCAACATCCTGGAAGCAGCCGCGGAGGTGGCCGACCTTGAGCTGCTGGAGGCGGTGAACGTCCGGCTCCGGCCAGGTCGAATACCAATTCCCGACCTCGTCGTGACCAACGCAATCGATCTCGACGAGCCAAACGTCGAGTCATCTGACGTGCGACTGGTGTGCGAGATCATCTCGCCGAGCAACGCGTCCACCGACAAAGTCCTGAAGATGCACTACTACGCCGCAGCCGGCATCGAGTGGTACCTGCTGGTGGAGCAGACGACGGGCGCAATGCGCCTTTACCAGCGGCAGGGCGGCCACTACGTGGAGAGGGCGACGACGAAGCGCGGCGAGGTTCTGGAGTTGACGGAGCCGGTGCGGGCCACGATCCGGCCGGAGGATCTCGTCCCCTGACGGGTGTCGGTCGGCTGGCCTAGGGTCGGTCGCATGACCGAGTTCGACGCGGCAAGCGCCGCCGTGCAGGCCGCCCTCGACGCGGGCGCCCGCTACGCCGACGCCCGGGTGATGCACCGCCGCTACGAGTCGATGACGGCTCGCAACGGCGACGTGGAGGAACTGACCCAGGACGAGAGCATCGGTCTCGGCGTCCGGGCGCTTGTCGGGTCGAGCTGGGGCTTTCACGCCGTACCCGATCTGTCGGACGCCGCCGCCCGCGACGCCGGCCGCCGCGCGGCCCGGACGGCCGCGGCGAGCGCGCGGGTGCCCGGCCCACCGGTCGACCTGGTGCCGGTCGAGGCGGTGACCGCGAGTTGGGCCTCCGACTGCCGGCTCGACCCGCTCGGGGTTCCGTTGTCCGACAAGGGCGACCTGCTTGTCGAGGCGACACGCACGATGGTCAGGCATGGCGCCGACCTGGCCGAAGGGCTCTACCAGATCTGGGACACCGCGAAGTGGTTCGTGTCCAGCGAGGGCCACCGGATCGACCAGCGGACCCGTGAGTGCGGCGGTGGCATCTCGGCCACATCGATCGGCGACGGCGAGACGCAGCGGCGTTCCTGGCCCAGCTACCGGGGGCAGTACGGCACCACCGGTTGGGAGCTGGTCGAGTCACTCGACCTTGGAGCGCACGCCGCGCAGATCGCCGAGGAGTCCCGGGCGTTGCTGACCGCACCGCCCTGCCCGGCCGGCGAGACCGACCTGATCCTCGGCGGCGAGCAGTTGGCGTTGCAGATCCACGAGTCGGTCGGGCACGCCATCGAGCTGGACCGGATCCTCGGCTGGGAGGCAGCGTTCGCCGGCACGTCCTGGCTTGACCTGGCCCAACTCGGCTCGCTGCGTTACGGCTCCGAGCTGATGAACATCACCATCGACCCGACCATCCCCGGCGCGCTGGGCAGCTTCGGCTTCGACGACGAGGGCTCCCCGGCGGTGAAGCGGGACGCGGTCCGCGACGGTCGCTGGGTGGGTGTGCTCGCCGGCCGGGACTCGGCCGCCATGGCCGGCCTCGACTACGGCGGGAGCGTCCGCGCCGACGGGTGGGCGCGGCTGCCGATGGTGCGGATGACGAACGTCGGCCTGGAACCTGGACCGCACACCCTGGAGGAGATCATCGCTGCCACCGACGACGGGGTGCTGATGGATCTCAACCGGTCCTGGTCGATCGACGACAAGCGGCTCAACTTCCAGTTCGGCTGCGAGGTCGGCTGGGAGATCAAGAAGGGTCGGCGGGGGCGGATGCTGCGCAACCCGACGTACACGGGGATCGGCCCGCTCTTCTGGCGTTCGATGGACATGCTCTCCGGCGAGACGGTGTCCTGGGGGACGCCCAACTGCGGCAAGGGCCAACCCGGCCAGACCGGGCACACAGGCCATCCGGCCGCGCCGGCGCGCTTCCGCGGTGTCCGGGTGGGGGTGTCGGCGTGAGCGCGAGGAGTGAGCCGGGTTTGCGAGCCCCGCAGTCGCGAACGAAAGGGGGCTCAGCGTGAACGAGTCGACTGAGATCGAGCTGGCGGGGCAGGTTGTCGAGCTGGTCCGGCGGCTCGGTGGGTCGGGTGCTCAGGCCGAGGCCGTCGTGACCCGGGCGGACCTGGCGCTGACCCGGTTCGCCAACTCGGCAATCCATCAGAACGTCTCCGAATCCACAGTCGGTGTCCGGCTGCGGCTGCACGTGGACGGCCGGACCGCCGCCGGCAGCGGCAGCGTGGTCACCGCGGACGGGCTGCGGGCCCTGGTGGAGCGCACCCTGACCGCGGCACGGCTCTGCCCGCCCGATCCGGGCTGGCCGGGCCTGGCCCCGCCCGTACCCGTGCCGGACGCCCCGCCTGTCGACGAGGCCACCGCGCACGCCGAGCCCGATGAGCGTGCCGATCGGGTACGCGCGTTCGTGGCCGCCGCCGGTGACCTCACCACTGCGGGTTACTGCCGTACCTCGCATCGCTCGTCTGCGTTCGCCAACTCGGCGGGGCACACCGCGTACGGCAGCTCTGTGGAGGCGGCGATGGACGGCATCGCCCGTCGCGACGGCGCGGACGGGGTGGCACGGCGCTGCGCGGACCGGCTGGCCGACCTGGACGGCGCGGAGTTGGGCGCGCACGCGGCCGCGAAGGCGCGGGCGGCGGCCGACCCGGTCGAGTTGCCGCCGGGGCGCTACGAGGTGGTCTTCGAGCCGGCCGCCGTGGCGGACCTGCTGCAGAACCTGTCCTGGTACGGCTTCAACGGCAAGCGGTACGCCGAGCGGCAGTCGTTCGCCGAGCCCGGGGTCGCCCAGTTCGATCAACAGGTGACAGTGGTGGACGACCCGTTGGGCGCGTCGGGGTTGCCGTTCGACGCGGAGGGCACCGGCCGGCGGGCGCTGACACTGGTGGACGCGGGCACCACCCGGGCGGTCGCCCACGATCGGCGGACGGCCGCCGACGCGGGTGCGGAGTCCACGGGGCACGCGATCGCGGGCGGTGCCACCTGGGGTCCGATGGCGCGCAACCTGCGTCTCGCGGGTGCCGTGGCCGGCCCGGCCAGTGCTGTGGGTCGGAGTACCACGGGCACGGCGGCCGGCGCGGTCGTCGACACGGACACTGCCGCGCTGGTCGCCGGGATGCGGCGCGGACTGCTGGTCACCGATCTGTGGTACACGCGTGTCCTCGACCCGAAGAGCCTTGTCGTCACGGGGTTGACACGTAACGGGGTATGGCTCGTCGAGGACGGCACTGTCGTGCGGGCGGTACGCGATCTCAGGTTCACCGAGTCGTACCCAAGGGCGCTCGGTCCGGGCGCGGTGCTGGCGCTCGGCGCGCGGCCCGTGCGTCAACCGGACCGGGTGGACGGTACGTGGTGGACGGCCCCGTCGGTGCGACTGGCGTCCTGGCACTTCACGGGAGGCGCCTCGGGCTGATCAGCCGGGCGGAGAGTGATCTTCTTAACATCGAGCCATTGATCGGCGTGCCAGGGCTTTTCCGCAGGCCAGACACACGGGACACTCCCTTGCGCGGACGGCCCGCAAAGATCGGCGTAACGTGTGTCACTTAGCTGCGCCGGTCATCCGGTGTGGTCGTTGGTGTGCGCATGACGTGGCAGCGGGTGCGGGTTCGCCGGGCCGCGTGCCGACCGGAAGAAGATCAGCCCGCCCGTACGGGCCCGTCGAGGAGACGACTCGAATGACTTCAACGGCAACGAGGCCGAGGGGGGCGCGGGCGCGCGCCGCCATCGCGGCGAAGACGTTGCGTACCGACCGCTGGTGGATCGCCCCGCTGATCACGGTGATCGGGCTGAGCGCCTGGGTCGCGTACGCGACGGTCCGGGTCTTCATGCACAAGTGGTACTGGGTCGACCAGTACCACTACCTGACCCCGTTCTACTCGCCCTGCGTCACCGAGCGGTGTGTCGAGAGCGCCTCACACTTCGGCCGGTTCCTGCCCGGCTGGTGGATCATCCCGGACGCGGCGCTGACCCTGCCGTTCCTGCTGCTGTTCCGTCTCACCTGCTACTACTACCGCAAGGCGTACTACCGGTCGTTCTGGCTGTCCCCGCCGGCCTGCGCCGTCCCGGACGGCCACAAGGAGTACAGCGGTGAGACCCGTTTCCCGCTGCTCGGTCAGAACCTGCACCGCTACTTCTTCTACGCCGCCGCGATCATCTCGCTGATCAACACCTGGGACGCGATACTCGCCTTCCACTCACCACAGGGCTTCGGCTTCGGGCTGGGCAACATCATCCTGTTGTTCAACGTGGTGATGCTGTGGGCGTACACGATCTCCTGCCACTCCTGCCGGCACATCATCGGTGGCCGGCTGAAGCACTTCTCCAAGCATCCGGTGCGGTACAAGGCCTGGACGTTCGTCTCGGCGTTGAACGTCCGGCACATGCAGCTCGCCTGGATCACCCTCGGCACCCTGGCGCTCACCGACTTCTACGTCATGGCGCTCGCGGCCGGCTGGTTCTCCGACCTGCGGTTCATCAACTAAAGGGCCCCCGACATGACCACTACCACTCGCATCGAACGACACCACTATGACGTCGTCGTCATCGGGGCCGGCGGCGCCGGTCTGCGCGCGGCGATCGAGGCCCGGCTCGCCGGCAAGAAGGCCGCGATCATCTCGAAGTCGCTCTTCGGCAAGGCGCACACGGTGATGGCCGAGGGCGGCGCCGCGGCCGCGATGGGCAACGTGAACAGCCGGGACAACTGGCAGGTGCACTTCCGCGACACCATGCGCGGCGGCAAGTTCCTCAACAACTTCCGGATGGCCGAGCTGCACGCGAAGGAGTCGCCGCAGCGCATCTGGGAGCTGGAGACGTACGGGGCGCTCTTCGACCGCACCAAGGACGGCAAGATCTCGCAGCGCAACTTCGGTGGCCACGAGTATCCCCGGCTGGCGCACGTCGGCGACCGCACCGGCCTGGAGCTGATCCGTACCCTCCAGCAGAAGATCGTCTCGCTCCAGCAGGAAGACAAGCGCGAGTTCGGCTCGTACGACGCGCGGATCAAGGTCTTCTCCGAGACCACGATCACCGAGCTGCTGCTCGACGGTGACCGGGTCGCCGGCGCGTTCGGCTACTACCGGGAGTCCGGGGAGTTCATCCTCTTCGAGGCGCCCGCCGTGGTGCTGGCGACCGGCGGCGTCGGACGCTCCTACAAGGTCACCTCGAACTCGTGGGAGTACACCGGGGACGGTCACGCATTGGCGCTGCGCGCCGGGGCGACTCTGATCAACATGGAGTTCCTCCAGTTCCACCCGACCGGCATGGTCTGGCCGCCCTCGGTGAAGGGCATCCTGGTCACCGAGTCGGTCCGCGGTGACGGCGGCGTTCTGAAGAACTCCGAAGGTAAGCGGTTCATGTTCGACTACGTCCCCGACGTCTTCCGCAAGCAGTACGCGGAGACCGAGGAGGAGGCGGACCGCTGGTACACCGACCCGGACAACAACCGCCGTCCCCCGGAGCTGCTGCCCCGCGACGAGGTGGCCCGCGCGATCAACAGCGAGGTCAAGGCCGGTCGGGGCTCCCCCGCCGGTGGCGTCTTCCTGGACATCGCGAGCCGGCGTTCGGCCGAGGAGATCCGGCGGCGACTGCCGTCGATGTACCACCAGTTCAAGGAACTGGCCGACGTCGACATCACGGCCGAGCCGATGGAGGTCGGACCGACCTGTCACTACGTGATGGGCGGCGTCGAGGTGGACCCGGATTCGGGTGCGGCCTTCGGCCACGTACGCGGGCTGTTCGCCGCCGGTGAGGTCTCCGGTGGCATGCACGGCTCCAACCGGCTGGGCGGCAACTCCCTGTCCGACCTGCTGGTCTTCGGTAAGCGGGCCGGTGGGCACGCGGCCAGTTACGCCGACGGGCTGGACGCCCGGCCGAAGGTCGCCGTGGACGCCGTCGAGGCGGCTGTGGAAACCGCTCTCGCGCCGCTGCAGCGGGACACCGGCGAGAGCCCGTACACCCTCCAGCAGGACCTCCAGGTGGTCATGGGGGATCTGGTCGGGATCATCCGTCGCGAGGGTGAGCTGGCCGACGCGCTCGTGCGGCTGGCCGAGCTGCGCGAGCGGGTGGCGAAGGTGAGTGCGGCCGGCGGTCGGCGCTACAACCCGGGCTGGCACCTGGCCCTGGACCTGCGCAACATGCTTGTGGTTTCGGAGTGCACCGCGAAGGCGGCGCTGGAGCGGCAGGAGTCGCGCGGCGGGCACACCCGGGAGGACTACCCGGCGATGGAGCCGAAGTGGCGGCAGGTCAACCTGGTCTGCTCGCTGGACGGCGACACCGTACAGCTGACCCGTAAGCCGCTGCCGAAGATGCGACCGGAGCTGATCGGCCTCTTCGACCGGGCGGAGCTGGCCAAGTACCTCACCGACGAGGAGCTCGCCGACTTCGACGCTCTCGTCGCCGACGCTGGAGAGGCGGACAACCGATGAGCGCGAAGCGTCAGTTCCGGATCTGGCGGGGCGACGAGACCGGCGGCGACCTGCAGGACTACATGGTCGAGGTGAACGAGGGCGAGGTCGTCCTCGACGTCATCCACCGCTTGCAGGCCACCGACGCGCCCGACCTGGCCTGCCGGTGGAACTGCAAGGCCGGCAAGTGTGGCTCCTGCTCCATGGAGATCAACGGCAAGCCGCGGCTGGGCTGCATGACGCGGATGTCGACCTTCGAGGAGACCGAGACGGTGACGGTCACCCCGCTGCGCACCTTCCCGATCATCCGGGACCTGGTCACCGACGTCTCGTTCAACTACGAGAAGGCGCGGGAGACTCCGGCGTTCGCCCCGCCGGCGGACGTCGCCCCGGGCGACTACCGGATGCAGCAGGTCGACGTCGAGCGCTCGCAGGAGTTCCGCAAGTGCATCGAGTGCTTCCTGTGCCAGACCGTCTGCCACGTGATCCGTGACCACGACGAGAACAAGCCGGCATTCTCCGGCCCGCGGTACTTCATCCGGGCAGCGGAACTGGACATGCACCCGCTGGACGCCCGGACCGACCGCAAGGAGTACGCACAGGCCGAACAGGGCCTCGGCTTCTGCAACATCACCAAGTGCTGCACGGAGGTTTGTCCCGAGCACATCAAGATCACTGACAATGGGATCATCCCCATGAAGGAACGGGTCGTCGACCGCAGGTACGATCCCCTTGTGTGGCTTGGTAGCAAGATCTTCCGTCGGGGCGAGACGCCCCAGACCAGCGTGACCACCGCCCGTCAGGGCTCGGCGACGTCGCCGGGCGCGGCAAGGGGCGGGGTTCACTCGCACGCGGGTGGCTCGCACGACCCGCAGGCCGAGGCGCAGGCGCAGAGCGGCGTCAACTGGCACCGGGAGGTGCCCCACCCGACCGCGCCAGCGGTCGACGAGCGGGGCAAGCTGCCGCTCACCGAGTTGACGTTCGACAGGCCTGCCGCGCCGTCGCCGTTCGGCGACGACGTGACCTTCCCGCTGCCTCCGGACGAGCTCAACTTCGCCCACCCGGACCAGGACAAGCACTAAACGGACAGCACGAAGGGCCGGCGGCACAGCCGCCGGCCCTTCGCTGCACCCCGCCCTACCGCGCTCCCCTGCGCCCACGCTTGCGCGCCCTGCGCCCCTGCCGTTGCGCCCGCCGGAGGAGAGCGCCGGCCCCGGAACGGTGGTGCGGAGTTACGGGGTTTCGAGTAGGGGCCGTAGGGCCGCCACGATGGGGGCGTCGGCGGGGAGCCAGGTCACCGAGTCCAACTCGTCGGCGGTCAGCCAGCGCAACCCCTCGTGCTCCAGTGCCTGCGGCTGGTCGTCGTCCACCAGGCGCGCGGCGTACACCTTCAGCACCGAACGACCGTGGGCCATCCGCACGTTGCGGCCGACCCGTTCGCCGATCTCGACGCGTACGGCCAGCTCCTCGGCGCACTCCCGGATCAGCGCGTCGGTCTCGGTCTCCCCCGGCTCGACCTTTCCACCAGGGAATTCCCACATGCCGGCCACCTCCGGCGGGGCGGCACGCGCGCACGCGAGCACCCGCCCGTCCCGGATGATCGCCGCCCCGACGATCACTTTCAGGTCCCGTCGTTCGCCCTGCCCGCCACCACTCGCCCGTTCGGTCTGCACGGGCGTCCAGGGTGCCAGATCAATCGGCGGTTTGGGTGCCGTCGTCGTCCGCAAGGCCAACAGAACACGGAAGTGTGGGCGTGGACACCTCCCACGAGCGGGGACAAACTAGAGAGCACCGACAAGACACGGGATGGCGACGATTTGGCCACAAGCCGACAACGGCGCTTGGGGGGTGCGGTCATGCGGGTGTTGTTCAACAGCCGAGCCAAGCACGATTATCTGTCCGACGCGTTGACCCTGTTATCCGGGTGGACGCGGGAAGGCGAACAGATCCGGCGAACCCTCGTGATCGACGATACCCAACATGCGGCGTTGACAGAACGGGTGAAGGTGGTTGCGGACGCACTGCACCTTCGCCCCGAAATCAGCCGTCGGTCCGACAGCACCCAGATCCGGGTCGGGCACGGCAACGGCGAGCCTCTGACCGAGGGCGAGGTCCTGCTGGCCGCCCGCATCGAGGACGCGTACCGGGCGGTCACCGAGTCCTGAGCCTGACCGCGCCACGGCGGCTGGCGCCGGTTTTCTAGCCTGGAACACATGGCGAACATCGCGTACGACCGCAAAGAGCAGGTCCAGCAGATCGAGAGCGGACTCCTCGAGGGCGAGCAGATCATCGCCGTCTACGACGCCGTGGGCACCGGCACCGGGTTCATCGGGCTGACCGACCGGCGGGTGATCATCCAGGACCGCTCCTTCGTCGGGAAGCGGTTCGCGATCACCAGCATCCCGTACTCGAAGATCACCAGCGTGAGCGTGGTCAGCAACAAGTCCTGGGGCGGGTCGTTCTTCTCCACCGGTGCGATAGCCATCCACGTCGGCACACACACCTACGAGGTGGAGTTCCGTGGCGCACAGAAGAGCCACCACGTACACAACGTGATCCTGCACCACATCTCCTGACCCACACGCGCTGCGGGGCCCGGCCGGCGTAATTGCCTTGCCGGGCCCCGGCCGTCTCTGGTGTCCTCACTCGACAGCCGCCGGAAGGGAGCAGCGACATGCCCAACACGACGAAGTCCCCCGAACCCACCGTCATCCGACTTGAGGAATCGAGACTTCGTGAGCAGACCTGCTCAGAGCACCTGTGACACCCTGACCAACCTCGGAGGCCGCTGATGTCGGTCTTCGATGATCCCGGCCTGTTCGGCCGGCTGTGGGCCGCCGACTACGACAGCGGCGACACCAACCCCGACCCGATGCCCGCCGTCGACTTCCTGGCCGACCTGGCCGACGGTGGCCCGGTCCTCGAACTGGCGATCGGCACCGGCCGGGTCGCACTGCCGCTGGCCGAGCGCGGCCTCACAGTGCACGGCATCGAGGCGTCCGAGGAGATGCTCGCCCAGATGCGTGCCAAGCCCGGCGGCGACCAGATCCCGGTGGTCGTCGGCGACATGGCGGACGTATCGGTGGCCGGTGAGTTCCGGCTCGCGTACCTGATCTTCAACACGCTGTTCAACCTGGTGGACGCCGAGCGGCAGGCGGACTGTTTCCGTAACGTCGCCCGGGTGCTGTCGCCCGGCGGCGCGTTCGTGATCGAGGCGTTCGTGCCCGACCCGCGTGACTTCGACGCCGACGAGCAGGTGCAGGTCCGTGCCGTCACCGAGGATTCGGCGACGATCCGGCTGCACTCCTACGACCGGCCGGCGCAGCGGTTCATCCGGCAGACCATCACGTTTGACGGTGACGGTGTGCACCTGAAGCCGTTCGCCATGCGGTACGCCTGGCCGCACCAGATCGACGAGATGGCGCAGCAGGCAGGGCTGCGGCTCACCGAGCGGTACGCCGACTGGCACCGGCGGCCGTTCGACGCGAGCAGCCCGACGCACATCTCCGTCTACCGCATGCGGTAGTGGCGGTTGGTCGAAGCCGGGCAGGAGAACGTCTGTGGATCAGGCGAGCGGACCGGGAAGCGGCGCTTCCCCCTTCATCGCCTTCTCCATCACATCGACGCGCTGCCGGTGCAGGACGGTGCCGTTCAGTGGTTCGCCCGGCACGTTGATGCAGCGCTGGCCAGGCACGGCATCGCAGACCGGGCAGGCGAGGAACAGCCCCCCGGCCGGCACCAGTTCGACCCCCTGAGCCAGTGCCGCTCTGCCGATCTTGACCAGCGCCCGGTAGAGGTCCTCATCCTGGTGCCGTGCCGCGGCGGCCGCGACATCGTGCATCCCTTCCCAGAACTGCTCGACGGCCCTTGGCTCGTAGATGTCGATACGCACGGCAGCGCATTCCCGTCTGCCGATCGATCAAACATTGACCCGAGCGGCTCCGTCAGACCCGAGGCGCACAATGCCGTGCATGTCTGAACCAACGCCACACGCCCACCACTCCATCGACTACGTGGAGTTCACGGTCACCGACCTCGAGCAGGCCAAGCGCTTCTACGCCAGCGCGTTCGGCTGGCAGTTCAACGACTACGGGCCGGGATACGCCGGCATCCGCAGCCCGCACGGCGAAGCCGCACCCGAGGTGGGCGGTCTGCGTGTGGACCAGGAAGTCCGGGCCGGCGGCCCGCTTGTGCTGCTCTACTCGAGCGACCTCGACCAGTCCGTGCAGGCAGTGAAGGAGGCCGGCGGTCACGTGGTGAACGGGCCGTACGAGTTCCCCGGCGGGCGGCGCTTCCACTTCACCGACCCCAGCGGCAACGAACTGGGCGTCTGGTCGGAGCAGTAGCAGCTCAGGCGGGCCTTCGCAGCGGCCGAAGGCCAGTTCGGCGATCGTCACCGGATCGCGAGGCCATCCGCGCGGCCGGTTCCGGACTGCCGGCCGGTGCCGCACCTCACGGGTGCGATGCTGTCGGCTGCCCCGGGTCCAAGCTTGACCCACACGCGACCAGCAACAGCAGACTGCACGGCTAGGATCATCGCGTGGTTTCGACCAGCGGTGTCACGGACGCGGAGCGGTTACGCCGAATTGAGGCCGTGACCGACGCCACGCTGTCCCGGCTCGACGCCGCCGACCTGTTCGACGAGCTGCTCGACCGTGTCCGTGAGCTGCTGCGCGTCGACACCGCCGCCATCCTCCTTCTCGACGTCCACGCCCGGCAGCTTGTCGCCACCGCCGCCAAAGGGCTGGAGGAGGAGGTCCGGCAAGCCTTCCGGGTCTCCGTTGGCCGGGGCTTCGCCGGTCGGATCGCCCTGACCCGTCAACCCGTGATCATCGAGGAGGTCACCGCCCAGCGGGTGATCAATCCGGTCCTGCTGCAAACCGGGGTGAAGTCCCTGCTCGGTGTGCCGATCTTCGCGCGCGGTGACCTCATCGGCGTCCTGCACGTAGGGACTCTCACGCCACGGCGGTTCGCACCCGACGACGTCCGGCTGCTCGAACTCGTCGCCGACCGGATCGGCGTGGCGAACCAGGCCCGTGCGCACAGCCTGGACCAGAGCGCCGCTCTCGCTCTGCAACGGAGCCTGCTCCCCACCGAATTGCCCAAGGTGCCGAACCTGGAGATGGCCGCCCGCTACGTCCCCGGTCACGTCTCCGGCGTGGGCGGCGACTGGTACGACGTCTTCCCCCTACCGTCGGGGTGGCTGGGTGTGGTCATCGGTGACGTGTCGGGGCACGGCCTCCAGTCGGCAGTGGTGATGGGTCGGATCCGGAGTGCGCTGCGCGCGTACGCCCTGGTGTCGCACGATCCGGCCGAGGCGCTGACCCTTCTCGACCGCAAGGTCAACCACTTCGAGACCGGCAGCCTCAGCACCGCGCTGTACGCGATGATCTCCCCGGACGGTGCGACGATAAAGGTCTCCCTGGCGGGCCACCTGCGCCCCGTGATGGTCGTGCCTGGGGAGCCCGCCGCCCTGCTCCCCGCCAAGGTCGATCCACCGCTCGGCATCCGCCACCGGATTCCGCAGCGGCGCACCACGACTGTGGACTTCCCGCCCGGCGCGGTCCTGGTCTGCTACACCGATGGGCTCGTCGAGCGCCGTGGCGAATCGATCGACACCGGCATCGACCGTCTGGCGGCAGCCGTTCCGCTCGAACCTGCCGACACCGTCTGCGCCTCAGTCATGGCGACCCTCGACACCGAGAACCCGAACGACGACATCGCCCTGCTTGTCATCCGTCGAACGGCGCCCTGACCGCTCACTGGCCACCACGGGCACCTGATCGGATCGGGCCTCTACGGTCGGGCGGGGCCGGGGTCCGTTCAGCCAAGCTCGATGGCGAAGGGAGGTCTCGTGATCGCGGCACTCAACCGACTTGTCGATCTGGTCGAGAAGCACCTCACCGAGGACGTCGACGTCAACGAACTGGCCAGGTCGCTCGGCACTACCGAATACCACCTGCGCCGGATGTTCTCGTCATTGGCTGGCATGCCGCTGTCGGAGTACGTACGCCGACGCCGCATGACAGTGGCCGCAGCCGACGTCGTACGGGGGGACGGCGATCTGCTGAGCATCGCCGTCCGGCACGGGTACGGCTCGACCGAGGCGTTCGGCCGGGCGTTCCGGGCCGTCCATGGCGCCGGCCCCGGTGACGTCCGCCGCGACGGAGGCCCCCTTCGCACACAACCGCAGCTCAGGTTCCGCCTGACAGTCGAAGGGAGCATCCCCATGGACACTCGTATCGTGGACCGCCCCGCGTTCCGGCTCGCCGGACACGCGACCCGGGTCCCGCTCATCCACGAGGGCGTCAATCCGCACATCCAGCAGCACATCTCCGGCCTGCCGATGGAGGCGCATCTCCGGTTGAAGGCCCTCAGCGACACCGACCCGGCGGGGCTGCTACAGGTGAGCGACAACGTCGAGCCCGACGCCGCCGAGGGCAGCGAACTGACGTACCTGCACGGGGTCGCGGTGTCTCAGGACACGCCGGTCCCCGACGACCTCGACGCCATCGAGGTGCCGGCCGGCAGGTGGGCGGTCTTCCGCAGCGCTGGGCCCTACCCGCAGACGCTCCAGAGCACCTGGGCCGCGACCGCCACCGAGTGGTTCCCGTCCAACCCGTGGCGCCTGCGGCCCGGCCCGTCGATCGTTTCGATAGTGGAGCGTGCGGACGACTTCAGCACCGCGACCTGCGAGCTGTGGCTACCTGTCGAACCGACCTGATCGGATCGGCAGGGCCATCCGGACGGCATCCCGGCCCGTGTGCGTGCTGTCGCAGGCACACGGGCGTCCGGGATCCGGCCGGACGTCACGACTCCGCGGGCGCGACGGGGCCGGCCAGGTCCAGGAACATCACATGCAGCCCCACCAGGCCGTGCTCTGGATGATCGAACGCTTCGGGGACGGTGGCGAGCACCTCGAAGCCCAGCGACCGCCACAGTCGCACGGCCACCTCGTTGGTCTCGACCACAGCGTTGAACTGGATGCTGCGGTATCCGCTGCGCCGCGCCCAGTCGACGACGTGCTCGCCCAGGTGCCGACCGACACCACGGCCCCCGTGCGCCGGATCGACAATGAAACTGGCGGTCGCGACGTGGGCACCACGGCCGGGCCGGTTGGGGCCCATCTTGGCGCTGCCGAGCACTGTCGAACCATCAACCGCGACGACGGTACGCCCCGGCGGAGCTTCCATCCACAGCCCACGAGCCTGGTCCAGAGTGAGATCCTCCGGGTAGGCGTACGAGTGCCCCGCTGCGACGATCTCGATGAAGAAGGGGTAGATCGCAGGCCAGTCGGCGTCCTCGGCGTCACGGATCATCACCGGATGACCGTAGGGCCGCTCGACCGGGCGGGCAACGCGATTCAGCCGGGCGTCGAGGCCGGCTGAGAAGCGGCCCGGCACTAGACGTTGAACCTGAACTAATAGCCGCTGTCCGGCCACCAGTGGAAACGTTGCTCGGCGCCTGCTCACACGGAGTCTCGGGCTTCCATCGTCAGTGGCCAGTTGCCGACGTTCGCGATGTCTTGTGCCCCGGTGTGTGCCCCGGACTGGCGGAGCAGACGGTGCCAGGTCCTGGGCGTCCTCGCCAACTCCCCTGCCTCCGCAGCCGTTGACCACCGACTTGGCTCGTAGAGCCCTCCCAGCGGCGGGTTGGGGCGTCCAGGGTGGACTCGGCTGACCCGCTCGCGCAGGTGTTTGCAGCGCAGTAGGCGGGGACCCCAGTCAGGCCCTGGGAGGAACCTTAGCAGTTTGGTCCGTTTCGCTACTTCCGCGACCAAAAGATGATGTCGTGGTCAACGCATGATTTCGCACGGTATATACCGTTTTGAGCAGGAAGCGACGCCCGAGACGTCTCCTGCGAGCAGTCCCCACGGGAGGGTGTTCTGTGAAAGTTAAACCCATTCATCGTCTTCGGCGGGCAGCCCTGCCGACGCTCGCGGCTTCCGCGGCTGCCGCCGTGGCCGCCACCTTGCTGCTCCTCAACGGGACCGCCGCCAACGCCCAGGAAGCACAGGTAGGCCTGGGAACGGCCGGCAACTTCTCCGTACTCGCCGGGGCCGAGCCCACCAACACCGGCCCAAGCTTCTTGGCCCAGAACCTCGGGCGATACCCGGGAAACACTGCGTCGGGCTTCGAGACGGCAACCATCGGCGGCGAGATCCACCTCGGCGACGCGGTGGCTCTACAAGCTCAGAGCGACCTGACGACGGCCTTCAATGACGCCGCCGGCCGGACGCCGTTCACCAACCTTCCGGCAGAACTCGGCGGCAACACCCTCAACCCCGGGGTCTACCGGATCGGGGCAGCGCAGCTGACCGGGCCGTTGACGCTCAACGCCCAAGGCGACCCCCAGGCCGTGTTCATCTTCCAGGTCGACTCCGCGCTGACAACGGCGTCAAACAGCAGTGTCGTCCTCATCAATGGCGCTTCGCCCTGCAACGTGTTCTGGAAGATCGGCAGCTCGGCGACGATCGGCACAGAAACCACCTTCGTCGGCACCATCATGGCTCAGGCGTCGATCACGATGGCCACGGGCGCGACTCTCCAAGGCCGCGCGCTGGCTCGAACCGCCGCCGTCACCCTCGACACCAACGTCATCACCGCGCCCTTGTGCGCCGGCCCGACTGGCCCGCCCGGCCCGACTGGCCCACCCGGCCCGACTGGCCCACCCGGTAGTCCCGGTGCGCCAGGAAGTCCCGGCGCCCCAGGCAGTCCCGGCGCCCCAGGCAGTCCCGGCGCTCCCGGCGCTCCCGGCGCCCCAGGCGCTCCCGGCGCCCCAGGCAGTCCCGGCGCCCCAGGCAGTCCCGGCAACAACTCCGGAATCCTGCCAGTAACCGGTAGTAGCCTGGTCCCGGCCATAACGGGCATGGGAAGCGTCATGGTCGCCCTGGGTGGGCTCATGTTCTTCCTCTCCCGGCGTCGTCGAGCACACCAGTCCTGATTGGATGCCCCGAGGGGGCGCGACAGGGGATCGAGCGACGCAACGCGAAGGCAATTGAGGTCGCCGTGGGCACCACGCAATCGGCAACCTGCCATCACTGTCTGCCGTCGGCCCGCCCTCCTGGGGAGTGCCGCCGCCCGGCCCGTCACGTCGAACGGATCTTTACACAGGTTCGGACGCTGGCGGGTCGGGCGGCAGCCTGCTCGGGTCGATGGCAGGCGGGACGAGTCATCGTGCATGTGGACCAGAGGTGGGACTACCGGATCACTGTTCTCGCTTCCGACTTCGCAACCTTCATTCGACAGCTTGTCGATGAATACGATTACGACACGGATAAGAGGACGAGCGCCCCGGACCGATGACGCCTAGCGTCATGCGGTCGGTTCAGGCAGCAGACGTTGGACCGAAATCAGACGTTAAAGCGGAACTCGACCACGTCGCCGTCCTGCATGACGTACTCCTTGCCTTCGATGCGGACCTTGCCCGCCGCCTTGGCCGCCGCCATCGATCCGTGCTCGACCAGGTCGTTGTAGGAGACCACCTCGGCCTTGATGAAGCCGCGCTGGAAGTCGCTGTGGATGACGCCCGCGGCCTCCGGCGCTGTGGCGCCGACCGGGACGGTCCAGGCGCGCGCTTCCTTGGGCCCTGCGGTGAGGTACGTCTGGAGACCGAGGGTACGGAAGCCGACCCGGACGAGCTGGTTGAGGCCGGGCTCGTTCTGCCCGATCGACTCCAGCAGCTCGCGGGCCTCGTCCTCGGGCAGGTCCACCAGCTCGGACTCGATCTTGGCGTCCATGAAGACAGCCTCGGCGGGGGCGACAAGGGCGCGCAGTTCGTCGAGGAACGTCTCGTTTGCCAGTTCGGCCTCGTCGACGTTGAAGACGTACAGGAAGGGCTTGGTGGTGAGCAGGTGCAGCTCGCGCAGGTGCTCCAGCTCGATCTGGGCGGCGGCGGCCCCGGAGTAGAGGGTCGTACCGCCGTCAAGGACCTCGATGGCTGCCTTCGCGGCGGCGACGGCGGCCAGGCGGTCCTTGCGGAGCTTGGCCTCCTTCTCCAACCGCGGCAGCGCCTTGTCGAGGGTCTGGAGGTCGGCGAGGATCAGCTCGGTGTTGATCGTCTCGATGTCGTCGGCCGGGGAGACCTTGCCGTCGACGTGCACCACGTTCGGGTCGGAGAAGGCCCGGACGACCTGGCAGATCGCCGAGGCGTCCCGGATGTTGGCCAGGAAGGCGTTGCCCCGGCCCTGTCCCTTCGACGCGCCGCGCACCAGGCCGGCGATGTCGACGAACGACACCGGGGCGGGCAGCACCTTCTGCGAGGAGAAGATCTCGGCCAGCTTGCCCAGCCGTTCGTCAGGGAGCCCGACCACGCCGACGTTGGGCTCGATGGTGGCGAACGGGTAGTTCGCCGCCAGCACGTCGTTCTTGGTCAGCGCGTTGAAAAGCGTGCTCTTGCCGACGTTGGGCAGGCCGACGATGCCGATGGTGAGACTCACGACGAGCCAGCTTACGCCGGTGCCGACCGGGCGGGTCCAGCCGGCTCCGATTCGGCCGTTAGGACGGCCCAACGATCATGATCGACGGGCTGTCAGCCGATCAGGCGTGGGGCGATGACCGTCTCCTGAACGCTGCCGTCCGTCGAGCGGCTCACCTCGTACGCGGAGACGCCCTCGCGCTCGGCGACCGCCTCAACCAGCTCGGTCCCCCGGTAGACCAGGCCGACGCCGTCATCCGTGCAGTGGCTGGTCGGCAGCGTCCCGTTGCCGACCAGCTCGTGCATCAACGGTCGCCGCTGGGCCTCGCTGTCGTAGTGCACCCCGTTGCCGTACGGGAGCCAGCCCAGCCCGTCGGTGAAGCCGCGCAGCCGCAGCCCGAAGCTGTCGGTGGCGCCGCCCACATGCCAGCAGATCGAGCCGGCGGACACGCCGCCCAGCACCACGCCGGCCTGCCAGCACTCGTGCAGGATCTCGCCGAGGCCGTGCACCCGCCACACCGCCACCAGGTTGGCGACACTGCCACCACCGACCCAGATCACGTCCTGGGCGAGCAGGTGGGCGCGGACGTCGTCGACGTTCGGCATCGGGAACAGCGCGAGGTGCGACGGCCGGAACCGGGTGTCGGCGAACGCGCCGTAGATGGCGGCCAGCGATGTGGGCTGGTCACCGACGGCCTGCCCGAGGTAGCAGATCCGTGGCTGCGGGCCGGCCTCGGCCAGCTCGGCGGCCAACTCGAAGACCGGGCCGGGACGCAGATCCATCGGACCGCGGTCTCCCCGGCTGAAACCCATGCTCGTGGCGAGGATTGTCGGTGCGCTGGCGGGCATGGGCGTCCTTCCGTTGATGCGGTGCCGTGTCCATCCTGCCCCAGCCCGCGACGGGCCGGGCGCGCACCCACACAGCGGCCGGGGCGCACCCGCACAGCGGCCGATCCCGGCACGCGGGCGCGCGATGAGCTGGTGCGGCGTCAGCTCGGCCGCCGCTGGCGGGGCACCACACCCTCGGGCCAGTGCCCCGGCGGCAACTCGTCGAGCGGCCGGTCGGTCGGGGGCAGGTGCGCGGCGGCGGCGCGGGGCAGCGTGAACCGCTCGGGGGCTGCCGGCCCGGCCCACACCGACTCGCGCAGCATCCAGCGCACCTCGTCGGCCGTCCAGCCCAGCCCGGGTCGGGCGGCGATCTCGCGGACCAGCCGCCGGCCGGGCCGGGTGTCGTCGTCGTAGAACCGCATGCACCAGTGGTGCGTCCACATGCCGAGTGCGCGTAGGCCCGCGTCGTCGAGCGACCGCACCAGCCGGCCGCAAGCAGTGTCGGCGAACGCCTGCTCGGGGTCGGCGGCCCGGTCCCGCTCGATGGCGCCGACGGCGGCCGGCGCGACGGCCCGCATCCGGCGGTAGAAGGACTGCACGACGGCCCGGGGCAGCGGCGGGAAAGCGCCAGGTGTCGACGCCGCCGCCCGATCCGCCACGCTCGCCATCGCCGTACCCCTTCTTGAGTTGGTGGCCGGACGTTACCCGCCACGACCGACACTTTCGGACGGACGACTCCGTCGAACGTGGATAGCGGCGAAGAGCTGGGGCGTCTGTAGAGGTGACAACGAAAGGGGGTGGTTGTGGACGAGGACGAACGACTCCGGCTGGCCGAGTTCGTCAGCAGCCGGACTCCGGCGCTGATGCGGGTCGCGTACCTGTTGACCGGGGACCGAACCGCAGCCGAGGACCTCCTGCAGTCGGCGCTCGCGCGAGCCATCCCGAGATGGGGAACCATCCGCCACACCGACCCCGAGGGGTACCTGCGCGTGGTGATGTACCGCCAGCAGATCAGCTGGTGGCGACGTCTGCGTCGGTGGCGGGAGACGCCGCTCAACCCGGCGGACGAGCCGGTCGGCGCCGACCCGAGCGGTGGGTCGGACGTGCGGTTGGCGATGCGCGCCGCGCTGCGGCACCTACCGCCGGCCCAACGGGCGGTGGTGGTGCTGCGCTACTACGAGGACCTGCCCGAGGCCCGGGTCGCCGAACTGCTCGGCTGCTCGGTGGGCACCGTGCGCAGCCGTACCCACCGGGCGGTCACCCGGCTGCGGGAGTTGCTGCCGGAGATCGAACTGCTGGAGGTACGGCGATGACCGATCCCTTCGAGCACCTCATCCGCTCCACCCTCACCGACCTGGCCGAGGAGGCACCGATCGTGCATGACCAGTTGAGCCGAGCGGAACGGCGGGTACGCAGGCAGCGTCGCGCCACTGTGACGATGGGGGCGGTGGGCACCGTGGCCGCCATCCTGATCGCGGCACCCATCGCCCTCGCCGCTACCGGCTCGGAGCAGCCCCGACCCGCCGCGCCCAGCCCGGTCGGCCCGGCTGCCGAGCCGCCCACCGCGCCCGGGCCGCCCGGCGTGCCGGCTCATCCAACCGCGAAACCAACTGACGTTCCCGCCGCGCCCGGCGTACCCAGTTCGGGTCGACCGACCGACGCGCCGGCCCCACCACCGCCCGACAGCCCGGCGGGACCGCCCGACAGCCCGCCCGGCGCGCCGGGCCGCCCGGCGGGACCTCCGCCGCAGGGAGTTCCGACCGCCAGTGCGAACGCGCCCGGGCAGCCAGCCCGCTGAGCTGCTTCCGGCCGGTCAGTCCGAGTACCGCTCGGGCCTGACCGGCCGGACCGCTTCGTCGACGGCGCTGCTCCCGGGTCCACAGCCAGGTCCGATTCCCGCCAGCCGATGCCCACCCGGGAGGGGCATCATCGGTGGCGTGGAGATGGACTTCGAGCGGTGCTACCGGGCCGTGGACAGCCGTGACCAGCGGTTCGACGGCTGGTTCTATACCGGCGTGACGTCCACCGGCATCTACTGCCGGCCGTCCTGTCCGGCGACCACACCCAAGCGACAGAACGTCCGTTTCTTCCCGTCCGCAGCGGCGGCGCAGGGTGCCGGGCTGCGCGCCTGCCGCCGCTGCCGACCCGACGCCGCGCCCGGCTCCCCCGAGTGGGACGTCCGCGCCGACGTGGTCGGTAGGGCGATGCGGCTGATCGCCGACGGGGTCGTGGATCGCGACGGCGTACCGGGCTTGGCCGTCCGTCTCGGCTACACCGAGCGGCACCTGCACCGGATGCTGCGCGCCGAGATGGGCGCCGGGCCGCTCGCGCTGGCCCGGGCGCAGCGGGCGCAGACCGCCCGGATCCTGATCGAGACGACCGACCTGGGAATGACCGAGGTCGCGTTCGCCGCGGGCTTCGGCAGCGTGCGGCAGTTCAACGACACGATCCGAGAGGTGTACGCGAGCGCACCCTCGGGCCTGCGCACGGCCCGGGGCCGGCCCGAGCTGGCGACCGGGGCGGGAACGATCACACTCCGGCTGGCGTACCGACCGCCGTTGCACGCCCGGGCACTCCTGGACTTCCTGGCGGTACGGGCGCTGCCTGGGGTCGACGAGGTGCGCGACGGGACGTACCACAGGGGTTTGCGGTTGCCGCACGGCTCCGGCCAGGTGGCGCTGACCCCGGCGGACGGGTACGTGGCGGCGACACTGCGCCTGACCGACATGCGTGACCTGGCGCCGGCGGTCGCCCGCTGCCGCCGGCTGCTCGACCTGGACGCGGACCCGACAGCAGTGGACGCCGCACTGGCGGCGGACCCGGCGCTGGCCCCGGTGGTGGCGGCGGAGCCAGGCATCCGGCTCCCCCGGTCGGTAGACGGCTTCGAGATGGCCGTACGCGCCATCGTCGGCCAACAGGTCTCGGTCACCAGCGCCCGCACCACAGTGACTCGCCTACTCCTAGCCGCCCGCCCTCTCCCTCGGCCCGGTGATCATGAGGTTGACGGGCCGGATGGAGATCGAACCCCCCGCCAACCTCATGATCACCGCGGCGGGGAGGCCGGTGGGGAGCCCGGTGGGGGGTTTCTTGGGGCTGAGGAGATTCTGGAGCTGCCGGAATCGGCATTTGGGATGCCTGTTCGGCGGCGGGAGACGATCCGTGGGCTGGCTCGGGCGGTTGTCGACGGGACGGTGGACCTCGCGCCCGGGGGCGACCGGGAGGAGACGGTCCGGCAGTTGCTCGCGCTTCCCGGCATCGGCCCGTGGACAGCGAACTACCTGGCCATGCGCGCCCTCGGCGACCCGGACGTCCTGCTCGACACGGATCTCGCGGTCCGGCGGGGCGCCGCCGCGCTCGGCCTGCCCGACACCACCCTTGCCGCCCACGCCGAACGCTGGCGGCCCTGGCGGTCCTACGCCACGATCAGACTCTGGAGAGCGGCATGAGCATCGACAGCACCGTACTGAGCACACCGACCGGCCCGTTGAGCATCCTCGCCGGCCCGGACGGCGACGTCCTGGCGGCCGGCTTCACACCGGACCCTGCGGCCCTGCTGCCCCTGATCCACCCGACCCTGCGCGCACCGCTGCGGCAGCGCACCGACCTCGGGCCCGTCACCGCCGCCGTCCGGTCCTACCTCGATGGTGACCTCGCCGCCATCGACGCCGTCCCGGTGCGGCAGCACACGGCAGGCGTGTTCATGGCCCACGCCTGGCAGGTGCTGCGTTCGGTCCCGGCCGGCACCCCGGTCACCTACACCGGGTACGCGGCGCTGGCCGGCCGACCACCGGCGGTACGGGCCGCCGCGGCTGCCTGCGCCCGCAACGCGGCGGCGCTTTTCGTGCCCTGTCACCGGGTCCTGCGTACCGACGGCACGCTCGGTGGCTACCGCTGGGGGCTTGACGTGAAGAGGTGGCTGCTCGGTCACGAGCAGCGATTGACAACAAACTGACAGCAACATCGACAGATATTGACGCTACCGTCGGGTAGTGCCTGTGGAGAGCGACGGCGACCCGGCCGCCCGGGCCGCCTCGGGCACCCACCCCGTGCACAACCTCTGGCGGCTGCGCCGCTACCTGCGCCCGTACGCCGCCGAGTTCGCCTGGCTGCTTGTCGCAGGGCTCGCGGGCACGGCCGCAGGGATCGCCGTACCCCTCGTGGTGCAGCGAGTGGTGGACGGGCCGATAGCCCGCCACGAGCCCGCCGGCCTGCTCCAGCTCGGCGGCCTGGCGCTGCTGCTCGGCGTGGCCGAGGCGGTGCTCATCTTCGTCCGCCGCTGGGTGCAGTCGTCCTCGGCGGTGGGCATGGAGGCGACCCTGCGCGCCGACGTCTACGCCCACCTGCAACGGCTGCCGGCGAGCTTCCACGACCGCTGGCAGTCCGGCCAACTGCTCTCCCGGATCACCAGCGACCTGTCGGTGATCCGCCGGTTCCTCTCGTTCGGTGTGTTCTTCCTGGTGCTGAACCTGGCCACCTACGTGGTGGTGGTGCTGCTGCTGATCCGCCTGCACGCCGCGCTCGGGCTGCTTGTCGCGGCCAGCGCGGTGCCACTGCTGCTGATCGCCCGACGGTTCGGCAGGCACTACCACACCGCGTCCCGCCGGATGCAGGATCAACAGGGCGATGTGGCGACGCTCGTCGAAGAGACCGCGCAGGGTCTGCGCACCATGAAGGCGTACGGCCGGGGGCCCGAACTTGCCGCCCGTTTCACCGCCGGCGCCCGGACCCTGCACGACACGGGCATCGGCAAGGGCCGGCTGCTGGCCAACACCGCGGCGCTGCTCGACCTGGTGCCCAACGTGACGCTCGGCGTGGTGCTGGTGGCCGGGGCGGCCGCCGCCGCGCGGGGTGTGCTCACCATCGGCGAGCTTGTCGCGTTCGCGAGCCTCCAGCTGATGCTCATCTGGCCGGTGCAGTCATTGGGCTGGATCATCGCCAACGGTCAGGAGGCGGCGACCGCCGCCGACCGGATCCAGGAGGTGCTGGACACCCCACCGCAGATCGTGGACGCGCCCGAGGCGCTCACGTTGCCCCGCGACGCGGTACGCGGAAGGCTCCGCTTCGAACGCGTCTCCTTCTGCTATCCGGACGCCGCCGCGCCGGTGCTGAGCGAGATCGACCTGACCATCGAGCCGGGCGAGACGCTGGCCCTGGTGGGCGCCACCGGCTGCGGCAAGAGCACGCTGCTCTCCCTCGTGCCCCGGATGCACGAGGTGACCGGCGGCCGGATCACAGTGGACGGGCACGACCTGCGTGACCTCCGGCTGGCCTCGCTGCGTCGACTGGTCGGCGTGGCGTTCGAGGAACCCACGCTGTTCTCGATGTCGGTGCGGGAGAACCTCACACTGGGCCGCCCGGACGCCGACGACGACGAGATCCGCGCCGCCCTCGCGCTCGCCCAGGCCGACTTCGCGTACGACCTGCCGTGGGGTTTGGCCACCCGCGTGGGTGAGCAGGGACTGTCGCTGTCCGGCGGTCAACGCCAGCGGCTGGCGCTGGCCAGGGCGGTGCTGGGCCGACCGGCGCTGCTGGTGCTCGACGACCCACTGTCCGCCCTGGACGTGCACACCGAGGCGCTTGTCGAGGCGGCGCTGCGGCAGGTCCTGCGCACCACCACCGCGCTGCTTGTGGTGCACCGGCCGTCGACGATCTCGCTTGCCGACCGCGTCGCGCTGCTCGACGGCGGCCGGATCGTCGCTGTCGGCCGACATTCCCAACTGCTGGCCACAGTGCCCGCGTACCGGGCGCTGCTCGCCGCCGAGCCACCAACGGGCGGAGGCGAGGGGTCCAACTCCCCCACCTCCGACGGGTGGGGTCTGGTGCGCTCGTGACAGTGCCGCAGCAGGCAGGCCCACCGCCGGAGGAGCAGGAGCCTGAGCTGACGCGCTGGCGCGGCACGGCCACCGATCCGGAGGCCGATCGCAGCCAGGCCGAGGAGAGCACCCCTGAGGCGGTGGCACGGCTGCGCCGGCACAGTCGGGCACTCCTGGCCGACCTGCTCCGCCCGCACCGGCGGTGGCTGGCCGCCGCGGTCGGCCTGCTGCTGGCCCAGAACGCCGCCGCGATGGCCGGGCCGTACCTGGTGATGCTCGGCATCGACCGGGGCATCGGGCCGTTGCGGGCCGGGGACGCCGGGCCGCTCGCCGCCGTCGCCGCCGCGTTCGCGGTCGCCGCGGTGACCGAATACGCGGCCCGCCGCGGGTTCCTGACCCTCTCCGCCCGGATCGGCCAGGCCGTCCTACTGGACCTGCGGCAGCGGGTGTTCGGGCACTTCCTGCGGCTGTCGGTGGGCTTCCACGAGCGCTACACCTCCGGCCGGATGGTCTCCCGGCTCACCAGCGACCTGGACTCGATCGCCGAACTCGTCGACGGCGGCATCGACAGTCTGGTGCTGGCCGCGCTGTCGATCCTGTCGGTGGCCGCCATCCTGCTCTGGATGGACCTGCCGCTGGCGGCGGTGACGCTGTTCGCGTTCCCGTTCCTGTTCGTGCTGTCCCGCTGGTTCGCGCGGGCGTCGGCCGGCGCGTACCGGCGGACCCGGGAGGCGGTCGCGCTTGTCATCGTGCACTTCGTCGAGTCCATGCGGGGCATCCGGGCGGTGCAGACGTTCCGCCGGGAGCCGCGCAACCAGCGGATCTTCGTGGCGCTCGGCGACGACTACAGACGTTCCAGCCTGCACGCGTTCCGGCTGATCGCCACGTACTCCCCGGCGATCAAGCTGATCGGCAACGTGACGATCGCTGTGGTGCTCTGCTACGGCGGCTGGCGGGTGCTCGGCGGGCACACGGAGGTCGGGGTGCTCGCCGCGTTCCTGCTGTACCTGCGCCGCTTCTTCGAGCCGATGCAGGAGCTGAGCCAGTTCTACAACTCGCTCCAGTCGGCCACCGCCGCGTTGGAGAAGCTGGCCGGGGTGCTCGACGAGCGGCCCGCCGTCGCCGAGCCCACCCGGCCGGTTCCGCTGCCGGCCGGCCGCGGCCGAGGGGAGCTGACCTTCCGGGCGGTCTCGTTCGGCTACCTGGCCGGCACCCCGATCCTCGACAGGTTGGACCTGACAGTGCCGGCCGGGCAGACGGTCGCGCTGATCGGGCCCACCGGCGCTGGCAAGTCGACAATCGCCAAGCTGGTCGCCCGGTTCCACGACCCGGACACCGGCACGGTACGCCTCGACGGGGTCGACCTGCGCGACGTGGGCGACGCCGACCTGCGTCGCGCGGTGGTGCTTGTCACCCAGGAGAACCACCTGTTCAGCGGCACCGTCGCGGAGAACATCCGGTTCGGTCGCCCGGACGCCGACGACGCCGAGGTCCAGGCCGCCGCGCAGGCCATCGGCGCGCACGAGTTCATCGCCGCGCTTCCCGACGGGTACGCCACGCAGGTACACAGGCGCGGCGGCCGGCTCTCCGCCGGGCAGCGGCAGCTCGTCGCGTTCGCCCGGGCGTTCCTGGCCGACCCGACAGTGCTGATCCTGGACGAGGCGACGTCCTCGCTGGACGTGCCGACCGAACGGCTCGTGCAGCGGGCACTCGGCACCATCCTGCGGGAACGGACCGCCCTGGTGATCGCGCACCGCCTCTCCACAGTGGAGACCGCCGACCGGGTACTCGTCCTCGACGGCGGACGTCTCGTCGAGGACGGCCCGCCCGCCCTGCTGGCCGAGGCCGGCGGCCGGTACGCGGCCCTGCACCGGCAGTGGCGCGACTCGCTGGTCTGAGCCCGGTGCTGCGCAACTACGTGGCCCGGCGCCCTCGCGGTGCCTACGATCGCAGGATGACCGATACGGCGAGGACCGCCCGCGCCGGCGTCCCCGAGCGTCCGACTTTGGACGGGCTCGAGGAGAGCTGGGCGCGCCGCTGGCAGGAGGAGGGCACGTACGCGTTCGACCGCTCGAAGAAGCGCGCCGACGTGTACGCCATCGACACCCCGCCGCCGACCGTATCGGGCGAGCTGCACATGGGTCACGTCTTCTCGTACACGCACACCGACACCGTCGCGCGGTACCAGCGGATGCGCGGCAAGGCGGTCTTCTATCCGATGGGCTGGGACGACAACGGGCTGCCCACCGAACGTCGCGTGCAGAACGTGTACGGGGTGCGCTGCGATCCGGCGCTGCCGTACGACCCTGTGTGGCGGCCGCCGGCGACGCCTGTCGACGACGCGGCACGCCGGGACCCCACTCCCATCTCGCGGCGCAACTTCATCGAGTTGTGCGAGCGGTTGACGGTCGCCGACGAGCAGGTCTTCGAGGCGCTATGGCGGCGGCTCGGGCTCTCGGTGGACTGGTCGTTGACGTACACGACGATCGGCAGGGTGGCCCGCGCGACAAGTCAGCGGGCGTTCGTGCGCAACCTGCTGCGCGGTGAGGCGTACCAGGCGGAGGCGCCGACGCTGTGGGACGTCGGCTTCGCCACCGCCGTCGCCCAGGCGGAGCTGGAGGACCGGGAGCGCCCCGGCGCCTACCACCGGCTGCGGTTCAGCGGCCCGGCCGGGCGTGAGGTGCTCATCGACACCACCCGACCCGAGTTGCTGCCGGCCTGCGTGGCGCTCGTCTGCCACCCCGACGACGAGCGGTACGCCGACCTGGTTGGCGGCACGGTGCGCAGCCCGCTGTTCGACGTCGAGGTGCCGGTGCACGCCCACCCGCTCGCCGACCCCGCGAAGGGCACCGGCGTCGCCATGGTCTGCACGTTCGGCGACCTGAGCGACGTGACGTGGTGGCGCGAGCTGCGGTTGGACACCCGTGTGGTGATCGGCCGGGACGGTCGTCTGCTTCCCGAGCCGCCGGCCGGTGTGCCGGCGCAGCCGTACGCGGCGCTGGCCGGGCAGACCGTCAACGGCGCCCGCCGGGAGATCGTCGGGATGCTCGCCGACGCGGGTGACCTGATCGGCGAGCCCCGCCCGATCACGCACCCGGTGAAGTTCTACGAACGCGGCGACCGGCCGCTGGAGATCGTGTCGACCCGACAGTGGTATCTGCGCAACGGCGGCCGGGATGCTGAGCTGCGGGCGACGCTGCTGGCCCGGGGTGGGGAGCTGCGCTGGGTGCCGGCGCACATGAAGCACCGCTACGACCACTGGGTGGGCGGCCTGACCGGGGACTGGCTGGTCAGCCGCCAGCGTTTCTTCGGTGTGCCGGTGCCTGTGTGGTACCGGCTCGACGACGCTGGCGAGCCGGACTGGTCCCACCCTCTCACGCCGGACGAGTCGGCGCTGCCGGTCGATCCGTCCAGTGATCCGGCACCCGGCTACGACGAGTCACAGCGCGGCCAGCCCGGCGGTTTCGTCGGCGACCCGGACGTGCTGGACACCTGGGCCACCTCGTCGCTGACCCCGCAGATCGTCGGCGGTTGGGAGACCGACCCGGCGCTGTTCGCGCAGGTCTTCCCGATGGACCTCCGTCCGCAGGGGCAGGAGATCATCCGGACCTGGCTCTTCTCCAGCGTGGTCCGCTCGCACTTCGAGCACGGGGTGCTGCCGTGGCGGGACACAGTGCTCTCGGGTTGGATCCTCGACCCGGACCGCAAGAAGATGGCCAAGTCCAAAGGGAACGTGGTCACCCCTCTGGCGCTGCTGGAGCAGCACGGCTCGGACGCGGTGCGCTACTGGGCGGCAAGCGGCAAACCCGGCATGGACCTGGCCTTCGACCCCGCACAGATCAAGGTCGGTCGACGGCTGGCCACCAAGCTGCTCAACGCGTCGAAGTTCGCCCTCGGGCTGGGCGCCGCCGACGCGTTGCGCGCCCCGGCGACCACCGCGCTGGACCGCGCCATGCTCGCCGAACTGGCCACCGTGGTCACCGCCGCGGGCACCGCCTTCGACGCGTACGACCACACTGCCGCGTTGCAGGTGACCGAGGCGTTCTTCTGGCGGTTCTGCGACGACTACATCGAGTTGGTGAAGGAGCGCGCGTACGGCACGGGCGCGGCTGCCGACTCGGCACGGGCGGCTTTGGCCTCGGCGCTGTCGGTGCAACTGCGGCTGTTCGCCCCGGTGCTGCCGTACGTCACCGAGGAGGTCTGGTCGTGGTGGCGGTACGGGTCGGTGCACCGCGCGCCGTGGCCCACCATGTACGAGGTGGCGTCGACGATCGAAGGCGCGGGCGATCCGGCGCTGCTGCGGCTGGCCGGCGACGCGCTGAGCCAGGTGCGACGGGCCAAGTCGGAGCGGAAGCTGTCGATGAAGGCTGAGGTGCCGCTGGCCGAGGCGCTCGGCCCTGCCGAACTGCTGGAGCAGCTCACGCTTGTCGCCGACGACCTGCGCGCGGCCGGTCGGATCGGCAAGCTCGACCTGCTGCCCGACCGCACCCCGGAACTCGTCATCGCCTGCGCCTTCTGACCTGCAAGGAAGGGCCCCCTGTTAACGCCTGGTGCATAAAAGGGGGCCCTTCCTAACAGCTCACCAGCCGCGCAGGAAGCGCAACCCGAGCAGGAACGCGATCACCGCCGGCCCCACCAACAGCGTGATCGCCTGGAGGCGGTACGGCATCCGGTGCCGGGTCAACTCCCCCGCGTTGCCCAGCACGATGGCCCCGGCCAGCATCAGGAACGCTCCCCACCAGCCGGTCTCCAGCCGGATCAGGTCCACCCGGATCAGTTGCAGTGTCACACCGAGCAGCACGGCGGTAAGCGCGAGCAGGGCCACCGCCCGGTGCAGGCCGCGGGCCAGCGGGTCGGCCGCCCGCCACCCGTAGGTGCCGGCGACCGCCAGGCAGGGCAGCACCACAAGTAGGGGCCAGCCCAGCCCCATCACCCCGAACATCAGCAGCGCGCCCACCGCGAACACGAGGCCACCGACGCACGCGAGCATGTAACCGCCGAAGGCCCGACCTCCGCCCCGGGCCAGCAGCGGCCCACCGCTGGCGGCCATCAACGCGGCCGGGATCAGGATGAACACCGCCCACCAGTGAAACCGGCCGATGCCCTGGGCCGCCGTGGTGACGATGGCACAGGCCAGCCCGGCGGCTGCCAGGCTGGTCAGCCAGGGCCGGCTGCTCCGGGAGTACGGCTCAGTCAACGACGTCCGCTCCGCTTCGACGATCACGTCCACCAGCCTCGCCCGGCGTGGCCCGGCCGGTCCATCCGGCCAGCCCTACCGCCGTGGGGTGGCTGGCCGGAACACCGCCTCGCACCGGCCTCAGCTCGTCTCGCCAGCCACGCTGAACGACCGCAGGCGGTCGATGGCCAGCACCGTGAAGCCGACGCTCACCAACGCGGTCATCACCGACGCCACAGGCACCGACACGCTGGTCTCCAGCAGCCCTGTGGGTGCGAGCCGGTCGGCCAGGGCGATCACGTACTGCTGGATCGAGAGCACCTTCGTTCCGCTGACGAAGTTGCCGAGCAGCCCCTCCCAGATCAGCACGTAGACCAGGCCGAGAAGCACCGGCCGCCGGGTGACCAGGCTGAGCGCGAGGAAGAACGCCGAGTACGCGAGCGCGCCGAGCGCTGCCGCCGCGGCCAGCGCCAGGCCGAGGCGTACCGAATCGGCAAGCACGCCCGCGACGTAGAGCGGCACCGCGACGGTGGCCGCTGTGACCCCGGCGGACACCGCGAGCTTCGGCAGGACGATCTGCCAGCGCGGCAGCGGCTTGGTGAGGATGTGCACCACGGTGCCGTCGTCGATCTCGGCACCGAGCACGCCGGTGCCGATGATCAGCGCGACGACCGGCAGCACGACCGCCAGACCGAGACCGACAAGCACCGGCGGACCCCACTGACCCGGGTCGACGCCCAGCGAACGGCAGAGCACGGCCAGACCGAGCAGCACCAGTGGCAGCGGGAGCAGCAGCAGGAACCGGCGCCGGCCGAACAGCCCGCGTGCGGTGATCCAGGTAATTGTCGACATCTCAGCTTCTTTCGTTCGTGACTGCGGGGCTCACTCGCTGCGCTCGTTCACTCCTCGCACTCACCGGTCAGGCCTCCACGAGATAGGAGAAAACGCTCTCCAGGGACTCATCCGACGGCACCAGTTGGCGCACCCGAATGCCCCGGGTCAGCGCGATCCGGGGCAGCGCCCGGGTGAACGCCCCGTAGTCGCCGGCCCGCACGGTCAGCCCGGTGCGGTCCAGCTCGACACCGTTCACCGACTCCTCGCCGATCAGCGCCACGGCCAACGCCCTGTCGTCGGTGGAGCGCACCGCGAAGACGTGCGGACGGTTGGTCATCAGCCTGCGGATGGTGCGGAAGTCACCGGAGGCGGCGAGCCGACCGGCCACCATCACCTGCACCGTGCCGGAGATCTGCTCGACCTCCTCCAGGATGTGCGAGCTGAACAGGATGGTCCGGCCGGCATCGCCCAGCTTGTGCAGCAACTCCATCATGTGCAGCCGCTGGCGCGGGTCCATGCCGTTGAACGGCTCATCGAGCAGCAGCACCTGCGGGTCGTGCACCATGGCGGCGGCCACCCGGGCCCTCTGCCGCATGCCCTTGGAGTACGTGCCGATCCGCCGGTCCTGCGCCGACTCCAACTCCACAAGGTCGATGGCCCGGCGGGCCGCCGCCGCCGGGTCGGGCAGCCGGTGCAGCTTCGCGCTCGCCAGCACGAACTCGTATGCGCTGAGGAAGCTCTGCACCGCCTCCCGCTCGCTGACCAGCCCCAGCCGGCGGTACACGTCGGGGTTACGCCAGGTCGGCTGGTCGTCGAGGGTCACCGTGCCGCGCGACGGGGAGAGGAACCCGGCCATCATGTGCAGCAGCGTGGTCTTGCCGGCGCCGTTCGGGCCGAGCAGACCGGTCACGCCGGGCCCGAGATCCATGCTGATGTCGTTGACGGCGACCACGTTGCCGTACCACCGGGACACCCCGGTCAGGCTCAGCGTGCTCATCAGGATGCGACCTTCCGGTAGCGGGCCAGCAGGAGGGCGGTCGCACCGGCGACCAGCAGCACCGCGGCCAGGGCGTAGACCGGACCGAAGTCACCGATCATCGCGCCGCCCTGCCCGTTCTCGACAAGCAGGTCGCCGAGCGACCAGATGCCGACGCCCTGCACGAGGGTGGAGGGCGAGGCCAGGCCGGCCAGTTCGTTTGCAGTCGTCGACGGCAGGATGCTCAGCGTGCCCACGATCGGTGTGGTCATCAGGAAGACCGCCACCACGCCTCCGGCCGCGAACGCGCGCTTGCCGGTCAGCGACGCGACAAGGAGCCCGATCGAGGCGAAGACCACCGCCCACAGCCCGGCGTAGAGCAGCCCGGGGAGCAGGTCGAGCAGTTCGTTCCAGACGCCGCTCATGCCCTCCTTGGTGGTGAACGCCGCACCGAGGAACATCACCAGCTGCGGCCCGCCCAGCAGCAGCCACAGCGCTGTGACGAGTGCCAGCAGCTTGGCCAGCGCGTAGTCGTTGCGCGGCAGCGGCCGGGAGAAGTACAGCGGCAGCACCCCGCTGCGCAGGTCCCGCGAGACCAACTCCGGCGCGGCCACCGCCACGAAGAAGATGACGAGCCAGCTCATCGAGTCGGCGAACTGGGCGTACGTGGCGACCGGCTCGCCGATCTGGCTGCGTACCGCCGTCAGGGCCACGGCCACCAGGGTGACGATCCCGACCACGAGCCACGGAAAGATCTTGGCCTTGACGCTGCGTCCGAAGCCGAACGTGGTGCGCAGGCCGTGTACGTAGAGCGCGCCGAAGACGTGCCGACGGCCCAGCCGTGGCCCCGTGTAGCGCTGGTAGCCGATGTCGTGGATGACACCTGTGGGCGTGGACCGCACTGCGGCGGATGACGGCTCAGGCATGGGAGAGCTCCCTCGTGGCGAAGAGTTCGGCCACCCGGTGCCGGCGCTGGTCCAGTCGGTGCAGTGGCAGGTCCAACTCGGCGACCGCACCGAGGATCAGGTCGTAGGTGCTGTCGTCGGCGAGCGGTACGAGCAGCAGCCGCCCGTCCCGCGCCACCGGCAGGTCGAGTGCGGCCAGCCGGGCGGCCAACTCCTCGGTGCCCTCGCTGACCTCGACGGCGAGCACGTCGGTGGCCGAGGTCATCGCGGAGATGCGGTCGGCGCGCAGCAGCCGGCCGCCGTCGATGGCGACAAGCGTGTCGCAGATCCGCTCGACCTCGCCCAGCAGGTGCGAGCACACAAGCACGGAGATGCCGAACTCGGTGCCGATGCGGTGCACAAGCGCCAGCATGGCGTCCCGGCCGGCCGGGTCCAGCCCGTTCGTCGGCTCGTCGAGCAGCAACAGGTCGGGGTCGTGCACAAGCGCCTGGGCCAGCTTGACCCGCTGCTTCATGCCTGTGGAGTAGCCGCCCACCGGACGGTAGCGCTCCTCGTAGAGCCCGACGTGGCGCAGCGCCTCGGAGGCGCGTTCGCGGGCCGTGGTGCGGGGTAGGCCACTCATCCGGCCGAGGTGCGTCACCAGTTCGGCGGCGGACAGGTCCGGCGGGAGACAGTCGTGCTCGGGCATGTAGCCGACGCGGGCGCGGACCGCCGCCGGATCGGCGGTCGGGTCGATGCCGAGCACCGAGACCTGACCGCTGGTCGGGGGAATCAGGCCGAGCAGGATCTTGATCAAGGTGGACTTGCCTGCGCCGTTCGCGCCCACCAGACCGATGATCCCGGGCTCGACGGCAACGGTGAGGTCGGCGAGTGCGGTGACCCGACCTCCGTACGTCTTGGTGAGCGACTGGGTCGCTATCAGTGTCACGACGTCAGCGTATGGAGTCGATGCCCCCGAGGGACACCGGCGCGCCCCCGGTGCTCCCCTGATCCTCGCGACAGTTCGACCCCTAAGGTCCGTCGCGTCAACACGGGACGTTTGCGCCGGTCCGGGCACGCCGTGACACCCCGCCGCGAAAATCGCCGATCCCGGATGGCACGATTCACATTCCGTTCACCGGACGGTGTCCCCGAGGACATTCGGCCGCCGACGCGGGAGGATCGCGATGGTCGAGGCTGGCGCCCCCAAGGTCAGTGTCGTCGTACCTGCCTACAACAGCGGACGGCACATCGAGAAGCTGGTGTCGTCACTGCTGCGGCAGTCGCTGCCCGCCGGCGAGTTCGAGGCGGTCTTCGTCGACGACGGATCGACCGACGACACCGCCGAACGGTTGGACCGGCTGGCCGCCACACACGAGCACATCCGGGTGCTGCACATCGAGAACTCGGGCTGGCCGTCGCGTCCCCGCAACGTGGGCATCGAGCACGCCCGCGGCGAGTACGTCTTCTTCGCCGACGACGACGACTGGTTCGCCGACCAGGCGCTGGAGCGGCTCTACGACTGCGCGAAGACGTACGACGCGGACGTGGTGATCGGCAAGATGGCCGGGCACGGACGCGGTGTGCCCCGGGAGTTGTTCCGCAAGAACCGCTTCGACGCCACCCTGTCCAACGCCCCGCTCATCGACAGCCTCACCTGCCACAAGCTGTTCCGCCGTTCGTTCCTGCTCGAGCACGGGCTGCGGTTCCCGGAGGGCGGCAAGCGGCGGCTCGAGGACCACTCGTTCGTCGTTCGGGCCTACTTCAAGTCGCGCCGCACCTGCGTGCTGTCCGACTACACCTGCTACCACCACGCCCAGCGAGGTGACAGCCGCAACGTCACTGCGGCGCTGATGGAGCCGTCGAGCTACTTCGCGAGTGTGCGGGACGCGCTGGACGTCGTCGACGCCAACACCGAGCCGGGTCCGCTGCGTGACCGGCTGCACCGGCGGTGGCTGCGCAACGAGATGACCAACCGACTGCGTGGCAAGCGGATGCTGGAGGCTCCGGAGGACTGGGTGGAGCAGGTCGCCCTGGAGGTCCAGAAGATCATCCAGGATCGGTTCGCGCCGGGTGTGGCCGCCGGCCTGCCGCCCCTGCAACGGGCCGTGGCCTACCTGGCCGGGCAGGGCCGGGTCGCTGACCTGCGCCGACTGGCCCGCTGGGAGGCGGGCGTCGCCGGGCACAGCCGGATCGACGACCTCCGGCCCAGCGAGCACGCCGTCGCCGTCACCGTCGCCGCCGAACTGCGCTCCGGAGGCCAGCCCATCGGCTTCCGCAGCGACGACGAGCGGGACGTACTGGTGCTCCCGGTCGACGAGATCGACGCCGAGATCCTCGACGCCACCCAGCAGGTCCGCAAGGCGCGGCTGGACCTGGTCGCCCGCCGCCGGGAGACCGGTGACGAGATCTTCCTCCCGGTGACCTTCGAGACCGAGCGGGTCGGTGACCAGGCCGCCGGGGAGATCATCCACCTCGTGCACCGGGCCACCACGACGATCGACTTCCGTTCCCTCAACGGCGGCCGGACCCGGGGCAGCTGGCTCATCAAGGCACGGATCACCAATGCCGGGTGGACGGAGGACTCGCCGCTGCCGTTGATCTTCGTCTGCCGCGCCGACGGTGCCCGTCCGCGCATCCGCGACGAGAGGAAAGTCTGGAACCGGCTACGGTCTGCGGTGGGTCGCCGGGTCCGCCGCTGACCGACCCGCCCGGCTCGTGGAGTGGCGGCCTCGACCGATCGGCGGTGGGCTGCGAAACTGTGTGCCAATCACCGAGTGGGGGGTGTTGATGAGCAACGGCTGGGTGCTTCCCGACGAGGTGCTCCGGGACGCGCCGGCGTACACGCCGCGTCCCGGTGAGCTCGCGGATCTGGAGCTGCTGCTGACCGGTGCGTACGCCCCCCTGACCGGCTTCATGACCCGCGCCGACCTGGTGTCGGTGAGTCGTCGTGGCCGCCTTGCCGACGACACCCCGTGGCAGGTGCCGGTGACCCTCCAGGTGCCGAGCGCGCTCGCGCAGGGCTTCGATCCGCGCGACCCGGCCCGCCGGGCTCTTGTGCTCACCGACGGCGAGGGCGCTCCGGCGGCCGCCCTGGACGTGGTGGACGTCTGGTCGGTCCGCGAGGGCGTGGCCGGAGTCGGCGGTCAGGTGCAACGGCTCGGCGACGGCGGTCACGGCCCGTTCCAGCGGCTGCGCCGCAGCCCGGAGGAGGTCCGTGCGCTGCTGCCCCCGGGCCGGGTGCTGGGTGTCATCGCCGATCGGCCACTGCACCGGCCGCAGTTGGCCCAGATCGCGCACGCCGCCCGTACGCTGGCCGCGCACCTGCTGGTGATGATCCCGGTCGGTGAGGGCGGCGTCGGTGGGCTCGCGCCGGAGGCGCTGGTGCGTGCGATCTTCGCCGCCCGGGACCGGATGCCACCGGCGACCCTTGTGGCGGTGCCCCTCTCGCACCGGCGGGACGAGATCAGCGATGCCCTGCTGCGCGCCCGGGTCTCCGCCGCGTACGGGGTGACCCACCTGCTCTCCACCGGGGAGATGCTCTCCGGCGCCGGGCTGCGGGTGCTGGTGCCCCGCGAGTTGGCGTATGACAACCGGGACGGGCAGTGGCGCTGGCGGGACGACATCCCGCCGCGTAACCGCCGCCTGGCGCTGACCCAGGGCGAGATCGACGACCTGCTCGACAGGGGTTTCCCGCTGCCCGAGTGGCACACCCCTCCCGCGGTGGCGAAGGAACTGGCCCGTGCCCGGCCGCCGCGCCGGCACCGGGGCCTTGTGGTCTTCCTGACCGGGCTGTCCGGCTCCGGCAAGTCCACGATCGCCCGCGGGCTGGCGGACGCGCTGCGGGAGAACGGCGACCGCACTGTGACACTGCTCGACGGGGACGTGGTGCGCCGGGAGCTCTCCGCCGGGCTCGGCTTCAGCAAGGCCGACCGGGATCTCAACGTGCGGCGGATCGGCTGGGTGGCGGCGGAGATCGCCCGGCATCGTGGGGTGGGCATCTGCTGCCCGATCGCCCCGTACGCGGCCGCGCGGGCGACCGCCCGGGAGATGGCGCTGGCCGCCGGGGCGGGCTTCATGCTGGTGCACGTCGCCACGCCGCTGGAGGTGTGTGAGCAGCGGGACCGCAAGGGCCTGTACGCGCGGGCCCGGGCCGGCCTGCTCACCGGGATGACTGGCATCGACGACCCGTACGAGGTGCCGACCGACGCCGATCTGGTGCTCGACACCACCGATCTGAGCGTGGCGGACGCGGTGGAGGCTGTGCTGCACCATCTCACCGAGACCGGGTGGGTGGAGCTCAAGATCCCGTCCGCCTGAGTCGTCGGCCACCCCTTTCCTCCATCACCTCGGCGTTCGCGCTAGTGTTCGTCTTTGTTGGAACACGTTCGAGCGCGTGAGAGTGCGTGGCGCCGGGGAGGAAACGCGAGATGTTCGCTCAACAGCGGCAGGCGGCCATCCTGGATCGGGTCCGCTCGGCCGGCGGGGTGCGGGTCAGTGACCTGGCCACCGAGTTCGGCGTCTCCGACATGACCATCCGGCGTGACCTGGAGGCGCTCGACGAGCGCGGCCTGCTGGCCAAGGTGCACGGCGGCGCCACCGCGACAGGCCCCAGCTCGACCGACGAGCCGGGTTTCCGCGCCAAGTCGGTGCGTCAACTGGCGGAGAAGGCCGCGATCGCGGACCGGGCGGCGAAGATGGTCCGGCCGGGTGCGGCGATCGCGCTGTCCGCCGGCACCACTACCGCCGAGCTGGCCCGAAGGCTGGTGGACGTTCCCGGCCTGACCGTGGTGACCAATTCGCTGCCGGTGGCCGAGGTCCTGCACGCCGCCGGTCGATCCGACCAGACGGTGGTGCTCACCGGCGGTGTGCGTACGCCCTCGGACGCCCTCGTCGGGCCGCTCGCTGTCGACGCCATCCGGACGCTGCACCTGGACCTGCTGTTCCTCGGGGTGCACGGCATCACCGAGCGGGCCGGCTTCACCACCCCGAACCTCATGGAGGCGGAGACCGACAGGGCGCTGGTGGCTGCGGCCGACCGGCTGGTGGTGCTCGCCGACCACACCAAGTGGGGCACTGTGGGCATCTCCTCGATCGTCGAACTGGCAGCGGCGCACGTACTGGTCAGCGACGACCGGTTGCCCCCGCCCGCACGACGGGCACTCGGCGAACAGGTGGGCGAACTGGTCATGGTGAAGGCAACGGGGGCGGGCCGCGCGACGCGCACGCCGACGAGTGAGGGGGCGGCGCAGTGAAGCGCACCGCGATCGACCTGGCCGACGGCCGGGAGCTGATCTACTTCGACGAGAACGACGACGCCGTCCGCGACCAGCCCGACCGCCGGGACCTGCCGCCACCGCCGCCCGCCTCGCAGCTGCGCTACGACCCGCTGACCGACGAGTGGGTGGCCGTCGCCGTACACCGGCAGACCCGCACCTTCCTCCCGCCCGCCAACGAGTGCCCGCTGGACCCGTCGGTCGGCGACCGGCTCACCGAGATCCCGGCCCCCGACTACGACGTGGTGGTCTTCGAGAACCGGTTCCCGTCGCTGAGTGGCCGGGTCGCCGACGAGCCCGGCGAGATCACCCCGTTCACGCCGGTCCGGCCCGGCCTGGGCAGGTGCGAGGTGGTCTGCTTCACGTCGGATCACAACGCGTCCTTCGCCAGCCTCCCCCCGCGCCGTGTCCGCACCGTCCTGGACGCGCTCGCCGACCGCACCGAGGTGCTCGGCGAGCTGCCCGGCGTGGAGCAGGTGTTCTGCTTCGAGAACCGGGGCGTCGAGATCGGTGTCACCCTGCACCACCCGCACGGGCAGATCTACGCGTACCCCTTCGTGACGCCGCGCACCCGGGCGCTGCTGGCCGCGGCACGGCGGCACGCGGAGCGGACCGGCGGGGGCAACCTGTACGCCGACGTGCTGGCCGCCGAGCGCGCCACAGGTGACCGCGTGGTCGTCGAGAACGACCACTGGACCGCGTTCGTGCCGGCGGCCGCCCGCTGGCCGTTCGAGGTGCACGTCGCGCCGCGCCGGGTGGTGCCGGACATCCCGGCGCTTGACGACGACGAGCGGGAGGCCTTCGGCCCGCTGTATCTGGACCTGTTGCGCCGCTTCGACGGGCTGTTCGACATGCCGATGCCCTACATCGCGGCGTGGCACCAGGCGCCCGTCCGAATCGACCGCGAGTTGGGCCACCTGCACCTTCAGCTGTTCAGCATCCGGCGGGCCGCCGACAAGCTGAAGTATCTGGCCGGCTCCGAGTCGGGGATGGGCGTCTTCATCAACGACATCTCCCCCGAGCGGGCCGCCGACCTGCTGCGCGCCGCCTGAAGGAAGGGCCCCCTGTTAACGCCTCATGCATAGGAAGGGTCCCTTCCTAACGCCTAACGCCTGGGGAACAGGGCGCGGGGGGCCCGGGACAGGGCCCCCCGCAGGGAAGGGACGGCTGGCTGTGCACGCCACAGCCGGGAAGGCTGCCTGATCGGCACACACGCAGCGGGTCGACCGCGGTCAACCTTCCGTGGACGCGACTGGCATCTCGTCCACCCTGGTCAACGAGGCGCGCCGGAGGCGGTGACGCGGGAGGCGTGTCCCCTGCCAGACAAGCCGGAGCCCGCCGGCTCGTGCCGGCGGGCTCCGCTTCTGGTACGGCTGGATCAGCCAGCGATCTTGCGAGCCAGGTTCTCGTCGAGCGCGTTCATGAACTCGTCGGTGGTCAGCCACGGCGCGTCGCGCGAGATGAGCAGCGCGAGGTCCTTGGTCATCTGGCCGCCTTCGACGGTGTCGACGATGACCTGCTCCAGGGTGTTGGCGAACTCGGTCACCGCCGGCGTGCCGTCCAGCTTGCCCCGGTGGGCGAGGCCCCGGGTCCAGGCGTAGATCGACGCGATCGGGTTGGTCGAGGTCTTCTCGCCCTTCTGGTACTGCCGGTAGTGCCGGGTGACAGTGCCGTGCGCGGCCTCGGCCTCGACGGTGCGGCCGTCCGGGGAGAGCAGGACCGAGGTCATCAGACCCAGCGAGCCGAAGCCCTGCGCGACGGTGTCGGACTGCACGTCACCGTCGTAGTTCTTGCAGGCCCAGACGTAGCCGCCCTCCCACTTGAGCGCGGCGGCGACCATGTCGTCGATCAGCCGGTGCTCGTAGGTGATGCCGGCGGCGTCGAACTCGGCCTTGAACTCGTTCTCGAACACCTCGGCGAAGATGTCCTTGAACCGGCCGTCGTACGCCTTGAGGATGGTGTTCTTGGTGGACAGGTAGACCGGGTAGTTGCGGTCCAGGCCGTACCGGAACGAGGCGCGGGCGAAGTCCCGGATCGACTCGTCGTAGTTGTACATGCCCATGGCGATGCCGCCGCCGGGGAAGTTGGCGACCTCCATCTCCATCGGCGCGCCGCCGTCGGCCGGGGTGTAGGTGATGGTCACCGTGCCCGGGCCGGGGACGACGAAGTCGGTGGCCTTGTACTGGTCACCGTGGGCGTGCCGGCCGATGATGATCGGCTTGGTCCAGCCGGGGACCAGCCGCGGCACGTTGGACATGATGATCGGCTCGCGGAAGACGACGCCGCCGAGGATGTTGCGGATGGTGCCGTTGGGCGACCGCCACATCTTCTTCAGGCCGAACTCCTCCACCCGGGCCTCGTCCGGGGTGATGGTCGCGCACTTGACGCCGACGCCGTGCTCCTTGATGGCGTTGGCGGCGTCAACGGTGACCTGGTCGTCGGTCTCGTCGCGGTGCTGGATCGACAGGTCGTAGTAGTGCAGGTCGACGTCGAGGTAGGGCAGGATCAGCTGCTCCCGGATCTGCTTCCAGATAATCCGGGTCATCTCGTCGCCGTCGAGCTCCACGACCGGGTTGTTTACCTTGATCTTCGCCATCGGCCGGCGCTCCTCTCGGGGGACACGTGCTCAAGCAGTACGAGCGTACTGCAAATGGGCCGGCAGCCCCCACCCGGCCTGGACCGACCGGGAAAAACCGGGCTGCACGGCGCAGGAGTTCCCTGGCACCATCACCCGATGCCTCTGAGCCGCACCCTCGGGTCTATCACGGTCACCGCACTCACCGACGGGGAGGGTCCGTTCTTCCAGCCCCGCGCCGAGGCGTTTCCGGAGGCCACTGCGGCGCACTGGCGCGAAGCCGACCGGCGCGACCCCGGCTCGGTGACCGCCGACGGGCGGTGGTGGCTGCCGTTCCGCAGCTTCGCCCTGCGGGTCGGCGACGGGCCGGTCACCCTGGTCGACGCCGGCATCGGGCCGGCGGACTCCCCCGCCGCGAGCTGGGCGCCGGTGCCGGGCCGGCTGCCGGCCGAACTGGCGGCGGCCGGCATCGACCCGGACGACGTGCACGCCGTCGTGCTCACCCATCTGCACACGGACCACGTCGGCTGGGCGGTGACCGGCACCCCGGGGCGGCCGCACTTCCCGAACGCGAGCTACCTGGTGCAGCGGGCCGAACTGGACGCCCTGGAGGTGATCAATCCCGGGCTGCGGGCCAGCCTGGTCGCGCCGTTGCGCGCCGCCGGCCAGCTCCGGGTGGTCGACGGCGAGACCACGCTCACTCCCGGGGTACGACTGTTGCCCACCCCCGGGCACACTCCCGGCCACCAGTCGGTGCTGCTGGAGGCCGCCGACGATCGGATGCTTGTCACCGGCGACCTGCTGGTGCACGCCGTGCAACTGGTCGACCCCGACCTGGCGTACGCCCACGAGGAGGATCCGGACGACGCCCGCCGCTCCCGCACCGGGCTGCTCGGCACCCTCTCCCCGGTCATCCTCGCCACGCCGCATCTGGGTGACCCGTTCACCGGGCACTGACACCTCGGGCCGTATCTGGACGAGCGAAGGGCCCGCCGGGGATGCCGGCGGGCCCTTCGTCAACGGTTGGTGCGGTTGTCACATGCTGGCGACGTCGCCCTGCTTGGCGCGGACGGCCTCGGCGGCCTCCTTGAGGCTGGCCAGCTCGTCGGCGTCCAGGTCGGTCTCGACGACCCGCTTGACGCCCTCGGCGCCGATCTCGGCCTCGACACCCAGGTAGACGCCGGAGATGCCGTACTCGCCGTCGACCCACGCGCAGACCGGCATGACCGCGCCGGAGTCCTCGGCGACGGCCTTGGCCATCCGGGCGGCGGCGGCGGACGGCGCGTAGTACGCCGAACCGGTCTTGAGCAGCGCGACGACCTCGGCGCCACCGTTGCGGGTCTTGACGACCAGCTCCTCGATCTGCGCGGCCGGCATCGCGTCACGCAGCGGCTTGCCGTTGACGGTGCTCTTCGAGGGCACCGGCACCATGGTGTCGCCGTGCGAGCCCAGGGTGAGCGTCCGTACGGACGCCACCGGGACGCTCAGCGCCTCGGCGACGAAGTTGGTGAACCGGGCGCTGTCCAGCATGCCGGCCTGGCCGAGCACCCGGTTCTTCGGGAACTGGGTGGCCAGCTGGGCCAGGGCGGTCATCTCGTCCAGCGGGTTGGAGACCACGATGACCACGGCGTTCGGGGCGTACTTGGCCACGTTCTCGGACACCTGCCGGACGATCTTGGCGTTGGTCTCGAGCAGGTCCATCCGGCTCATGCCGGGCTTGCGCGGCAGGCCGGCGGTGATCACCACGACGTCGGAGCCCTCGATGGCCTCGTAGCCCTCGCCGTTCGGGCCGGTGGTCGCGCCGACGACCTTGGTCTCGAAGCCCTCGATGGCCCGCGACTGGTTGAGGTCCAGGGCGAGTCCCGCGGGCTTGCCCTCCACGATGTCGGTGATCACGACGGTGTCGAAGACGTCGTACTCGGCCAGGCGCTGTGCGGTGGTGGAGCCGTAGAAGCCAGCCCCGACGACAGTGACCTTCTTACCCATGGTCGTCCCACTCCCTGCTACCAGTCGGTTTTCCGGACCGTATCAGTCATCCTGGCACCCATCAGGTCAGGGGCGGCGGACAACGGCGGGATGGGGCGAACGTCACCGCCGCGCGGTTCGACACCGTGCGGACGCACCTGCCCGGCGGCGGTCAACCGCGCTCTGCGCGCTCCACGACGTTGGTGAGCAGCATGGCCCGCGTCATGGGGCCGACACCACCGGGCATGGGAACCAGCCCACCGGCCGTCTCGGCCACCTCGGGATCCACGTCACCGGTGTAGCGACCCTTGCCGTCCTGGCCGATCACCCGGGTGATGCCCACGTCGACGACCACAGCGCCGGGCCGGATCATGTCGGCGGTGAGCAGACCGGGTACGCCCGCCGCGACGATCACGATGTCGGCGGCCCTGGTGTGCGAGGCGAGGTCGAGCGTGCCGGTGTGGCAGAGCGTCACCGTGGCGTTCTCGCTGCGCCTGGTGAGCAGCAGGCCGAGCGGGCGGCCGACGGTGTTGCCCCGGCCGACAACCGCCACTGTCGCGCCGCGCAGCGCCACCTCGTGCCGTCGGAGCAGCTCCACGATGCCGCGCGGGGTGCAGGGCAGCGGCCCGTCGTAGCCGAGCACGAGTCGCCCCAGGTTGACCGGGTGCAGACCGTCGGCGTCCTTGTCCGGGTCGATCAGCTCCAGCACCCGCTGGGTGTCGAGGTGGGCCGGCAGCGGCAGTTGGACGATGTAGCCGTGGCACGCCGGGTCGGCGTTCAGTTCGGCCAGGACGTCGTCGACCTGCTGCTGAGTGGCGTCGGCCGGCAGCTCCCGCCGGATCGAGGCGATGCCGACCTCGGCGCAGTCACGGTGTTTGCCGTTGACGTACGCCTGGCTGCCGGGATCCGCACCGACCAGGACCGTGCCCAACCCGGGGATGATGCCGCGTTCCGCGAGTGCCTTCACGCGTATCCGCAGCTCGTCCTTGATCTCCGCCGCGGTCGCCTTGCCGTCCAGAAGCGTCGCCGTCACGAGCAGATCGTCTCATGTCCGGCACCTGCCCTTCAGACGACCTCGCTGGACGGGCACCGGGACCCGCATTAGTAACGGATAGTGACTCACCTCTCGTCACGTTCGGTGACTTTCTGTGGACCTGGTCACGCGGCGGACCGGTCAGAGTGAGCGGTCGGGCAGAGCCCGGACGACGAACCGAGCATTGGCGAATCCGGGCCACACGAACACAGCAGGTATCTGACCCGACTCGAGTATGTCCAGCTCCGGACCTTGGAGTCCGGTTCGATTCAGCCGGCTGTCGCGTGCGTCACACGGCAAAGTATTCCGAGCGTTATGCACCCGCTACCGGGCCGTTGTCGACGACCGGTAGCGCGACCTACCGTTACCGCTTGTTGCGCAGCGTAAACCCAGCGTCGGGCCTGACTGCGCAGCGTGAGGAGATGAGGAGGCACAATGCGAGTTCGTAGACTCGCCGCCTGGACCGCCCTCCCGCTCGCGGTGACGCTGGGCCTCGCGGCCTGCGGCAGCGGCGGAGACGGTGGGTCCGGCGGAAGCGGAAGCTCAGCGGTCAGCATCCAGATCAGCGAGCCGAAGCACCTGGTTCCCACAAACACCACCGAGACGTCGGGTGCGCAGGTCCTCGCCGGCCTGTTCAGCCCGCTCGTCGACTACGACGCCCAGAACAAGCCCTACGAGGTCGCGGCAGAGTCGGTGACGTCGTCCGACAACAAGGTCTGGACGATCAAGCTCAAGGACGGCTTCACCTTCCACAACGGTGAGAAGGTGACGTCCGAGGACTACATCAACGCCTGGAACTACGGCGCGTACGCCCCCAACGGCCAGGACAGCAACTACTTCTTCGAGAAGATCGCTGGCTACGCCGACCTGCAGGGCAAGGAGCCGAAGGCCAAGGAGATGTCCGGGCTGAAGAAGGTCGACGACCTCACCTTCACCGTGACGTTGTCCGAGCCGTACATCGACTTCAAGACGACGCTGGGCTACACCGCGTTCTTCCCCCTGCCGGACGCCGCGTTCTCGGCCCCGGGCGTGGTGAAGGACTCGTACGAGCAGGCCCCGATCGGGCAGGGCCCCTTCAAGATGAAGGGCTCCTGGCAGCACGACAGCAAGATCGAGGTCGAGCGGTACGACGCCTACCCGGGCGAGAAGCCCAAGGTCAAGAACGTCGAGTTCCGGATCTACCAGCAGCTCACCGCGGCCTACGCGGACGTCCTCGCAGACAACCTGGACGTGCTGCCCACGATCCCGACCGAGAGCCTGAGCACCGCGCCGAGCGACCTGGGCGACCGCTACCAGTCCAGCCCGATGTCGTCGTTCCAGTTCCTCGCGTTCCCGACGTTCGACAAGGACTACAGCAACCCGGACGTGCGCAAGGCCATCTCGATGGCGATCGACCGTGACGAGATCACCAAGTCGGTCTTCAAGGACTCGCAGGCGCCGGCACGTTCGTTCGTCTCGCCGGTGCTGCCGGGCTACCGGGACAACACGGCGGGTGCGGCCGGGGAGTTCAACCCGACCGAGGCCAAGAAGCTCTACCAGGCCGCCGGCGGCCCGTCGAAGATCGTCATCTCCTACAACGGCGACGGCGGCCACAAGGACTGGGTCGACGCCACAGTCAACCAGCTCAAGGCCAACCTGGGTGTCGACGCCGTCGGCTCGGCCGAGCCGAAGTTCGCCGACCTACTGACCAAGGTCGAGAACAAGCAGCCGGTGGGCGCCTTCCGGATGGGTTGGGTCATGGACTACCCGACCATGGAGGACTACCTCGGCCCGCTGTACAGCACGAACGGCTCGTCGAACTACTACGGCTACAGCAACCCGGAGTTCGACAGGCTCGTCAAGGAGGGTTCCGCCGCCAAGACGCAGGACGAGGCGATCGCCAAGTACCAGCAGGCGGAGGACATCCTGGCCAAGGACATGCCGGTGATCCCGCTCCGCTTCGGCGAGAACGTGTACGGCCACTCGTCCAAGGTCAAGAACGTCGAGATGGACCTGTTCCAGCGGGTCAACCTCATCAAGATCGAAGCGGCCAGCTGAGCTGACCGAGGTGCGGGCCACCCGAGCGACGACGCCCGGGTGGCCCGAACCGCGCGGTACCCGCCGGCCCGCTGACGCGGGCACGACAGCGGCGGTGCGGACCTCCACCGGGGCCGACGGCACATCTCCGATATTTCGGGTACGACCAGAGATGCCGTCCTGCGACCCTTTCGCATATTTCCGGAGAGACTGCTAAGCATGCTCCGCTACATCCTTCGGCGCCTCCTCCAGATGGTCCTGGCGTTCTTCGGGACCACCCTGATCGTCTACGCGCTGATGTTCGCCGGCCAGGGTGACCCCATCCAGGCGCTCGCTGGCGAACGGCCGGTGACGCCGGCCCAGCGGGCCTACCTGACGGAGAAGTACCACCTCGATGCGACAGGCGTCGGCGGCTTCTTCTACCGCTACTTCGACTACGTCAAGAACCTGCTCCAGGGCGACCTCGGCCAGTCCCTGACCGGCCGGCAGATCGGCGACATCCTCCAGGCAGCCTGGCCGGTCACAGTGAAGCTCGCGCTCATCGCGCTCGCCGTGGCGATCATCTTCGGCGTCAGCGCCGGCGTGATCGCCGGCATCCGCCGGGCCAGCATCTTCGACAACTCGACGCTGGTGCTGACACTGCTGGTGCTGGGCATCCCCACAATCGTGCTGGCGCCGCTCGCCCAGTACTTCCTCGGCGTCAAGTGGCAGCTCTTCCCGCCCACCGCCGGCTCCCAACCGACGTTCTACGCCCTGCTGCTACCGGGCATCGTGCTCGGCTCGCTGTCACTGGCCACCGCGCTGCGCCTGACCCGCACCTCGGTGGCCGAGAACCTCCGCGCCGACTACGTACGTACCGCCCGGTCCAAGGGCCTTGTCAAACGTCGCATCGTCACCGTCCACGTCCTGCGCAACTCGCTCATCCCGGTGGTCACCTTCCTCGGCGTGGAGCTGGGCAACCTGATGAGCGGCGCGATCATCACCGAGGGCGTCTTCAACATCCCCGGTGTGGGCTTCAACCTCTTCCGCGGCATCCGCACCGAGGACGGCCCCCTCGTGGTGGGCATCGTCAGCGTGCTCGTCGTGGTCTACCTGGTCTCGAACCTGCTGGTGGACGTCCTGTACGCCGTACTCGATCCGAGGATCCGCTATGAGTGAGCACAGCGAGGTGCCGGCATGAGTGACTTCGAGACGGTGGCCGCCACCGAGAACCAGGCGGCACGTCGCGGCCCCTCCGGTGAGCCCGGCGCACCCAACCAGGTCGACACGCCGCAGAGACCGCGCAGCCTGGCCGGCGACGCGTGGCGCGACCTGCGCCGCAACCCGATCTTCTGGATCTCGCTGACGCTTGTCGTCGTCTTCACCCTGATGGCCCTCGCCCCCGGCCTGTTCACGGCCAACAGCCCGAACGACTGCCTGCTGTCCCGGCAGCACGCCGGGCCGTCCGGCGGAGCCATCTTCGGGTACGACTTCCAGGGCTGCGACACGTACTCCCGGGCGGTCTACGGCACGCGGGCCTCGCTGCTTGTCGGCGCGCTCGCCGCGCTCGGCACCGGGGTGATCGCGCTGACGGTCGGCATGCTCGCCGGGTACTTCGGCCGTTGGATCGACGCGGTGCTCTCCCGGGTGATCGACGTGGTGCTCGGCATCCCGCTGCTGCTGGCGGCGATCGTGCTGCTCAAGCGCGTCTCCAGCGACAGCGAGAACGCCCGGATCGCCGCGGTGATCTTCGTCCTGGCCATCCTCGGCTGGACCACGGCAGCCCGCGTCGTCCGCTCCTCGGTCATCACCGCCAAGGAACAGGACTACGTGGCGGCGGCCCGGATGCTCGGCGCCGGCAACGGCCGGATCATGTGGCGGCACATCCTGCCGAACTCGTTGGCCCCGGCCATCGTGGTGCTGACGATCGCGCTCGGCTCGTTCATCGCCGCCGAGGCCACGCTGTCGTTCCTGGGCATCGGCCTGAAAGCGCCGACCATCTCGTGGGGCCAGGACATCGACACCGGCCGGATCCACATGCGGGAGGCGGCGATGCCGCTGATCGTCCCGTCGGCCTTCCTCGCGCTGACCGTGCTGGCGTTCATCATGCTCGGCGACGCGATCCGTGACGCCTTCGACCCGAAGCTGCGGTGAGATCCTCATGACCGTCCAACCGACGCCCGCCTCCGCCACACCCGAGGGCGGCCACCTGCTGGAGCTGCGGGACCTGCACGTCGAGTTCCGCACCAACGAGGGCGTGGCCCGGGTGATCAACGGCGTGTCGTACCACCTGGACGCCGGGGAGACCCTCGCGGTGCTCGGCGAATCCGGCTCCGGCAAGTCCGTCACCGCCCAGGCGATCATGGGCATCCTGGACACGCCGCCCGCCTTCGTCCGCTCCGGCCAGATCCTCTACCGGGGTCAGGACCTGCTCACCGGCTCCGAGGAGCAGCGCAGGCAGGTACGCGGCAAGGAGATCGCGATGATCTTCCAGGACGCGCTCTCGGCGCTGAACCCGGTCTTCCCGGTCGGCTGGCAGATCGGCGAGACACTGCGCCAGCGCGCCGGCATGTCCCGGAGCGACGCCCGCCGCCGGGCCATCGAACTCATGGACCTGGTCAAGATCCCCGGGGCCGCCAAGCGGGTCGGCGACTATCCGCACCAGTTCTCCGGCGGCATGCGGCAGCGCGTCATGATCGCCATGGCGCTGGCGCTCGACCCGAAGGTGCTCATCGCCGACGAACCCACGACTGCCCTCGACGTCACAGTGCAGGCCCAGATCATGGACCTGCTGGCCGACCTGCGCCGCGACCTCAACATGGCCATGATCCTGATCACCCACGACCTGGGAGTCGTCGCCGGCGTCGCGGACCGGATCGCCGTCATGTACGCCGGCCGGATCGTCGAGCACGCCGACGTCCGTTCGCTCTACAAGGCGCCCGCCCACCCGTACACGAAGGGGTTGTTGGAATCGATCCCGCGGATGGACGTCCGCGGCCAGGAACTGTCGACGATCAAGGGGTTGCCGCCGAACCTGATGCGCATCCCCTCCGGCTGCCCGTTCCACCCCCGCTGCCCGTACGTCCAGCAGGTCTGCGTGGACGTGGTGCCGCACGACCTGGTCCTCGGCGACGGCCGAACCAGCGCTTGCCACTTCGCGCAGGAGGTCCGTGATGACAGCGCCCGCTAGCCCCACGAAGGTCCGGGGCGAGACCATCCTCTCCGTCGACAACCTCGTGAAGCACTTCCCGATCACCCAGGGCGTGCTGTTCCAGAGGCAGATCGGCGCGGTGAAGGCCGTCGACGGTGTGAGCTTCGAGCTGCGCCGGGGCGAGACGCTCGGCGTGGTCGGCGAGTCCGGCTGCGGCAAGTCCACACTCGCCCGGCTGCTCATGCGGCTGGAGACACCCACCTCCGGGCGGGCCACCCTGGAGGGCAAGGACCTGTTCAAGGCCTCCGGCGGCGAGCTACGTCGACTGCGTCGCAACATGCAGATGGTCATGCAGGACCCGTACACCTCGCTGAACCCGCGGATGACCGTCGGCGACATCATCGGCGAGCCGTTCGAGATCCACCGTGACGCGGCACCCAAGGGCAGCAAGCAGAAGCGGGTCCAGGAGTTGCTTGACGTCGTCGGGCTCAACCCGGAGCACATCAACAGGTATCCGCACCAGTTCTCCGGCGGTCAGCGCCAGCGCATCGGCATCGCCCGTGCCCTCGCGCTGCGCCCCGAGGTGATCGTCTGCGACGAGCCGGTCTCCGCGCTCGACGTCTCCATCCAGGCCCAGGTGATCAACCTGCTGGAGCAGCTCCAGGACGAGTTCGGCCTTTCCTACATCTTCATCGCGCACGACCTGTCAGTGGTGCGGCACATCGCCGACCGGGTAGCGGTCATGTACCTCGGCCGGATCGTCGAGATCGGCACCGAGGACGAGATCTACGAGCGCGCCACCCACCCGTACACCCAGGCGTTGCTCTCGGCCGTGCCGGTGCCGGACCCGGAGGTACGCGACCAGCGCAACATGATCCGCCTGGTCGGCGACGTGCCCAGCCCGGCCGACCCGCCGAGCGGCTGCCACTTCCGCACCCGCTGCTGGAAGGCCCAGGAGATCTGCGCGGTCGAGGACCCGCAAACCGTGCCCCGCGCCGCGGACCCTCACCCGTCCGCCTGCCACTTCGCAGAACTACGCCCCGCAACCCCCTAACCTGTCCGCGCCCCGCATGTCGCGTCGATCATGGAGTTGTGGTGGGCGATTTCTCAGCCGATACCCCTTTTGCGGGGCACCACAACTCCATGATCGACGAGGTGGGGGGTGGGACGGGGCAGGGTGGGGCAGCGCGGTTAGTGGAAGAAGTGGCGGGTTTTGGTTAGGTACATCGTTACGTTGGCCTTCTTGGCCGCCGCGATTACCTCTTCGTCGCGGATCGAGCCGCCGGGCTGGACGATGGCACGGACGCCGGCGTCGATGAGGATCTGCGGGCCGTCGGCGAACGGGAAGAACGCGTCCGAGGCTGCCACCGAGCCGCGTGCCCGGTCGGCGCCGGCGCGGCTGACCGCGAGCTGCGCCGAGTCGACCCGGTTGACCTGACCCATGCCGACGCCGACTGTGGCGCCGTCCTTGGCGAGCAGGATCGCGTTGCTCTTCACCGCGCGCACCGCCCGCCAGGCGAACGCCAGGTCACGCAGCAGTTCCTCGTCCGCGGCCTCGCCGGTCGCCAACTGCCAGTTGGCCGGGTCGTCACCGAGAGCGTCCACCCGGTCGGCGACCTGGGTCAGCACGCCACCGGTCACCGGCCGCCACTCGACAGTCGCCGGGGTCCACACCGGCGCGCGCAGCAGGCGGATGTTCTTCTTGCCCTGCAACACCTCGACCGCGCCCTCGTCGAAGCCGGGAGCGACGACCACCTCGGTGAAAATCTCGGCCACCTGCTGGGCCAGCTCGACCGAGACCGGGCGGTTGACCGCGATCACGCCGCCGAACGCCGACACCGGGTCGCAGGCGTGCGCCCTGCGGTGCGCCTCGGCCACGTCCGCGCCCACGGCGATGCCACACGGGTTGGCGTGCTTGATGATCGCCACGGCCGGCTGGTCGGCGAAGTCGTTCGCGGCCCGCCAGGCGGCGTCCGCGTCGACGTAGTTGTTGTACGACATCTCCTTGCCGTGCAACTGCTCTGCCTGCGCCAGCCCTGCCGGGGCGTCCGGGTCGGTGTAGAGCGCGGCGGGCTGGTGCGGGTTCTCCCCGTAGCGCAGCACCGTCGACTTCCGCAGCGCCGTCCCCGCGAACGCCGGCCAGGAGTCGTCGGCCGGGGCCAGCTCCCGGGCACACCACTGGGCCACGGCCACGTCGTACTCGGCGATGTCGGCGTACGCGCGGGCGGCCAGCGCGCGGCGCTGGGCCAGTGTGAAGCCGCCCTCGCTGAGCGCGCCGAGCAGCGCCGGGTATCCCGCCGGGTCGGTCAGCACCGCCACCGAGGCGTGGTTCTTGGCGGCGGCCCGCACCATGGCCGGCCCACCGATGTCGATCTGCTCCACGCACTCCTCGACGCCGGCGCCGGAGGCGACCGTCGCCTGGAACGGGTAGAGGTTGGAGACCAGCAGGTCGAACGCCGCCACCCCCAGCTCGTCGAGCTGCGCCACGTGGGCGTCCTTGCGCAGGTCGGCGAGAAGACCAGCGTGCACCTTCGGGTGCAGAGTCTTCACGCGGCCGTCGAGCACCTCGGGAAAACCGGTCACCGTCTCCACCGGCGTCACCGGCACCCCGGCGGCGGCGATGGTGCCCGCCGTGCTGCCGGTGGAGACGATCTCCACACCGGCGGCGTGCAGGGCCTGCGCCAGCTCGACCAGCCCGGTCTTGTCGTAGACGCTGACCAGCGCCCGCCTGATCGGGCGGCGCCCGTCCTGAGTGGAACTCACGGAACCGTGACCTTCCTTCCGGTGATGGTCCAGCCTTCGCGGACCAGGCGGCCGACCTGCTCGACGAGCTGGCGGCGCTCAGCTTCCTTGATGCGCTCGGTGAGCGCGTCCACGTCGTCGTCGTCGAGCACCGGCACCGCGACCTGCGCCACGATCGGCCCGGTGTCCATGCCGGCGTCGACGAAGAAGAGCGTGGCCCCGGTGAGCTTCACGCCGTAGGCGAGGGCGTCCCGTGGGCCGTGGATGCCGGGAAACGCCGGCAGCAGGGTGTTGTGGGTGTTGAGGTAGCGGTCACCGAAGGCGGTAAGGAAATGCTCGCCGACAAGCTTGAGGAAGCCTGCGGAGATGACCAGGTCGGGCTGGTGCTTCGCGACGTGCGCGGTGAGCGCCCGGTCCCAGTCCTCCCGCGTCTCATGGTCGCCGACCCGCTCGACGAAGGTCGGCACACCCGCGGCCTCCGCCCGGTCCAGGCCCGCAATGCCGTCGCGGTCCGCGCCGACCGCCACCACCTGCGCGCCGTACGCGGGGTCGGCGGCGGCGTCCAGCAGTGCCTGCAGGTTGCTTCCGGAGCCGGAGACGAGGACGACGAGGCGGGCGGCGGACGCGGTCACCGGGCCACCCTATCGGGCAGGTCAGGACGCTCTCCGGCTGGGCGGCGCGCCGATCTCTGACAGATTCGACGGGCATCGACCAGGTACGCTGCCGGTCGCCCGGGCTGGACACCGTGCCGGCCCCGCACCACGTCACTGTTCCGGCACGCCAGGCGTGTCGTTGGAATGAGGAGCACCCCCATGCAGCCCGATCACCACCCCCAGCAGCAACCGTCGGTCGACAACAACATGACGATGTCGATTGTCGCTGTCTTCCTCTTCTGGCCGCTGGCCATCCCAGCGATCATCAACGCGTCGAAGGTCAACCCGCTGCTCCAGCAGGGCGACTACGCCGGGGCCCAGGCCGCGGCCGCAGAATCACGCAAGTGGTCCAAGTGGGCACTTATCGTCGGCATTGCGTGGTATGTCATCGTGCTGCTGTGCTGCGCGTTGGGCGGTCTGGGCGCGATCATGAGTGAGAACAGCAGCAGTAACTAACGGAACGATTCCAAGGAGCTTCTCGAATGCAGCCCGGCAACCCCGGTCAGGACCCGTACGGCCAGCAGCCCAACCCGGACCCGACCGCACCCCAGCCGCCGCACGACCCGTACGGTCAGCCGCCGGCCGCCCCCTACGGCCAGCAGCCCACCTCGGGCCAGCCGTACGGTCAGCAGCCGACCTCGGGTCAGCCCTACGGCCAGCAGTCGCCGGACCCGTACGGTCAGCAGTACGGCCAGCAGCCCACCTCGGGCCAGCCCTACGGCCAGCAGCCGCAGGACCCGTACGGTCAGCAGCCGCAGTACGGTGGCGCTCCCGGCTACCCGAACGCCGGGTACCCGCAGCAGCAGGGCCAGAACAACACCCTCGGCCTGGTGTCGATGATCCTCGGCATCGCGTCGATCCCGCTGGTCTGCTGCCTGTACCTGGGCATCCCGGTCGGCATCGCCGCTGTGGTGACCGGTTACCTGGGCCAGCAGAAGGCCGCTCAGGGCCAGGCCAGCAACGGCGGCCAGGCCAAGGCGGGTCTCATCTGCGGCGCCGTCGGTGCCGTCCTGGGCATCCTGCTGATCATCCTGGGCATCTTCGCGAACATCAACCTGCCGAGCCAGCCCTGATCGGTCCGGTCCTGACGGGGCGCTCCGGGTTCGTCCGGGGCGCCCCGCGCCGTCCCCGGCACCTGCGGGCCGCGCCCAGCGAGCGATGTCGACCGGGACGGCACGGCGGCGGCGCGCTCCGCCAACGCCTGGGCGCCCTCGCCGACCGACAGACGGTTCACCGCCCGTTCGTCTAGGACAGGTCGCGCCGGTCCGGCTCCGGATCGCGCCGGCGTGGCTGGTTGCCCCGAGGGCTCCGGGTGAGCGTCCGGGTGGCGGCGGCCCCGAGCAGCGCGCCGGCCGTGATGACACCGGCCGTGACCACCCCGACCTGCCAGGCCACCGGCCCGACCTGCGCCAGACGGCCGGCACCGAGCGGCCCTCCGGAGACCGCGGCGGCCACACCGAGGAGTACGCCTGCCACCGGCCCGGCCAGTGCCGCCGGCGCCAACAGCCCGCCCCAGCGCTGCGGGGCCTGCTCCGGCCCGGCGAGGCGGGCCATCCGGCGGGCGAGCAACCAACCGACCACCATCCCGGCCAGCACCGGCACCGCGAGGAGCAGGGCGCCGATGCCGTCCACGGGGCCACGGGGCAGGCCGGCGAGCAGCGGGATTGCCGGCAGCGCGCCCACCGACACCTCGCTTGTGCGGACGGCGGTGTCGACGCCGACCGCGAAGCCCGGCCCCAGCAGATAGCTCGTCGACCAGATCGCGGCGTTCGGCGCGTACGCCATGCTGACCAGGGTGATTCCGGCCTGCCCGGCCACCCCGGTCTGGTACGCGCCGATCATGTCGGCGGCGTCACCGCCGCCGGTGGCCACGGCCAGGCCTGCCGCGCCTGCGCCCGCCCCGAGTAGCAGGAGCGCGGCCACCAGCCCGGTGCGCACAGCGTCCCGCAGCGCACCCGGCAGCCGGGTGCTCAGCAGTCGGGTCACAGCGGTGGTCCGGGTTGCGCCGACAAGTGCGGCGAGTGTGGCGGCCACCGCGAACGTGGCCGCCGCCCGCACCGGGGACACGTTCGGTCCTCCCGCGCCCACCAGCACCGCGGCAAGCGCGCCGAGCAGCGCGTACGCCAGGCCGACAGTGCCTGCGGCGATAAGCGCTTGTCGCGGTGAATAGCTGTCGCGCGCGCCGATCGCGCGGCTGACGTGCACGCCGGCCCGGGTCAGTCGCCAGAGCGCGAGCGCGGTGAGCGCGAGCGGGGCGAGGCCGAACGGGCCGGCGTCGGTGTGCAGCGGCACGCCGTGGCCCACCAGCCAGCCGGCCAGCGCGGTGCGCAGGGTGCCGCTCAGGGTGGTGGAGTCGGCGCCGAGCTGCACCAGGCCGAGCACGATGGCGACCGGCAGGTACGAGGTGAGGGCCGCCCAGCCCGCGGCCACCCCGGCGGCGACGGGCAGCGGTGCCCGCCTGCGCGGCGACTCGCCGGCGCGGGGCGCGGGCACCCGCCGCCGCGGTGCGGCGCGCTCGACCGACCTGTCGTCGGCGCGCACGCCGCCGGGGCGACTGGGATGGTCAGGGGTGACGGGGGACATCCGCTCTACTCTGGCACGTCATAGGGACGGTGGCAGTCCGTTAACCGGCCTGGACTGCGGCGAGTTGGGCGAACCGGGGTCGAAGCCGCCCGGCCCGGTCTAGCCTCGGCCCAGAGGAGGTGGCCTGTCGCCGCCTTCCGGGTCGGGTCCGCCGGTCACGCCCGGGTCGGCCCGCCGCCCATGATCGCCCGGAGGTAGCCGTGACGACCGCATATCCGCCGCCCCCACCCCCTCCGGCCAGGGGCCGGGACCGCACCACGCTCTGGGGCGTGCTGGGCATCGTGCTGGGTCTGATCTGTTGCGGCATTCTCGGCGTCATCTTCGGCTACCTGTCGATCCGCGACGCCCGACGGTACGGCCAGTCGCCGGTTCTCGGTTACCTCGCCATCGCGTTCGGCGTGATCAACATCATCGGCAGCGCGATCCTCCGGTCGACAGGCAACTACCCGTTCTGGAACAACAACGACTGATCCCGGGCCCGGTGGTACGCAGCAGGGGCCGACCGGTTCGATACCGGCCGACCCCTGCGCTGCTGCCTGACCGGCTCAGTTGCCGGACATGATCTCCCGCATGAGCTTGGCGGTCTCGGTCGGCGTCTTGCCGACCTTGACTCCGACCGCCTCCAGCGCCGCCTGCTTCGCCTCGGCGGTGCCGGCCGAACCGGAGATGATCGCTCCGGCGTGGCCCATGGTCTTGCCGGGGGGCGCGGTGAAGCCGGCGATGTAGCCGACCACCGGCTTGGTGACGTTGGCCTTGATGAACTCGGCGGCCCGCTCCTCGGCGTCGCCGCCGATTTCGCCGATCATCACGATGGCGTCGGTCTCCGGGTCAGCCTCGAACGCCTTCAGGGCGTCGATGTGCGTGGTCCCGATGATCGGGTCGCCACCGATGCCGACGCATGTGGAGAAGCCGATGTCGCGCAGCTCGTACATCATCTGGTAGGTCAGCGTGCCGCTCTTGCTGACCAGGCCGATGCGGCCGGAGCCGGTGATGTCGGCCGGGATGATGCCGGCGTTGGCGGCACCCGGGGAGGCGATGCCGGGGCAGTTCGGCCCGATGATCCGGGTCCGCTCGCCCTGCGCCAGGTTGTACGCCCAGAACGAAGCGGTGTCGTGCACCGGCACGCCCTCGGTGATCACCACGGCCAGCGGGATCGCGGCGTCGATCGCCTCGACCACGGCGGCCTTGGTGAACTGCGGCGGTACGAAGATGACTGTGACGTCGGCACCGGTCTCGGCCATGGCGTCCGCCACGGACGCGAAGACCGGCAGCTCGGTGCCGTCGAAGTCGACCTTCTGGCCCGCCTTGCGCGGGTTGACGCCGCCGACGACGTTCGTGCCGGCGGCGAGCATCCGCCGGGTGTGCTTGGAGCCCTCGGAGCCGGTCATCCCCTGAACGATGACCTTCGAGTCCTTGGTCAGCCAGATAGCCATGATCAGACCCCCGCAGCTGCCAGCTCGGCGGCCCGCTCGGCCGCACCGTCCATGGTGTCCACCCGCTGCACGAGCGGGTTGTTCGCGCTGTCCAGGATCGCCCGGCCAGCCTCGGCGTTGTTGCCGTCGAGGCGGACGACGAGCGGCTTGGTGACCTGCTCGCCACGCTGCTCCAGCAGGGCCAGCGCCTGGATGATGCCGTTGGCGACCTCGTCGCAGGCGGTGATGCCGCCGAAGACGTTGACGAAGACGCTCTTCACGGCCGGGTCGGAGAGCACGATCTCCAGCCCGTTCGCCATCACCGCGGCACTCGCGCCGCCGCCGATGTCGAGGAAGTTGGCAGGCTTGACGTTGCCGTGCCGCTCACCGGCGTACGCCACGACGTCGAGGGTCGACATGACAAGACCCGCGCCGTTGCCGATGATGCCGACCTCGCCGTCGAGCTTGACGTAGTTGAGGTCCTTGGCCTTGGCGGCCTGCTCCAGCGGATCCACGGCGGCCTGGTCGACAAGCGCCTCGTGGTCGGGGTGCCGGAACGCGGCGTTCTCGTCCAAGGTGATCTTGGCGTCGAGCAGCAGCAGCTGCCCGTCGCCGTTCTTCGCGAGGGGGTTCACCTCGACCAGGGTGGCGTCCTCGGCGACGAACGCCTGCCACAGCCCGACAGCTACCTCGACGACCTGGTCGGCGACCTCGGCCGGGAACCCGGCAGCGGTGACGATCTCGCGGGCCTTCGCCTCGTCGACGCCCTTGACGGCGTCGATGGGGGCCTTGACCACGCGGTCCGGGGTCTCGGCGGCGACCTGCTCGATGTCCATACCGCCGGCAACGCTGGCGATGCAGAGGAAGGTGCGGTTCGCCCGGTCGAGCAGATAAGAGAAGTAGTACTCGTCGGCCACGTCCGCGGTCACGGTGATCATGACCTTGTGGACGGTGTGGCCCTTGATGTCCATGCCGAGGATGTCGGTGGCCCTGGCCACCGCCTCATCCGGGCCCTCGGCGAGCTTGACGCCACCGGCCTTGCCTCGGCCGCCGACCTTTACCTGCGCCTTGACGACCACCCGACCGCCGAGGCGTTCGGCGATCGCGCGGGCCTCCTCCGGGGTAGTGGCGACGCCGCCGGCCAACACGGGCAAGCCGTGCCGCTCGAACAGGTCCCGCCCCTGGTACTCGTACAGGTCCACGATTGCGCGTCCCGTCCCGTCTCCGCGGCGCGCCGTCGCGCCGCCACCAGCGTTCAAAAACAGTTTGACGCCTGTCATCACTTCACACAGGCCATTGGCGGCAGCCTAGCGAGGTGGGCACGGCCGGCAACCGAGCGGGTGCGCGGTGTGCGGTAATGCACAACCGGACACCTGACGTGGGAGTTCCGGTCACGGCATGGCCGGCGTCAATCGTCCGGGCGATGTTGGCACGGGTGCGTAACCCGGCCGTGAGGGCGTCGTTGAGTCAGGTGTCGGAGCGCTGAACAGCGCGATGACGGGAGACGGCCGATGCCCTGTCGGTCGAGGGGTGGCGGCGGGGCATCGTGCATAGAGGGGCCGGACGTGTGAGGGGTGCGTCCGGCCCCTCCCCCGTGCCCGGCTCCGGTTCGACACCCCCGGCGCACCGCCTTTCAGGCGACGGGCTGTCCGACGTTCTGCCGGACCCACTCGACGATCGCCTGGGTGGTGGCTCCCGGCGTGAAGATCTTGGCGACGCCCATCTTCTCCAGCTCGGGGATGTCGCCGTTGGGGATGATGCCGCCACCGAACACGACGATGTCGCGGGCGTCCCGCTCCCCCAGCAGTTCGAGCACCCGACGAAACAGCGTCATGTGCGCGCCGGAGAGAATGGAGAGGCCGACCGCGTCGGCGTCCTCCTGGATGGCGGCTTCCACGATCTGCTCCGGGGTCTGGTGCAGGCCGGTGTAGACGACCTCCATCCCCGCGTCCCGCAGGGCACGCGCCACGACCTTGGCGCCCCGGTCATGGCCGTCCAGCCCTGGCTTGGCGACGACGACCCGAATTCGAGAGCTCATCAGCGCACACCTTTCACCGGCTACACGGCCTTCACCTGAACGAACGGTAACCCGTCCGACGGGGGGCGGGAAATCCGGGCCGGAAACCGACTGGCATTCCGGCCGCACCGACCCGGCGTCCACGCCGGAGCGCGCACCTCGGCAGGCTGCGGCGTCAAGTCGGACGACTCCGCCGGTCCGGTCACGCTCGGCGACGAACGGGCACTTACGGGGGCACCGATCGACGTCGTGATGCGTGACAATCGTGGACGCAAACGGACAGATCGACACGCCAATTATTCACTCTGGCTTGTGACTCGCCTGGGGGTTGGCTAACGTGTCCACGGTTGTCATCAGGTCCATGGACGGGTGACGACGCGGTTGGCAGACGTTCATCCGAGCTTCACGGACGTCCACCAGCCGCTTCGGAACCCCGACAACGGAGGGTGTGCGTGCGCCAGCGCCTGTCGTCTGAGCCCGATCGATATCGCGGTCGTCGCCGTGTCCCCACCCCCCCGCGTAGCCGCTACGCGGCCGTCGTCACCACCGCGTTCGTCGGTGCCGGCCTCGTCGCCCTCGGCGCGAGTGCCCTGCCCGACGCCAAGGACGTCAGCCCGTCGGTTCTCGACGAGCTCAAGCAGGCGTCGGTCAGCCAGGACGCCGCAGAGCGTGCGGGCAACGCCGAACGCGCCTCCCGGGACAGCCGTGGCAAGGAAGCGGCCGAGCCCGAGGTCTGGATGCTGCCGCTGCAGGGCTACGACTTCAACTCGCCGTACGGGATGCGTTGGGGCAAGCTGCACACCGGCGTCGACCTGGTCGTCCCCGAGGGCACGCCGTACGTGGCGGTGCACGAAGGCCTGGTCACCAAGGCCGGCTGGCTCGGCGGCTACGGCTACGCGGTGATCGTCCAGCACCCTGACGGCAGCGAGGCCATCTACGGCCACTCCTCCGCGCTCAGCGTCAAGGAGGGGCAGCAGGTCAAGGCCGGCGACCAGCTGGGCCTGGTGGGTCAGACCGGCCACGCCTACGGCACTCACCTGCACCTCGAGCTGCATGTCAAGGGCCAGCCGATCGACCCGGTGCCCTACCTGCAGAAGCGCGGAGTGGACATCAAGCTGCAAGTCGAGGCAATCTACAGCGAGGTAGCCGCGTCCTGACGCTGCGTACCGACCGTTGACCGCCCGGATCTGTCGATCCGGGCGGTTTTTCGTTGCCGGCCGCCGCCCGATGTCTGCCGAATCACAGTGGCGGGTGTGACCGACGGCACCACCCCACATGATCGCTTTTTCGGACAGACCGTTTCTTAGCGCCTCATTTCCGGGCAGCCATCGCTGCGGCCGTTGACCGGCCGCCCGGTCCCGATGCCCCCTCCAGCTCGGCCCGACACCAGTATTTCGAGGTCAAGTGCCCCCTCGACTGTGAAGGTCCGCCGTGCAGGAAGACAGCCCCGTCCAGAACGAGAACACCCCCGACACCATCACCGAACAGCCGCGACGCGCCCGCCAGCGAAACCGTCGCATCGCGCTCGGCGCGGCCGCCCTGGTGGCCCTCGGCCTGGGTGGCGTCGTCGTCGCCACCACCGGCGACGACCGTCCGGCGCCCACCGCCGTCTCGCTCGACGCGCAGTCGCGGGCCGAGGCCGCCGGCCGGGCCGACCGCTCCGACCGCGAGGCGACAGCGCCGGACTCCCCGTCGGCCACGCCCAGCGCGAGCCCGACCGTGAGCCCGTCGGCCACTGCCAGCCCCACGCCGACGAAGAAGGCCACCGCCAAGCCGAAGGCAACGGCGAAGAAGGCTGCGACGAAGACCACGAAGCCCACGGCCGCCTGGGTGAACCCGATGTCGGGTGCCGCGATCACCTCCTGCTACGGGCAGCGCTGGGGCACCCTGCACGCCGGTATCGACCTGGCGCTGCCCTCCGGCACGCCCATCCACGCCGCGGCCGCCGGCACCGTCACCAAGGCCGGCGATGCCTACGACGGGTACGGCAACTCCGTCTTCATCGACCACGGCAACGGCTACCTGACCCACTACGCCCACCAGAGCCGGCTCGCGGTCACCGTCGGCCAGAAGGTCAAGGCCGGCCAGGTCATCGGCTACGAGGGCAGCACCGGTGACTCCACAGGCCCCCACCTGCACTTCGAGGTGCACCAGGGCATGTGGAACCAGGTCGACCCCGCGCCGTTCATGCGGGCGCGCGGCGTCGACCTGGGCTGCTGAACGAGCGCACCTCGCAGGTCCGCCTGTTCACGCGACATCATGGAAAGAGTGGCCTCCGGCAGCGCCGAGGCCACTCTTTCCCTGCAATAGCGCGATGCCGGCCGGCCGAGCGGCGGCCAGCCGAGGCCGCCGTGATCAGAGCTTGTCGACAGGGGCGTGCCGCAGCACCAGCCACATGGTCTGGTCACCGAAGTCGATCTGCGCGCGGGCACCCGGGCCGTGCCCCTCGACGGCGAGCACCCGCCCCAGCCCGTAGCGCTGGTGGTTGACCCGGTCACCGGCGGACACCTTCGGCCCCTGCGGCAACTCGCTGGCCGTGGTGAGGCGACTGGCGTCCACGCCGAGCCGCTGGGCCAGTTGCGCCGCCTTCGGCGTACCCCCGGTGAAGGTGCCGCGACCGCCGGGTGCGCGGTCCGCGCGCCCGCCGACGCCGCCGCCACCGCCGGCCCACGAGGTGTACGACCCCTCGGTGCGCTCCCAGCGCACCAGCTCCGGAGGCAACTCCTCCAGGAACCGCGACGGCGGGTTGTAGGACGGCTGGCCCCAGGCCGAGCGGGTCACCGCACGGGAGAGGTAGAGGCGCTGCCGGGCGCGGGTGATGCCGACGTACGCCAGCCGGCGCTCCTCCTCCAGCTCCCGGGTGTCACCGAGCGAGCGCAGGTGCGGAAAGACGCCGTCCTCCAGACCGGTGAGGAACACCACCGGGAACTCCAGGCCCTTGGCGGTGTGCAACGTCATCAGCGTGACCACGCCCTGGTGGTCGGGGTCGTCGGAGGGAATCTGGTCGGCGTCGGCGACCAGCGCCACCTGCTCCAGGAAGCCCGCCACTGTGGCCCGCTCGCCGTCGGCACCGGTCGCTTCGATCCGCTCGGTGTACTCCCGGGCGACGCTCACCAGCTCCTGGAGGTTGTCCACCCGGCCGGCGTCCTGCGGATCAAGGCTCTCCTCCAACTCGGTGAGATAGCCCGAGCGGGTCAGCAGAGCCTCCAGCACCTCTTCCGGGGTGCCGGTCTCGGCCATCTCCCGGGCGCCGTCGAGCAGCGCCACGAAGTCGGCGATGCCGTTGGCCGCCCGGGTGGAGATGCCGGGCGCCTCCCGGGCCCGGCGCAGCGCCGCCCCGAAGGAGATCCGGTCCCGGCTGGACAGCGCCTCGACGCACGCCTCCGCGCGGTCACCGATGCCCCGGCGCGGGGTGTTCAGCACCCGCCGCAGGCTCACCGTGTCGTCGTCGTTCACCACCGACCGCAGGTACGCCAGTGCGTCGCGGACCTCCTTGCGCTCGTAGAAGCGCACACCGCCGACCACCTTGTACGGCAGACCGGCCCGGATGAACACCTCCTCGAAGACGCGGGACTGCGCGTTGGTGCGGTAGAACACGGCGACGTCGCCGGGGCGGGTCTCGTCGGCGTCGACAAGCCGGTCGATCTCCCGGCCCACCCAGTCCGCCTCGGCGTGCTCGGTGTCGGCCACGTAGCCGACGATCCGCTCGCCGTCGCCGGCCTCGCTCCACAGCCGCTTCGGCTTGCGGGAGGTGTTCCTGTCGATCACCGCGTTGGCGGCGTTGAGGATGGTCTGGGTGGAGCGGTAGTTCTGCTCCAGCAGGATCGTCCGCGCGTCGGTGAAGTCCCGCTCGAACTCCAGGATGTTGCGGATCGTCGCGCCCCGGAACGCGTAGATCGACTGGTCGGCGTCACCGACCACGCACAGCTCGGCCGGCGCCAGCCCGTCGGTGCCGGACACCAACTCCTTGATCAGGACGTACTGGGCGTGGTTGGTGTCCTGGTATTCGTCGACAAGCACGTGCCGGAACCGCCGCCGGTAGCTCTCCGCGACGTGCGGGTGGGACTGGAGCAGATGCACCGTCGTCATGATCAGGTCGTCGAAGTCGAGCGCGTGCGCCTCGCGCAGCCGACGCTGGTAGAGCGTGTACGCCTCGGCGAGCGCCCGCTCGTTGGGCCCGCTGGCCCGCGCGGCGAACTGCTCCGGGTCGACCAGCTCGTTCTTGAGGTTGGACACCTGGGCGGCCAGCCCGCGTGCCGGATAGCGCTTCGGGTCGAGGTCGAGCTCGCGGGTGACCAGTTGCATGAGCCGGCGCGAGTCGTCAGCGTCGTAGATCGAGAACGTCGACTTGAGGCCGGCGTGCTCGTGCTCGGCGCGAAGGATGCGGACACACGCGGAGTGGAACGTCGACACCCACATCAGTCGGGCCCGCGGCCCGACAAGGGCGGCGACCCGCTCCTTCATCTCGCCGGCCGCCTTGTTGGTGAAGGTGATGGCGATGATCTCTCCGGGATGCACGTCCCGAGCGGCCAGCAGGTAGGCGATCCGGTGGGTGAGCACCCGGGTCTTACCGGACCCGGCGCCGGCCACGATCAACAGCGGCGAGCCGGCGTGACTGACCGCGTCGCGCTGCGGCCCGTTCAACCCGGCGAGCAGCTCACGCGGGTCGAGGCGGGCTGAGGCCGACCCGGGGCGGTGCGGACGGGCCGGCGCGGACTCCGGCGCGGGCGGGGACGCGGGAATGTCGAAGAGAGGATGCATCGCGCGACAAGTCTATGCCGCCGGCCGGACACTTCCCGACCGCGCCGTCGCCGGGAGCGGGCACCTCTGTCGACGAGCGGTGAGCGCTCCTTTGCCGACGCCTCCGGCTGTGGCAGGGGCCGCCTTTTGCCGCGGAATCCTTGCGCACCCACCGTCGACGTGGGCATACTCGACCGCGTGATCGCTGCGCGTTACTACTTTTACTACGGCACCGGGAGTCCGGCTGCCGTAGGTCGCGCCTGATCGATCAGACCTGCGAAAGCCCCGGGCTCCTGGAGCCCGGGGCTTTTTCGTCCCGGGTTCTGGGCACCGGGCACCACAGCGCGAGAGGTACCCGATGATGACAGACGTGGTGGAGCACAGCAGCGGCCCGACCGTGCCGGAGCCGGACCAGCCCTCGGTCGAGGCCGGCGACACGGCCGGGGCCCGCACCGGCACCGGTACCGGCACCGTGGAGCCGACCGCAGCCGCACGGATCGTGCAGATCAGGGAACGGATCGACGAGATCGACCACGCGTTGATCTCGCTCTGGCAGGAGCGGGCCGCGCTGTCGCAGGAGGTCGGGGTGACCCGGATGGCCTCCGGCGGAACGCGCCTCGTGCTCTCCCGTGAGCGGGAGATCCTGGAGCGCTTCCGAGGTGCGCTCGGCGCGGACGGCACCCAACTGGCACTGCTACTGCTCCGCGCGGGTCGCGGCCCGCTGTGACCACCCCCGGCGTCCCGCCGGGCGCCGGAGGGCACACCGGGTGCCGGTCGGGCGTCTGAGGTCGCACCGGCCCGCTGAGGGGCCACCGGACAGACGAAACCGCCTGCCGGCGTCGTGGTGACGTCGGCAGGCGGTTCCGGTGGCCTGTTACGCCTCGTGGGTGGCGACGATCTCGCGTCGCTCCGCGAAGTGGCAGGCGCTCGGGTGGTCCGAGTCGCGTCGGACCTCCAGCAGCGGGACCTGCTCGGCGCAGACGTCCTGCGCCTTCCAGCAGCGGGTCCGGAACCGGCAGCCCGAGGGCGGGCTGATCGGCGACGGCACGTCACCCGTGAGCCGGATGATCGTCTTGTTGTTCCGCTGCGTCGGGTCCGGCACCGGCACCGCCGAGAGCAGCGCCTGAGTGTACGGATGGGTCGGCCGCTCGTAGATCTCGTCCTCGGTGCCGATCTCGACGATCTTGCCGAGGTACATCACCGCGACCCGGTCCGACAGGTGGCGGACCACCGAGAGGTCGTGCGCGATGAAGACGTACGACAGCCCGAGCTCGCTCTGCAGCTTCTCCAGCAGGTTCATCACCTGGGCCTGGATGGAGACGTCGAGCGCCGAGACCGGCTCGTCGCAGACGATCACCTCGGGGCGCAGCGCGAGCGCGCGGGCGATGCCGATGCGCTGGCGCTGACCGCCGGAGAACTGGTGCGGGTACCTGTTGATGTGCTCCGGGTTGAGGCCCACCAGGTCCAGCAACTCCCGGACCTTCGCCCGGCGGCTGCCCTTCGGTGCCACATCGGAGTGGATCTCGAAGGGCTCGCCGATCAGGTCACCGACGGTCATCCGCGGGTTCAGCGAGGTGTACGGGTCCTGCATGACCAACTGGATCTGCCGACGCAGCCGCCGCAGCGCCCCACCGGAGAGCTTGGAGATGTCCTGGCCCTTGTAGACCACGCTGCCGGCGGTCGGCTTCTCCAGGTTCATCAGCACCCGGGCGAGAGTCGACTTGCCGCAGCCGGACTCGCCGACCACGCCGAGCGTCTCACCAGTACGCAGACCGAACGAGACCCCGTCGACGGCCTTGACCTGACCGACGGTCTTCTTGAACACCACACCCTGGGTGACGGGGTAGTGCTTGACCAGGTCACGGACCTCGAGGATGTTCTCAGACACGGTTCACCAGCTCCTCGGCGAAGTGGCAGGCGCTGGCCCGGGCAGGACCCACCTGCAGCAGCGGGGGGATCTTCTCCCGGCATACCGGCTGAGCCATGGGGCAACGCGGGTTGAACGGGCAGCCCGGCGGAATGTTCATCAGGTTCGGCGGCAGACCCTTGATCGTCCGGAGCTGCTGCCCCTTCTCGTCCATGCGCGGGATCGAGTCGATCAGACCCATCGTGTACGGGTGCGCCGGCTTGGCGTACAGCTCGTACACGTCGGCTTCCTCGACGATCCGACCCGCGTACATGACAGCGATCCGGTCCGCGACGTCGGCGACCACGCCGAGGTCGTGGGTGATCAGGATCATGCCCATCTGCCGCTCACGCTGGAGCTCGGCGAGCAGGTCCATGATCTGGGCCTGCACCGTCACGTCGAGCGCGGTGGTGGGCTCGTCGGCGATCAGCACCTCCGGGTCGAGCGCCAGCGACATCGCGATCATCGCGCGCTGCCGCATACCGCCGGAGAACTGGTGCGGATAGTTGCTGAACCGGCTCTTGGCGTTGGGGATCTTGACCTGGTCGAGCATCTCGATCGCGTGCTTCTTGGCCTCGGCGCGACCCATGCCCCGCCGGACCCGGAACTGCTCGGCGATCTGGAACCCGACGGTGAAGACCGGGTTCAGCGCGGAGAGGGCGTCCTGGAAGATCATCGCGATGCCCTCGCCGCGGATGCGGCGGCGCTCCTCCTGGCCCATGCTGAGCATGTCCTTGCCATGGAAGCGGACCTGCCCACCGGTGACGAAGCCGGGCGGCGTGTCGAGGATGCCCATGATGGTCTGTGCCGTGACGCTCTTACCGGAGCCGGACTCGCCGAGCACGGCAAGGGTCTCCCCCGCGTCGACGTGGTACGTGACCCCGTTGATGACCTTTGCGACGCCGTCCCGGGTACGGAACTCCACCCGCAGGTCGTCGACCTCGAGCAGCCGGCCGGAGGGACGTCCGGATCCGCCGGTTCCCGGCGCGGACTGCTCGGACACGAGAATGTCGGACAACTGGATCTCCCCTAGCGGAGTTTCGGATCGAGGGCCTCGCGGACCGCCTCACCGAGCATCACGAAGCTCAGCACTGCGGTGACGAGGAACGCGGCGGGGAAGAACACCAGACCCGGCGCGACCCGGATGAACTGCTGCCCGTCGCTGATCATGATGCCCCAGGACACCACCGGCGACTTCAGGCCGACGCCCAGGAACGACAGCGTTGCCTCGGCGCCGATGAACGAGCCGACCATGATCGTGCCGTAGACCAGCAGCGGGGCCAGGCAGTTCGGCAGCAGGTGCTTGAGGATGATCCGCCCGGTGCCGGCACCCAGTGCGCGGGCCGCCACGATGTAGTCGGCCTCCTTGGTGGCGAGCACCGAGGAACGCATCAGGCGCATGACGACCGGCCAGCTCAGCACGATCAGGGAGACGGTCACCAGGCCCATGATCTCGGCCTTGCTGTTGCTGGTGCCCGAGCCGTTGAACGTGGTCAGGATGACGATCGCACCAAGCACGAACGGCAGGCCGAAGAAGACGTCGGCGATGCGGCTGAGCAGGCCGTCAACCCAGCCACCGCGGTAGCCGGCGATGATGCCCATGGTGCCACCGACGAGCAGGGTGCCGACCACGGAGAGCACGGCGACCACGATGGAGGCGCGTGCGCCGTAGATGACCCGGGCGTACACGTCGCGGCCCTGCACGTCGTAACCGAACCAGCCGTCGGCGCCCGGCTTGACCAGGCTGCGGGACAGCGCGCCGTTGACCGCGTCGCCCGGGGCGAACAGCGCCGGGAAGGCGGCCATCAGCAGGAAGATCACGATCAGCGTGGACGAGATCCAGAACAGTGGCTTGCGTCGCAGGTCACGCCAGGCGTCTCCGAGCAGGCCACGCGGCTTCTCGTTGCTCTGCGGCGCGCCGGTGGCAGGGGTGCCCGCCTCGGTCGGCTGCGCGGCAGGGGTACTGACGATCGATGCGGTACTCGGGTCACTCATAGCGGATCCTCGGGTCCAGGGCGGCGTAGAGCAGGTCAACCAGCAGGTTCATCACGAGATAGACCAGCACCAGGACAACCACGATCCCTACCACGGTAGCGCTTTCCTTGGTGACGATCGCACGGAAGACCTGGCGCCCGATTCCGTTGATGCCGAAGATGCCCTCGGTGACGATCGCGCCGCCCATCAGGGCGCCGAGGTCGGTGCCGAGCAGGGTGACCACGGGGATGAGCGAGTTACGCAGCAGGTGCACACCCACAACCCGCCGCATCGGAAGGCCCTTGGCGATGGCGGTACGCACGTAGTCGGCACGGCGGTTCTCCGCGATGCTCGTTCGTGCCACCCGCGCGATGTACGCCACTGACGCGCTACCGAGCACGAAGCCCGGCACGATCAGTTCGGAGAGCCGCATCTCGGAGGAGACGGTCGGCTTGATGATGCCCCACTGCACGCCGAGCAGCCACTGGAGCACGAAGCCGATGACGAACACCGGCAACGCGATCAGGAAGAGGGTCGACACCAGAACGAGGTTGTCGAGGAAGCCGTTGCGTCGCAGACCGGTCAGCACGCCGGCGCCGAGGCCGATCACGGCCTCGATGGCGAGCGCCACCAGGGCCAGCTTCAGCGTGTTCGGGTACGACGTGAGGATGATGTCGCTGATCTCGCGCTGCGAGAACGTCTGACCGAAGTCGCCCTGCAGCAGGTTCTTCATGTAGCTGCCGTACTGGACCACGACGTTCTGGTCCAGGTTGTACTTCTCGGTCATGAAGGCGATGTACTGGTCCGGGCAGCGGCGCTCACCGCACTTGCCGGCGAACGGATCGCCCGGAACGGCCCAGACGAGGGCGTAGATCAGGAACGTCGTCCCGATGAAGACGGGCACGAGTTGGAGCAGCCGCCTCAACAGATAACGGCCCATGGGGTGGTCCTCCAGACAGGGGGCGCGTCGGACGGCCGACACGGGGTGACAACGTGCGAGTGCGTGTGGTGACACCCACTCGCGGAACGGCCCCGGGTCGGGCTCACCGGATGTGGCGAGCCCGACCCGGGGTCAGACCGTTCGGATCAGAGCTCGACCGAGGTGATGTCGAGTTCGCCGACGTTGTTCAGCTCGAGCTTCTTGATCTTCTCCGAGTGGCCGGACTGCTGGCCGTAGAAGTAGACCGGGATGCTCGGGACGTCCTTGTCGACCAGCTCGACGGCCTTGGCGAACGCCTCGTGGGAGGCCTCCAGGCTCGGCGCGGCGCTGGCCTGCTTGGCAAGGGCGTCGACCTCCTTGTTGCTGTAGAGGCCGTCGTTCGAGGAACCACCGGTGATGAAGAGCGGGTTGACCCAGTTCTCCACGTCCGGGTAGTCCTGCTGCCAGGCGGCGCGGTACAGGCCGGTCATCTTGTGGGCGTTGATGTTCTGGCGGAAGACCGCGAAGGTCGGCACGCCCTCAGCCCGAGCCTCGATGCCGAGGTTGGTCTTGATCTGCTGGGCAACGGCGTCCATCCAGTCCTTGTGGCTGGAGTCGGCGTTGTAGTAGAGAACCATCTCGCCACTGAAGCCACCGGCCTCGGTGAGCAGCTGCTTCGCCGTGGTCGGGTCGAACTTGCAAGCGGTGCAGTTACCCGGCTTGGCGCCCGGGGTCAGCGGGTTGGCCCAGCTGTCGGCCGGCTTGCGGGTACCGAAGAAGATCTTGTCCGAGATCTCCTGCCGGTTGATCGACAGCGACACGGCACGACGCAGGCGCGCGTCCTGGAAGCGCTTGTCGTAGATCGGGAACGCGATGAACGCGGTCGACGGCGTGACGGTCGACAGGCCCCGGTCACCGAGATCGGTCTTCCACTTGTCACCGGCGAGCGCCGAGGTGGGGACAACCTCCATGAAGTCGAGGTTGTTCGCCAGCAGGTCGTTGTAGGCCGCCGTCTCGTCCTGGTACAGCTTGACGTCGACGTCCTTGATCTTCATCTTGTCGCGCAGGTTGTAGTCATCGAAGCGCGTGAGCTTGATGAGGACGTTGTCGTCCCACGACACGAACTTCACCGGGCCGTTACCGATCGGCTTCTTGCCGAACTCTTCGGGCTTCATGGTGAAGAAGGCGTCCGGCAGCGGCATGAAGGCGCTGTAGCCGAGCTTGGTCGGGAAGACCGCGGTCGGGGCCGCCAGGGTGACCTCGAAGGTCTGGTCGTCGACGACCTTCAGGCCGGACATCTCCTTGGCCGTCGGCTCCGGGGCCTTCTGCGGGCCGTCCGGGCCGTCCGGGTCCGAGGTGTAGGTCTTGTCGAAGCCGTCGATGTCCGAGAAGAAGGTGCCGTTCTGCGCACCGTTCGGGGAGTAGGCGGCCCAGTTCCAGGCGTCGACGAAGTTCTTCGCCTTCACCTCGGTACCGTCGTGGAACTTGGTACCCTTCTTGATCTTGATCGTGAAGACCTTGGAGTCCTTGGTGTCGATGGACTCGGCCAGCGCGTTGCGCGGGGCCCCACCGTCGTTCGGGTACTCGACCAGGCCGGTCCACAGCCAGTCGATGACCTTGCCACCGCCGGTCTCCGTGGTGTTGGACGGGACCAGCGGGTTCTCCGGCTGGACGCCGTGGATGACGATCGAGCCGTCCTTGCTGGTGGCGGCGTCGCCGTCACCGTCACCGCTCGAGCAACCACTCGCGACAAGCGCGGCAGCCGCGCTGAGCGCGATCGCGCTCGTCGCCCGCTTCGAGACTCTCATTCCGAGGGGCCTCCTCTTTCTAACCTGGTTCCGTCGTGGGTTTCACGCACGTTTTGGGGGTGACACCGCCCGACCACCTCGGGGCGGAGGTCGCCGGGACCACAGGGAAGCTGGGGACACCCCTGATGTTCCGATCCGCCGGGCTCCTCACCCGACGGGGCACGACTCTACGCAGGCATCACGACCACGAATCGCCGGGAAACAGCGGAGGTCGTGGTCGCGAGCCGTGCGGAGTGCCCTACACCGAGGGTGAGGTGCTGCCACTGTGACACCTACCTGCCGGTTCCGTGAAGGTGCCGTTATCAAGACGTTAGTTGCCCGCCACGTTGCCGATACTTGAAAAATGATCATAAAGTCGACCAACCAAACAGCTCTGACCAGGAGAAACGTGGCTAGCCGGACGCCGCCGCGCGACCTGGGATCGGGCGTTCTGTGAGCTTTCCCGCGTCCAGTCGCGGCGCATTCGACGTCAGCGCGCAGCCCTGCTAACTGACCATCCGGACGATGTCGCCGTCGTCTGCACGGGTGCCATCACCGGCTGGGCGGATGAAGACGCCGAGGTCGACTGTCTGATCATCAGCGGCGGCAGCGCCGCCGCCCTCGATCGACGCCCGCAACCGAATTACCTCCACCGGGCCGTCGCCCAGCAGCCGGGGCCATGGCCGTCACGGGCGCAGAAAAAATCGACCGGAGCCGTCATCGTCACGAGCGCGGAAGACATCGGCCCCGGCACCGCGAGAGCGGGCCGGGGCCGAAGGTGAAACAGGCAGGACGGATCACACCAACCGACGGTCCGCCGCCCAGCGGGAGAGTTCGTAGCGGTTGGACATCTGGAGCTTGCGCAGCACGTTCGACACGTGCGTCTCCACCGTCTTGATGGAGATGAACAGCTCCTTGGCGATCTCCTTGTACGCATAGCCCCGCGCCAGCAGCCGCAGCACCTCCCGCTCCCGGTTGGTGAGCTGGTCCAGCTCCGGGTCGGCCACCGGCGCGTCCGGTCGGGCCGCGAAGGCGTCCAGTACGAACCCGGCCAGCCGTGGGCTGAACACCGCGTCACCGTCGGCCACCCGGCGGATCGCCGCCGCAAGCTCGTCCGGCGAGATGGTCTTCGTGACGTACCCCCGGGCACCGGCCCGGATCAACCCGATCACGTCCTCCGCGGCGTCGGACACGCTCAGCGCCAGGAACTTGACCTGCGGGTGGCTCCGCCGCATCGCCTCCAGCACCGCGCGGCCACCGCCGTCGGGCATGTGCACGTCGAGGAGCACCACGTCCGGCCCGACGGCGGCGATGCGGGTGACGGCCTCGGCCACTGTGCTCGCCTCGCCCACCACCTCCACGTGGGCGCCCAGCTCCGCGCGTACGCCGGCACGGAACATGGCGTGGTCGTCCACCAGGAACACCCTCAGCCGCTCGGGGCGGGTGTTCGCCGGGTCCAGGTGCTCCGCCGGCTGCTCGGACATGGTCATTTGTTCCTCTCCGCTGCGGACGAGTCCCGGGAGATCGGCAGGATCAACCGGACCTCAGTCCCCTCCCCCGGACCGGACCGTATTTCGGCCCGTCCGCCGTGCCGCTTCATCCGCCCGATGATCGAGCCGCGTACGCCGTGCCGGTGGTCCTCCACGGTATCCGGGTCGAAGCCCGCGCCCCGGTCCCGGACGAAGACGCTTACCTGGTCGGGCTCCACCTCGGCGTAGAGCGACACGGTCTGCACGCCGGCGTGCCGTGCGGCGTTCACCAGTGCCTCCCGCGCGGCGGCGACGAGCGCGCCGACCCGCTCGTCGGTCTCCCGGTCCCCCACCACGACCGTCTCCACGGTGATGGCGAAGGTGTCCTCGACCTCGGCGGCGGCCTGCTCCAGGGCGGCGGCGAAGCGCTCGTTCGGCGACGCGGTGGGCTTGTAGAGCCAGTTACGCAGCGAGCGCTCCTGCCCACGGGCCAGCCGCTGCACCGTCTTGACGTCACTGGCGTTGCGCTGGATCAGGGCCAGCGTGTGCAGCACCTGGTCGTGCACCATCGCCGCCAGCTCGGCCCGTTCCTGCTCGCGGATGCGGCCCTCCCGTTCCGAACGGAGCTGGCTGTACGTGCGCCACAGCACCGGCGCCGCGACCACACCGACCCCGGCCAGACCGACCAGCGCGAAGATCACGCCGTTGATCACCGCGTCGAAGTTCTGCGCCGGCGAGTACACGGCCGCGACGCCGATGATGCCGACCGCGACAAGTACCCCGCCGCCGATGAACCGGAGGACGAAGGCCCGCCGGTCACTCTCCTCGACGACCGCGCCGAGCCAGGGCACCGGCATGGTGTCGCCCCACTGCCGCCGCCGCTCGGGCGCGGACTGGTGCCAGATGACTCCCGCGCCGACCGCGATGATCGCCACCAGCCAGCCGGCGGTACCGGCCGCCCCCACCGAGTCGAAGACCATCACCTGAATCAGCAGGACGCCGAGCCCGATCCCGACGAACGGCAGAAGCTGCCCCACGTCGCGCCGAGGTGGCACGGCGGTGTCACCGGGCCGCAGCGGCACCACCGCCCAGAACGCCGCGTAGAGCAGCAGGCCGAGACCGCTCAGCCCGAGCAGCACCATGAAGGCGACACGCACCCGCAGCACCGAGATGCCGAGGTGGTCGGCGATGCCGGCGGCGACCCCGGCGGCCATCCGATGCTCGGGTGCGCGGTAGAGGCGCGGTGGCGTGGTCACGGTGCTGATCGGAGGCTCCCTGGTCACGGTGTGGTGGGCGGCGAGGTCGGTGCGTCCGATCGTCACACGCTGCGGTGTCCCGCGACCACGGGGAGCCCCCCGACATTCCGGCCGCCCGGATCTCAGGGTGGGGTCAGGGTCGGGTCCTGAGGTCGCTCGGGCGCAGCGGGCAGCAGGATCGAGGTATGACCGAGGAAGCTGCCCCGTCGCCCCACCCCGGGTCGTCACCGCCGGGCGGTTCAGCACCGCCCCCACCAGCCACGACACCCGCCGGCTGGGCCGAGCCCGCCACGTTCGGCCCGCCCACCGGCGCCGGCCCGACCGGCGGGCCACCACCGGGCGCCCCGTCCGGCACGTATGAAACCGCCGCCCCTCAGCCAGGCGGCACGGGCCATCAGCCCGGTGGCGGCGGCTACCCGCCGGGCGCGACCGGCCCCGGGCCCGCTGCCGGGTTCGCGGCCGGCACGGGATACGGACCCGGGTACGGAGCGGGCGGAGGCCCCGGCACGCCGCCACCCGGGCCGGGAGGACCGTCCGTCGGCCCACTGGGGGGCAACGGCTTCACCTCGCGGTACGGCCTGGTCCGGCCCCGCGACGGCCGCTACCTGGCGGGCGTCTGTGCGGCGATCGGACGGGCCACCAACACCGATCCGGTGCTCTGGCGGGTGCTGCTGGCTGTCCTCGGCTTCTTCGGCGGCATCGGCATCCTCGTGTACGTCGCCGCCTGGCTGATCATCCCGAACGAGGGCGACACCGCGTCCCCGGTGGAATCCATGCTGGGCCGCGGCCGTTCCAGCATGTCGCCGGTGACCGTCATCGTGCTGAGCATCCTGGTCGCGGCAAGCTTCGGCTACATCGTCACGGACGCATTCCGCGCGGTCCTGCTCGGCGTGGCCATCCTGATCGGCGGCGCGCTGCTGCTCAACCGAGACGGCCGGGGGCCACAGCCCGGCACTCCGGTTGGTACCCCGCCCGGCCCGTCCGGTACTCCACCCGGGCCGGTCCCGCCGGTTGCCTGGCCGGCCCCGGCGCACGGTGCGGCACCGCCCGCCGGCCCGCTCGCGACGGCACCGCTGGCCGACGGCGGCCCGGCGTACGCCACCGTGGCGGCACCCGAACCACCGACCCTCCCCGCCTACGCGGCGCAACCCTCGACCGCCGCACAATCCGCGACCGTGCAGCCCACGACCGGCCAACCGACGGCCAAGCAGCCGGCGTACGAGCAACCGGGGTACGAGCAACCGACCGAGCAGCCGGTGTACGAGCAACCGACGACCGAGCAGCCGGTGACCGGGCAGCCGGTGACCGGGCAGCCGGTGACCGGGGCGCCTGCCGACTCGACGGCTCCTCAGCCGGCGGGCTTGTCGGCTCCCGCGCCGACCTGGCCGAGCACCGCGCCGACCTGGCCCAGCACCTCGCCGACCTGGCCCAGCACGGGCACGCCGAGCACCGGCACGTCGAGCGCCAACTGGCCGTCGGCTCCGGTGACCGGCGCACCGACCGGTCACCGGAGCGCGGCGACACCGGGCGGATACCGTCCACCGTTCGCGCCGCACGGCCCGTACGCTTCGGCGACTCCGGCCGCGTCCCCCCCGCCCAAGCCACCGAAGCCGCCGAAGCGGCCCCGGGAGCGTTCGCCGCTCGGCGCGGTGACCTTCTCGCTGATCTTCCTGGCCCTCGGCCTGGTCGGTCTGCTCGACCTGCTGGACGTCTTCACCTTCGGCGCGTCGGCGTACTTCGCGGCGGCGCTGGCAACGGTGGGGCTGGGGCTGTTGGTCGGCACCTGGTTCGGCCGGGCCCGCTGGCTGATCGCACTCGGTCTGGTGACCGCAGCCGCGCTGGGAACGGCGACGATCGCCGAGTCCTACGACCGGATCCGCGGCGTCGACGGCGCGGTCACCTGGGCACCTACCACACATCGTGACCTCGCGAACCGGTACGAGAACAGCTTCGGCGACGCCGTGCTCGACCTGCGGGGGATCGACTTCACGAAGCAGGAGAGCGAGGTGACCGTGCAGGTCAACTTCGGTCACGCGACAGTTGTCGTTCCCCCCAACGTGGACGTGACGACGGTGGCCGACGTCAACGCGGGCGACGCCATCATCTTCGGCAAACGCTCCGGCGGGCTGGACGGCGAGCTACGGGAGTCCACCGACCTCGGTGCGGACGGCGCCGGCGGCGGAACACTGCGCCTGTACATCCATGTCAACGCCGGCAACCTGGAGGTGACCCGATGAAGGCTCACCGCACGGATCTGGTCTCGTTCGCCTTCGGGCTGCTCTTCCTGGCCCTCTCGGCATGGTGGCTGCTCGCCCAACTGCTCGGTCTCGTGCTGCCGCCGGTGGGCTGGTTCCTGGCCGGCGCGCTGATCCTGATCGGCGTTTTCGGACTGGTCGGCGCGCTGCGCTCCGGCCAGTCGGGGCGCCCGACGCCGGACGACGTCGCGCCGACCACAGCCGGCACCGAGCCCGGGGAGCCGACCTCCGGGGCACCCACCCTGACCTTCGGCTCGACGCCGACCTGGGACATTCCCCCGGCCCGATCGATGCCGGAGGCCCCGGCCTGGGACGCTTCCCCATCTCGGCCGATGCCCGAGACCCCCGCCTGGGACGCTTCGCCGGCTCGACCGATGCCGGAGGTCCCCGCCTGGGACGCTTCCCCGGCTCGACAAGCGGCGGAGTCTCCGACCGCAGAGTCGCGGACGCCGACGTCGACCCTGGAACCGTCGACGGCGGACATGATCCACCCCGCTTGGCTGGCCCACTCGGCGACGGAACCGGAACCACCGACGGCGGCGGCGGAACCGTCGACGGAGGCAGAGCCGCCGACGGAGACGGCAGGTGCGCCGGTCTCCGGTCCGCCCGGTGCTGACGAGCCGACAGGGGTCGACCTCCGGCAGCCCGACGTCGACCCGACAGATGAGCGGGAGGGTCGGCAGCCGAAATCGTGACAGTGGTGTCACCGCCGACCGCACTGCCGCACCACCACGGCAGTGCGGTCGGCGCGCGCAGGCGCATATGCTGGCCGCTGGAGAGATTTCGCCTCCGCCGGCCGGCCCGTCCCGCCGTGACGGCCCCGCCGCGATTCCCGTCTCTACCCCCGTCAGGAGCCCGCCCGACATGACGCAGTCCCCCGCCGTGCGTACCACCGGCCGGTCCGGTCCGGTCCGCATCGGCGAGCGAGCCGCCCGTACGCTCGTGACCGAGCTGGCCCGGATGAACGACCCCAAGGCCGCCCTGCTGGTCGGCGCCAGCCCGGAGTCCGCGGTGCTGGCCGCGGCCATCGAGGCACTGCTCCCCGGTGACCAGCTCACAGTGGTCCCCGCCGAGGCGTCCGACGCCACAGCGCTCCGCGAGCACGTCACCGCCCAGGGCCGGTGGGTCGCCGACCGGGTACGCGTGGTCGACTCGCTGCCCGAGGCGGAGGCCGCCGCGGTGGTCATCGCCGGCGAGGCGTTCACCGGCACCGCCGAGGAGACCCGCAGCGCCATCGACGGGCTGGCCAAGCACCTGACCGACGGCGCGGTGCTCAGCGTCGCCACCCCGGCGACACCGGGCCGGACCACCGGCGCCGCCGCCGAACTGGCCCGGCAGGACGCCCTCTACGGTGTCGGCGCCGACCTCGTGGTGCGCAACGTGCCCCCGGTGCGCGTCTACCGGCTGCGTTTCACCACTGCCGCTCCCGCTGCGGCCGACCGGCTGGCTCCGGCGTACCGGCCGTCGAGTGTGCCGCTGGTCCGAGGCATGCACATCGACTCCAACGGTGTGGCCGCGGCGGGCATCACGCTGGGCCTGGCCGCACTGGCCCGGGTGGCGCGTCCGTCCTCCAAGCTGTGGCTGCTGCCGGCACTGGCCGCAGGGCCGGTCGCCGCGTTCTTCCGCGACCCGGAGCGGGACGTACCGGAGGATTCGAACGCCGTGGTGGCAAGCGCGGACGGCAAGGTCCTGTCGGTGCAGCGACTGTACGACGAGCGGTTCGGCGACGCCGAGTGGCTGCGCGTCGCGGTGTTCCTGTCGGTGCTGGACGTGCACGTCAACAGGTCTCCGGTCGCCGGCAAGGTGGTCGACTACTTCGTGGCCGACGGCGGTTTCGTCAACGCGATGAAGCCGGACGCCGAGCACAACGTCGCCGCGTACACAGTGCTGGACACCAGCCACGGCACGGTGGTCGTCGCGCAGCGGACCGGCCTGATCGCCCGGCGGATCGTGCAGCGCGCGCCGATCGGCGCGCTGCTGGCCAAGGGCGAGCGCTTCGGGCTCATCCGGTTCGGCTCGCGGACGGACGTCTACCTGCCGGCCGACGCCGCCGAGCCGCTGGTCGGGCCCGGCGACAAGGTCGTCGGCGGCTCCACGGTCATCGCCCGCTGGCGCTGACCCACGACGAGCGAAACGGGGCGCCGCTGTCAGCGGCGCCCCGTTTCGTGTGCTCGGATGTTTCGGGTGATCGGGGGGTCAGGCGGTGCGACGCTGGCGCAGCCAGAGCACCGGCCCGCTGACCAGGTAACCCACCACGATCAGGACGAACGTGAGCTGGACGTCGACAAGCGCGCCGACCACCGGGGCCAGCCACAGCCACGGCGGCAGCTTCATCAGGCGGGCGAGCTTGGCGTACGGGAAGCTGGACACCATCGCGAAGGCGAGCAGAGCCACCCCGGCGACCAGCACGGGGCCGGACACCGGCACGCCGATCGCCACTGTCACGGCGAGCACCGCCGCCGCCATCGTGGTGGGGACGCCGGAGAAGAACCGGCCGTCCTTCGGCGAGACGTTGAAGCGGGCCAGCCGGATCGCGGCACAGGCTGCGACCAGTGCGCAGGCCACCGCGGCCGCAGCCGTCGGAGCGGAGCCGGCGAGCGACGCGTAGACCACAACGGGTGCCGCGAGGCCGAACGAGCACATGTCGGCGAGCGAGTCCATCTGGGCGCCGAACGGGCTGGCCACGCCGAGCCGGCGAGCCAGAGCGCCGTCGAGACCGTCGAAGGCGACGCAGGCGATCAGGCAGAGCGCGGCAATCTGCACCTCACCCTGCATGGCCAGGAAGATCGCCAGCATGCCGAGCATCAGGCTGGCCAGCGTGCAGGCGTTGACCAGGGCGAACTTCATCCGGCGGGCGACAGTGCGCTCGCCGGGCAGCAGCGGGATCGTGCCGGACGACGCCTCGTCGGCGTACGCGGTGGGCGGCAGTGCCGGGCTGACCGGCGTCACCGCCTCGATCTCCGCCCGGCTGGCGGCAAACGACTGCCGGTTGAGCCGGTCCAGGCCGTAGCGGCGACGCTGCCGCTCGGCGTACCGGTGCTCGGGCAGCGCGAGGTCGGTGGGTCGCAGGTCGCCGTCGCGGCGGCCCACGCGAACCAGAAGCACCTGGCGGGCGAACGTGCTGCTGCGGCGCAACCGGCCCGCCCAGCGACGCCCAGCGGGGCGCGGACTGTCAGTCGTACGACGCCGGCGCCATGGGGCTCTCGGCACGTTTCCTCCATCACCGGATCGGCTTACCGCCGTGAGGGCGGGTGTCCGGTCATCTAGTGCCGGACCTTGCGTGGGCCCGGCAGCCGTTCTGCGGAGTACACCATCGCATAGGGGAATGTGGCTTGGCGATAGCTGCCGGCGGTACTTGTAGGCTTAAACCGCACGAATCGCTGTCTTATTCCCATCCTGGGCCTCATCGCCCGTTTCCTCCATCATTCCCACCTCTGACTGTACCGGAGGGTCACCATCTCGGCTCGCCGAGCGGAGGGCTATCGACCCAGCTGTCCGATTGCCATCGCCGCAACCCCGGTCAACGACAGGCCGGAGATCTCGGCCCGGGTGAACCAGCCGGCCCTGGCAGTCGAGCCGCCAGCGGATTCCGTCACCACCGCGTCGGTAGGTACGTCCACGAGCACCCGATAGATCACCCGAACGCCGTGCCAGTCCAGTGGACGGCCTTCCGGGCCGAGCGCGGCGGGATTGTGCAGGTTGTCCACCCCGAGCAGTTCCACCACCCGACCCAGCTGACCGCACTCCTCGACCAACTCACGGAGCAGCCCTGTGGTCGGCTGCTCGCCGTGATCGGTGCCGCCACCCGGCAGGTGCCACTTGCCGGCCCCCGGGTAACCGGGGGCGATCTGGGTGAGCAGGATTCGCCCGGCCGGATCGGTGACAAGCCCGTACGCCCCGAAGCGGAGGCGGCGGTCGGCGTTCGGGGCCGGATCGGGCGGCGGCACCCGGGGAAGACCGGCGGGCAGAGGTGACACCGGCAGCCCGAGCATCTCGGCGGTGAACGGCATCAGCGGTAGGGCCGCCGCCTCATCGGGACTGAACCAACCCAACTCGTCGCTGCCACCGGCGGGCTCGGACCGAAGGTCACCACCCGTCGCCTCGACCTCGAAGACCAGCCGGTCGGTGTGCGCCCTGACATCGGCGGCGGGGAAGCTGGCCACATCGGCGACGGCCGCGCGGATCGCGCCCACCGCGACGGTCAGCCCGGTCCCCACAGCGAACTCGCGCTCGACAGCCCGGGCCGGGTGCTCAGCGTGCTCGACCCCGCCCCCGGGAAACTGCCACACCCCCGGACACGGGGAGTTCTCCGACCCGCGCGCCAGCAACACCCGCCCGCGCTCGTCCCGCAGCACTCCGTACGCCCCGACCTGTCGCCACTCCCGCACCTGCCCGCTCCCCCGCCCACGCGCTTCCCGCCCACCCGCCAATGTCATCGATCATGAGGTTAGCGGGGCCGGGACAGACATATCACCCCGTCAACCTCATGATCAACGGCGCAGGGCGGGGGCAGGGCGGGGCGCAGGGCAGGGGCGGGGCGCAGGCGGTCAGGTCAGGCGGGCTGCTTGCACCGCTTCTGCTGTCACCTCGGTGAGGCGGTCGGTGGGGAGGGCACCCAGCTCGTCGCGGCCGAACCAGCGAGCCTCGCAGGTGGAGCCGCCCACGTCGGCGATGGTCAGCGGGTTGGGCTGGTCGACGACCACGCGGTAGAAGGCGCGGACGCCGTGCCAGTCGATCGGGTAGCCCTCCGGGCCGAGCGAGGCGGCGTCGCGGTGGCTGGCCACACCGAGCAACTCGACGAGGCGACCGGTCTGGCCGGTCTCCTCGACCAGCTCACGGATCAGCGCCGCGCCGGGCTGCTCTCCGTAGTCGGTGCCACCGCCGGGCAGGTGCCAGCAGCCGGCGCCCGGGTAGCCGTCGGAAACCCGGGTGAGCAGCACCCGACCGGCCGGGTCGGTGCACACGGCGTACGCGGCGAAGCGCTGCGCCCGGTGCAGCCCGTCGGGGCCGGGAACCGCGTAGAAGGAGGGGAACTCGGGTGCCTCGTCGGGCACCACGTCGGCCGAGGAGGCGGGCAGCCCGAGGGCACGCGCTGTGAACGAGCGCAGCGGCAGCAGACGCGCCTCGTCGAGGGTGTACCAGCGGGCCAGGTCGGTGGGGCGATCGCCAGCCCGGTCGGCGAGCGTCCCGCCGCGCACCGCGACCCGGTAGATCAGCCGGTCGGTGTGGATGGTGATGCCACGCTCAGGCAGTGCCCGCATGTCGGCGAGCACGTCGGCCAGGCCCGCCACGGCGACGGACAGGCCCGTCTCGGCCGCGGTCTCGCGGACCACAGTGTGGTTGGGGTCCTCGCCGTGGTCGACCGCCCCGCCAGGCAGCGACCAGGTGCCGGGGGTGCCGGAGCGCTCCGATGCGCGGACCAGCAACACTCGGCCGTCTGAATCAGCACAAACTGCGTATGCCGCGATCCTGCGAAGCGGCTCCAGCATGGTGGTCACGGAAGCAAATTCTCCCCGGGTCGGGTTACCGGAACGGAAAAGAGTCGGATTCCTGACTTTATGGCCTCGCTCAGGGATCGGTCAGGGTAAGGATCCGGGCGGTCACCGAGGTCGGACAGGGCGCCAGCGCGGACTGTGGAGGCATGACAACCACCGCCACTCCCCGCGCCCCGTACAAGCAGCTCCGGCGACCCACGACCGACCGCATGGTGGCAGGTGTCGCCAGCGGTCTCGGTCGCTACTTCGACGTCGACCCCACACTGGTCCGGGTGATCTTCGCGGTCACCGGTCTGCTCACCGGCGGGCTGGCGCTGTTCGCGTACCCGATCATGTGGTTCCTGATGCCCGAGGAGCCCACAAGCGCGCCCGCGTGGCCGCACCCGGCGGGCACCGCGCCGCAGGGTCCGCCCACCATGGGCGGCCAGCAGGGGTACGCCCCGACGCAGCCCTACCCGCCGACGGCCCCGCCTAGCGCGACGACGACCCTGCCGAGCATGCCGCCGTCGACCCCGCCCAGCATGCCGCCGGCGGCCTGAGCGGCGCTCACTCCCACTCGATGGTGCCCGGCGGCTTGCTGGTGACGTCCAGCACCACCCGGTTGACCTCGGCCACCTCGTTGGTGATCCGGGTCGAGATCCGGGCGACCACCTCGTAGGGGAGGCGCGACCAGTCGGCGGTCATCGCGTCCTCGCTGGAGACCGGGCGCAGCACCACGGGATGCCCGTAGCTGCGCCCGTCACCCTGCACGCCGACGCTGCGGACGTCGGCGAGCAGTACCACCGGGAACTGCCACACGCCCCGGTCGAGCCCTGCCGCGGTCAGCTCCTCACGGGCGATCAGGTCGGCACGGCGCAGCAGGTCGAGCCGCTCCTGGTCGACAGCGCCGATGATGCGGATGGCCAGGCCGGGGCCGGGGAACGGGTGCCGCCAGACCATCGCCTCGGGCAGACCGAGTTGCAGGCCGAGCGCCCGGACCTCGTCCTTGAAGAGCGTGCGCAGCGGCTCGACAAGCGCGAACTTCAGGTCCTCCGGCAGACCGCCGACGTTGTGGTGGCTCTTGATGTTGGCGGTGCCGGTGCCGCCGCCGGACTCGACGACGTCCGGGTAGAGGGTGCCCTGGACCAGGAACTCCACGTCGCCGTGGGAGGCGATCTCGCGGGCGGCGGCCTCGAAGACCCGGATGAACTCCCGCCCGATGATCTTGCGCTTCTGCTCCGGGTCGGTCACCCCGGCCAGCGCGCCCAGGAACCGGTCCGCCGCGTCGACCACCTTGAGCTTGATGCCGGTGGCCGCCACGTAGTCCTTCTCCACCTGCTCGGCCTCGCCCGCGCGCAGCAGGCCGTGGTCGACGAAGACGCAGGTGAGCTGGTCACCGACGGCCTTGTGCACGAGCGCGGCGGCGACAGCCGAATCCACCCCGCCGGACAGGCCGCAGATGACCTCCTTGTCGCCCACCTGGGCGCGGATCCGGGCCACCTGCTCGTCGATGATGTTCTCGGGCGTCCAGGTCGGCTCGATCCCGGCGATCTCGTACAGGAAGCGCTGGAGCATCTCCTGGCCGTGCGCGGTGTGCCCGACCTCCGGGTGGAACTGCACACCGGCCCGGCGACCGGCCAGATCCTCGAACGCCGCCACCGGCGCGCCGGCCGACTCGGCGGTCACCGTGAAGCCCTCCGGGGCCTCGGTGACGCAGTCGCCGTGGCTCATCCACACCGGCAGGTCGGCCGGCAGGTCACGCAGCAGCACGCCCGGCTCGAGGAGGCGGGGGCGCAGCGGCGTGCCGCCGTACTCACGGTTGCCGGTCTTCGCGACGGTGCCGCCCAGCGCCTGGGCCATGGCCTGGAAGCCGTAGCAGATGCCGAAGACCGGAACGTCGGACGTGAACATGCCGGCGTCGATCTGCGGGGCGTCCGGCGCGTAGACGCTGGACGGGCCACCGGAGAGGATGATCGCGGCAGGGTTCTTCGCAAGCATCTCGGCGACCGGCATCGAGTGCGGCACGATCTCGGAGTAGACCCTCGCCTCGCGAACCCGGCGTGCGATGAGCTGGGCGTACTGGGCTCCGAAGTCCACCACGAGGACTGGGCGAGGCAGGCTCATGTGCACAAAGCCTACCCAGGGCCACCTCCACCCGTGCCACCGGCACGCCGTCCACCGCGGCCTCCCGCGATCTTGCACTTGCTGCCTCGACAAAATTCGCACATGCCGCGTAAGGGCGACCGAAACTGCAAGATCGACGAGATCAGGAGGTGCGGCGCAGAGCTGCGGGGGCGCTTGGCGGGACTGCCGGATTGTTCGGGGGTACGGGCGGGAGCCTGCGGTACGGGGTGCCGAGGGGCGGGCGGGGGTCGTCGTCGCCCTTGTTCGGCCAGAAGGACATCGCCCGCTCCGCCTGCGCGGTGATCGTCAGCGAGGGGTTCACCCCGAGGTTGGCCGAGACCGCGGCCCCGTCCACCACGTGCAGCCCTGGGTGGCCGTACACCCGGTGCCAGGGGTCGATCACCCCGTCGGCAGGGGTGGCGCCGATCGCCGCCCCGCCCAGGATGTGCGCTGTCACCGGAATGTCGAACGGCTCGGTGACCGAGCCGCCGGGCGTACCGCCGATCTCGTCGGCGAGCAGCCGGGCTGCGGTGTTGCCGGCCGGGATCCAGGTCGGGTTCGGCGCGCCGTGGCCGGGGCCGGTGACCAGCCGGCGGCCGAACACGCCCCGCCGCCGGCGGGTGGTCAGCGAGTTGTCCACCGACTGCATCACCAGGGCGATCACCGTCCGTTCCGACCAGCCGCGCACCGACAGCATCCGGGCGGCCAGCCTCGGCTGGCGCGCGATGCTGCCCAGCCAGCGCCGGACCCGGTGCGGGCCACCGTCGACAAGCAGCGACTGGAGCAGACCCATGGCGTTGGAGCCGCGCCCGTAGCGGACCGGCTCGATGTGGGTCTGCGGGTCGGGGTGGAACGAGCTGGTGATCGCCACCCCGTCGGTGAAGTCCAGCCCTTCGGACCGGGCCTGCTGGCGGGCCACCGAGGCGCCCAGGATCGCCTCAGAGTTGGTCCGGGTCAGCTCGCCGACGCGGGCCGAGAGCTTCGGCAGCACGCCGTCGTCCCTCATCGCGTGCAGCAGCCGTTGGGTGCCCAGCGCCCCGGCGGCGAACACCACCTCGTCGGCGTGGATCACCTGACGGCGGTGACGCACCCAGGCGCCGGTGCGGACGGTGTGCACGTCGTACCCGCCGCCTGCCGCCGGTTTGACGGCGGTCACGGTAGTCAGTGGGTGCACCGTGACACCCAGCCGCTCGGCGAGCCACAGGTAGTTCTTCACGAGCGTGTTCTTGGCCCCGTGCCGGCAGCCGGTCATGCACCCACCGCAGTGCGAGCAGCCGGTGCGCTCCGGGCCGGCGCCACCGAAGTACGGGTCGGCAACCCGCTCGCCGGGCCTACCGATGTGCACACCCACCGGGGTGGCGTGGAAGGTGTGCCCAACCCCCATCCGCTCGGCCACCGCCCGCATGGCGCGGTCCGCGCCGGTGTCCACCGGGTACGTGGTGACGCCGAGCATCCGTTTCGCCTGGTCGTAGTGGCGGGCCAGCTCGTCGCGCCAGTCGGTGATGTCCCGCCACTGCGGGTCGGTGTAGAAAGCCGGCAGGGGTTCGTAGAGGGTGTTCGCGTAGACGAGCGATCCGCCGCCCACCCCGGCGCCGGAGAGCACCAACACCCCGTTCCCGGAACGCCGGTCGGCGGGGCGGAGCAGGGTGAGCCGCTGGATGCCGTAGCAGCCCAGCTTCGGCGCCCACAGGAACCTGCGGAACCGCCAGGACGTCTGCGGGAACTCGTCGTCGGCGAAGCGCCGGCCGGCCTCCAGCACGCCGACCGTGTAGCCCTTCTCGGCGAGGCGGAGCGCGGTGACGCTGCCACCGAACCCGGATCCGATGACGAGCACGTCATACCGCATACACGCATCATTACTCGCGAGTAGCGCTCGCGCTAGCGGCAGTTTTCGCGCGACCATGCTCCGGCCAACCGACCCGGAGCCGTCCGGCCGCAACCCGGAGCACCCGTCGGAGCGTTGTTCCGATACGGGGAAGGAAGCAGAGATGGTTCTGGGGTCGATGGCACCGCGCCGACGATGGTTGTTGTTCGGGTTGACCGCCCTGGCGATCGTGGCTCTTGTCGTGGCCGGGACGGTGGTCATCAACCGGCTGGCCGGTGACGACACGCCACAGCGCGCGGCGCCGGCGGCCGGTTCGCCGAGCCCGTCGCCGGTCAGCACGCCCACCCCGAGCCCCACCGGTCCGCCGCCGGGCGCCGACATCACCGGCCCGCTGAACCTGCTGCTGGTCGGGGTCGACACCCGTGTCAGCGTGCCCGGCTGGGAGCCGCACTCCGACGCCGTACTCGTGCTGCACGTACCGAAAGGGCTGGGTAAGGCGTACCTCTTCTCCCTGCCCCGCGACCTGGTGGTGGACATCCCGGCGTTCCCCAAGGCCGGCTATCCGGGCGGCCGGACCAAGCTCACCCACGCCATGAGCTACGGAAGCCGGGTGCCGGGCAAGCCGAAGCAGCCGAACACCGCCCAGGGGTACGAGCTGCTGCGCAGCACCGTCAGCGGCTACACCGGGCTGCGCATCGACGCTGGCGCGGTGCTCACCTTCAACGGGTTCGACCGGCTGGTCGACTCCCTCGGAGGGGTGGACATCTACGTCGACCAGCGGGTCGCCTCGATGCACCGCCGGCCGGACGGCAAGCACCGGCAGAGCGCGCCCGGCGGCTACACCGGGCCGCAGATGGTCTACGAGAAGGGCGAGCGGCACCTCAACGGCTGGCAGGCGCTGGACTACGCGCGGCAGCGCTACATGACGGGCGGGGACTACGCCCGGCAGCGCCACCAGCAGCAGCTGATCCGTGCCCTGACCCGCAAGATTCTCGACGAGGGCCTGGCCCGGCAGCCGGAACGGGTCGACCAGGTGGTCGCCGCGCTGGGCAACACCCTGATCTACGTGGGTGGTCGCCGGATCGTCGACCTGGCGTACGCGCTCAGCAATGTGCCGGAGAACCGGTTCGTACTCGTCGGCCTGCCCGGCTCGGGCGTCGGCAGGGGCAGCGCCTACCGCGGCGAGCAGCTCACCGCGACCGGCCGAGGGTTCCTCACCGAACTCCGCGCAGGCCGAGCCGACGCCTACCTGACAAAACACCCGACCCTGCAGGTAAAAACGTAACCCGGCCTCCCCCGCGATCTTGCACTTGCGGTCCTCGGCTTGTGGCGATTCGCCCCTTCCGCCCCGGCAGAAAGTGCAAGATCGCGGGTTGGAGGGTCAGAGGGGTTTGGGGGCTGGGGGCTTTTTGGTGCCGTAGAGCCAGGCGTCGAAGAGGGGCTTGAGCTTCTTGTCGGAGATGCGCTCCGCCAGGGCCACGAACTCCGCCGTGGTGGCGGTGCCGTTGCGCTTCTCGGCCAGCCAGGTCTTGATGATCTCGAAGAACGCCTTGTCGCCGACGGCCACCCGCAGCGCGTGCACCGTCATCCCGCCGCGCTCGTAGACCGACTCGCTGAACAGCTTCGTCATCCCCGGCCGGCCCGGCGGCGTCCTCCACACCTCGGCAGGCACGCCGGCGTACCGGGCCTGGAACGCCTGCTTGGCTGTGGACTGCCGGGTGTGCTCGGCCCAGAGCCACTCCGCGTACGTCGCGAAGCCCTCGTTGAGCCAGATGTCCTCCCACTTGGCGAGCGCCACACTGTTGCCGAACCACTGGTGGGCCAACTCGTGGGCGACCACATCGGTGTTCTCGCCACGCCTGAAGAAGCCTGCGGAGTAGACCGGCCGGCTCTGGGTCTCCAGCGCGTAGGAGATCCGGCTGTCGGAGACCACCACACCGCCGTACGCGTCGACCGGGTACGGCCCGAAGACGCTCTCCAGGTAGTCGGCCACCTTGACGGTCTGCGCGATCGACGCGTCCGGGGCGCCCTTGGCCACTGTCGAGGTGACCGCGCTGTAGACCGGCCGCCCCTTGTGCTCGCCTGTGGTGATCCGGAACTTGCCGATCACCACAGTGCTCAGGTAGCTGGCCATCGGCGACTTCTCCGACCACTTCCAGGTGGTCCAGCCGTCAGTGGTTGTCGAGCCACCCGGCAGACCGTTGCTGATCGCGGTGAGCCCCTTCGGGACGGTGATCTCGATGTCGTAGGCGGCCTTGTCGGACGGGTGGTCGTTGACCGGGAACCAGGTGCTCGCCGACTCGGGCTGGCCCAGCGCGATTGCGCCGTCGGGGGTGTGCAGAAAGCCGCCGCTGCCGAGCGCCTCGTTCTCCAGCGGCTTCGGAACGCCGGAGTACGCGATCTCGGCGACGAACCCGTTGCCGGTGATCAGGCCGGCGGCCGGCTTGATCACCAGCTCGTTCCCGTCCCGGCTGTGGGTGGCCGGTGCCCCGTCCACCGTCACCTCCCTGACGGTCAGGCCGGCCAGGTCGAGGTTGAACGTCGACAGGTCGGCCGTAGCTGTGGCCTGCACTGTGGCGGTGCCGGTAAGCCGGTCCTTCGCCGGGTCGTAGCGCACCTTGATGGTGTACTGCCCGACGTCGTAGCCGCCGTTGCCGTAGGTGGGGAAGTAGCTGTCGCCGACTCCGGCCGCACCGGCGGTGAACACCCGCGACGGCTTCGGGGACGCGCTCGGTGCCGGTGTCGCCGCGTCCGGCGCGGTCGAGTCGCACCCGGACGTCACGAGCGCCCCGGTCACCAGCAGTGCTGCAGCAACCAGCAGCCTGCGCGGCGTTCCCCGCATCACGAACCCTCCCCGTACGGCAGCGCGGAGGCATCGACCGCCCGCGCGCGACCGGTGCCCGTGCCGATCGCAGGCGGCAGCCTATCGACAGGGCATCACGGGCCCGTCACGGCAGGGTGGGCGCTGTGCCGCCGACAAGCCAGGCGTCCAGGAGTGGCCGCAGCTGCCGGTTCGACACCCGCTCGGCCAGCGCCACGAAGTCCCCGGTGGTGGCGTTTCCGCCAGCCCGCTCGGTGGTCCAGGTACGCAGGATGCGGAAGAACGTGTCGTCACCGACGGTCCGGCGTAGCGCGTGCACGGCGAGCGCACCGCGCTTGTAGACGGCGGTGCCGAACATCCGTTCCCGGCCCGGCTCGACCGACGGCTGCGACCAGTCCGTCACCGCGTACTGGAGTTCGAAGTTGCGCTGCGCCGTCCGGCCACCGTCGTGCTCCTCCCACAGCCACTCTGCGTAGCTGGCGAAGCCCTCGTTGAGCCAGATGTCGCCCCACCTGCTGAGGGAGACACTGTCGCCGAACCACTGGTGGGCCAACTCGTGCGCGACAACGCCCGGGTTGAGCCTGTCGTCGGTGAAGAAGGCGGGTCCGTAGACCGGCCGGGACTGGGTCTCCAGCGCGTAGGAGATCCGGTCGTCGGCAACGGCGATGCCCCCGTACGAGTCGAACGGGTACGGGCCGAAGCGGCTGGCCAGGAAGTCCGCGATCTCGCCGGTGCGGGCCAGCGAGCCGGCCGCGCCACCTGTCGCCGGCAGGCTCGCCGCGACGGCGGTGACCATCGGTCGTCCGGCGTGCTCGCCGTCGACCACCCGGTAGTTTCCGATCACGAGGGTGCTCAGGTAGCTGGCCATCGGGGTGCGTTCCGACCAGCGCCAGGTGGTCCAGCCGTCGGCGCTGCTCCGCGGGCCGGGCACGCCGTTGCTGAGTGCGGCCAGTCCGTCCGGAACGGTCACGGCGATGTCGTAGCTGGCCTTGTCCGACGGGTGATCGTTGACCGGGAACCAGGTGGCTGCGGAGTCGGGCTGACCGAGTGCGATCGCGCCGTCGTCGGTGTGCAGGAAACCACCGCTGCCCAGCGCACCGTCGGTGACGGCGCTGGGCACACCCTGGTAGTCGACAACCACTGTGAACTGCCGGCCGCGTGGCAGCCGGTCGCGTGGGGTCACCACCAGTTCGCCGGCGTCGCGGCGGTGCTCGGCCCGCGCCTGGTCGACGGTGACCGCTCCTACGTCCAGGCCGGCGAGGTCCAGGTTGAACCGGGACAGATCCTGGATGGCGGTGGCAGTGATGGCGGCCCGGCCGCTGAGCCGGTCGGTCGTCGGGTCGTAGCGGACGTCCAGGCCGTAGTGCGTGACGTCGTAGCCGCCGTTGCCGCGTCCGGGCACGTACGGGTCACCGGCGTCGGCGGCACCGGGCCGGAACCCGTCGTTGTCAGCGCCCGTACATCCGGCGGCACCGAGCGCGACGGCGCAGGTGAACGCGGTGACGATGGCCAGCCGGTGGCGGCGCGACGTCCGTCCGGTAAGGACCATGCACGTCTCCTTTCGCCCGGCCGCCCGGGTCACGACGAGCGTAGCCGGCACGGCCGTGCCGGAGGTGTGTATCGACGATCGTCAGTTACTTTCGTTGAAACAAGCAAAAGTTGGCTCACATTGACACTTTCTTTTGGCCACCGCCGACGTTACTGTCTGACCCCAAGATGTAACGCGTTCGGAACATCCCAGTCGATCGCGTCCAGGAGCGGGACTTCGCGTCCCACACCGACACGCCGTGGCGGCGGCGTGCAGTTGTCCCTTCGATGTCACGACACCGCAGGCTTCCGGCCCCGCCGGAGACGCGGACAAGGCGCTCGGCGGCGCCCTGCGACGGACCCTCGTCGCACCCTTGCTGATCGTTATCGACGGCATACGCCGTCGCGAAAGGTGGGACCATGCCAGACCACACCGACGCCACACCGACCAACCGGATCAACCGCCGGTCCCTGCTCGCCGCCTCCGCAGGCGTCGCCGCCGCACTCGGCGCGGCCGGCCTGCCGGTCCTCGCCACCGGCTCCCCAGCCCTCGCCCACCCCAAGGACAAGGGCAAGGACAAGGACAAGGGCAAGAGCAAGCTGCGGGTCGAACCGCTGATCCCGGAGAAGAACCGCGGGATCATCCTCTACAGCGTCCGGGACCGGATCACCGCAGCGCCCGACGACAGCGGAGTGCCGTACGGCTTCGAGCGCGTCCTCGCCCGACTCGCCGAGATCGGCTACAAGGAGATCGAGTTCGCCGGCTACACCCAGCACACCTCGATCCTCGGCCGGCAGATCACCCCGCGCGAGATCCGCAAGATCCTCGACGACAACGGCCTGGTCGCCAACGGCACCCACGCCTCGATCCAGGCGGCCACCTTCCAGCAGCAGCTGGACATCGCCGAGGAACTCGGCATGAAGAACATCGGCACCGGCAGCGACCCCACGAACAGCGCCTACAAGGCCGACTGGGACGCCGCAGCCGACCTCTGGAACGAGCTGGGCCGGCAGGCCCGCGCCCGGGGCATGCGGCTCTACACCCACAACCACGACGTCGCGTACAGCTTCCTGCTCGACTCCGGCCCGCTGGACGCGCAGGGCCGGCCCACCCGCTCGTCGGGCGTCCGGCGGCTGGAGTACTTCTTCGGCAAGACCGACCCGAAGTACGTCTTCTTCGAGTTCGACATCTACTGGGGCTACGTGGCCCGCTACAAGCACCAGAAGTACGTCGACCCGGCCGGCCGTGAGGTGACCGACCTGTTCGACCCGATCCTCAACGTGGCCGACCGGACCACCCGGTTCCCGCTGTTCCACGCCAAGGACGGCGACCGCGACACCAGCGTGCCCAACGGCCACCAGATGGCCCCTCTCGGCGAGGGCGACATCAACTTCCAGCAGTTCTTCCAGACCATCGGCGAGCGGGACTTCCACCACGCCAACTGGGAGATGGACACCGCCCCCGGCGGCACCGCCAACCAGGGACAATCGCTCGACCTCGCGGCGCTCAGCTACCGCAACATGTCCGACCTGACGATCTACCTCAAGAAGTAACACCTCGCACGGCCGGCGTCCGCTCGACGCCGGCCGTGCCCACACTCCGCCGGCCGTCGAGCCGGCGGCGGTGACGGGCGCGGACAACAGCCGTCCCCCGATCACCTTCGCGCTCCCGTACGGCGACGGGACGCGCACGGTCCATCCCCCACCGCAGTCGCGCGGCCGGCCCCACCGGGCCGGGGATGCCGCGCGCCCGCCGAACACCGGAGGAACGATGATCCGACCGACCGGACGACGATGGTTCGCCGTCGCCGCTGGGCTCATCCTGAACGTCTCCCTCATCTCCGCCGCACCCGCCACTGCGGCACCAGCCGACCCACCCCCGACCGGGGCAGCCGTCGTGGAGAACGGCCCCGCCGCCCTCCGCTCCCCCCAGCGCGCCCCGAAGAGCTACCAGGTCCTGGTGTTCACGAAGACCGCCGGTGAGCGCCGCGCGTCCATCAACGACGGCGTCGACACGATCCGGAAACTGGCCAAGGCCAACAAGTTCACTGTCACTGTCACCCGGGACGCCGCGGTGTTCACCCCCACCGAGCTGGCGAAGTACCGGGCCGTGGTCTTCCTCAACACCACCGGCGACGTCCTCAACGCCAGCCAGGAGGCGGCCTTCGAGGCGTACGTGAAGGCCGGCGGCGGCTACGTCGGCGTACACGCCGCGGCGGAGACCGAGCCGGACTGGACCTTCTACCAGGACCTGGTCGGCGCGAAGGTGGCAAGCGCCTCGACGGTCACCCGTGGCGTGGTCGACGTCGCCGACCGCGCCCACCCGGCGTCGGAGACGCTTCCCCGCACGCTCACCCTCACCGAGGAGTGGTACAACTTCGACCGCAACGTCCGGGGCACCTCGCACGTCCTGGCCACTGTGGACGAGAAGACCTACACCGGCGGCACGATGGGGTACGACCACCCGATCACCTGGTGCAAGGACTACCAGGGCGGGCGCTCCTTCTACACGGGCCTCGGGCACAGCATCGAGACGTACCGCTCGGCGAAGTTCCGTGAGCACCTGCTCGGCGGCATCCAGTGGTCCGCCGGCGTGATCGAGGGCGACTGCGGCGCGACAGTGCTCGGCAACTACGAGAAGGTCACACTCAACGGCGAGCCGGGCGAGCCGATGTCGCTGGCAGTGCTCCCCGACGGCCGGGTGCTGCACAACACCCGTGGCGGCGAGGTACGGCTCTACGACCCCGCCACCGGCGCCAGCCCGGTGATCACCACCGTCGACGTGTACCAGCACGACGAGGACGGCCTCCAGTCGGTGGCGATCGATCCGGACTTCGCGAAGAACAAGTGGGTCTACATCTACTACGCGCCGAAGCTCAACACCCCTGTCGACGACCCGAGCACCCCGGGCGTCAACGAGGGCGACGCGCCCGCCACCTCGAACGACCCGACAGTGTGGGACAAGTTCAAGGGCTACAACCTGCTCTCCCGGGTCAAGCTCGTCGAGACCCCCACCCCGCACCTGGACATGAGCACCGAGCAGCAGATCCTCCGGGTCGACGCCGACCGCGGCATCTGCTGCCACGTGGCCGGCGAGATCAAGTTCGACGCCAAGGGACTGCTCTACCTCGTCACCGGCGACGACACCAACGCGGGCGGCTCCGACGGGTACACCCCGATCAACGAGTCGCCGACCCAGGGCCCCGGGTACGACGCGCAGCGCTCGTCGGGCAACACCAACGACCTGCGCGGCAAGCTGCTGCGGATCAAGGTACGACCGGACGGCACGTACTCCATCCCGAAGGGCAACCTCTTCGACGAGGCGAAGGACCAGGCCGGCAAGACCAGGCCGGAGATCTTCCTGATGGGGCTGCGCAACCCGTTCCGGTACGACGTGGGCGCCGACGGCACCGTCTACGTCGGTGACTACTCGCCGGACTCCCGCGTGCCCAGCGCCACCCGGGGCCCGGACGGCACCGGCCGCTGGTTCGCCACCAAGAAGGCCGGCAACTACGGCTGGCCGTACTGCTATTCGCCGAGCCTGCCGTACGTCGACTACGACTTCGTCACCCGGACCTCCGGCGCACCGTTCAACTGCGGCGCCCCGGTCAACGACTCGCCGCGCAACACCGGCCTGCGGGTGCTGCCGAAGGTCGAGCAACCGCAGTTCTGGTACACGTTCGACGCCCGTACCCCGTGCGCCGGGGCGTACCTGGAGAACCCGCCGGTCGCCTGCGACTTCGCGTGGCCGGTGATCGGCACCGGCGGCGTCGGCCCGATGGGCGGCCCGATCTACTCGTACGACCCGAAGTCGACCTCCGAGGTGAAGTTCCCCGAGTACTACCAGAACGCTGTGGTCTTCGGTGAGTTCACCCGCGACAAGATCTTCATGATGCGTACCGACGGCAAGGGCAAGCTGACCGGCGTGGAGCAGTTCCTGCCGGGCTTCGTCTTCGACAACCCGATGGACATGGAGTTCGGGCCGGACGGCTCGCTCTACCTGCTGGAGTACGGCGACGGCTTCTTCCGGGCCAACCCGGACGCGCAACTGTCGGTGATCCGGTACGTCAAGGGCCAGCGGTCACCGGTGGCGAAGCTCGACGCCACACCCACCTCCGGGACGACACCGCTGACCGTGCAGTTCTCCTCGGCCGGCAGTTACGACCCGGACCCGGGCGAGTCCATCTCGTACGCCTGGGACTTCACGAACGACGGCACCGTCGACTCGGCCGACCCGAACCCGTCGTTCACCTACACGGCGAACGGCACCTACAGCGCCAAGCTGACGGTTACCGACTCCAGCGGCAGGACCGCCGTACTCACCAGGGAGATCGTGGTCGGCAACACCGCGCCCACCGTGACAGTCACCTCCCCGGTGTCCGGCAGCTTCTTCAACTGGGGTGACGCGGTGCCGTTCACCATCACGGTGACCGACCCGGAGGACGGGCCGGTGGACTGCTCGCGGGTGACGGTGACGTTCGTCCTCGGCCACGACAGCCACGGGCACCCGGACAGCTCCACCACCGGCTGCACGGGCATCCTGGCCACCCCGGCCGACGGCGGTGACCACGCCGGTGGCTACCTGTACGGCGGGATCAGCGCCTCGTACACCGACCTCGGCGGCGGCGGGCAGGCCCCGCTCACCACCGTCGGCCAGGCGATCATCCAGACGCCTCGCCAGCAGGCCGAGAACGCCCAGGTGAAGGAGGGCGTCACGGTCGCCAACACCGGTGACACCGGCGGCGGTGAGCACGTCAGCTCGATCGACCCGGGCGACCACATCGCCTTCGACCCGATCAACCTGGGTGGGGTGTCCAGCGTGACGCTGCGGCACTCCGGAGGCTCGGCCGCTACCGCGGGCACTCCCCGCGCGGCGGTGGAGCTGCGGCTCGACTCGCCGACCGGCCCGCTCGTCGCCACGGCGACGCTGAACGCGACCACCGGCAACGCGGCCTTCACCAGCACCTCGGTGCCGGTGAACCAGCCGGCCGGGGCGCACCGGCTCTACCTGGTCTACACCGCCGTACCGGGCGGGCCGACCAGCGGCCTGGGCAACCTGAACTGGGTCGAGTTCACAGTGGGCTGACGCCCCGGGAACGACGGAGGCCGGCCCCGCAACGTGGCGGGGCCGGCCTTCCGGCGTGCAGGAGGTAGGTCAGCGGTCGAGGACCAGGCCCACCTTCTGGAACTCCTTGAGGTCGCGGTAGCCGCACTTGGCCATCGCCCGGCGCAGGCCGCCGAACAGGTTGAGCTGACCGTCGGCCTCGTCGGCCGGGCCGAACAGCAACTGCTCCATCGACCCGAGCGGCTCGCCGGAGACCTCGAACGCGCCGCGGGGCAGCGACGGGTGGCTCGCCGCCGAGTGCCACCAGGCGCCACCGGCGGGCGCCTCCTCGCAGAGCGACAGCGGCTCGCCGAGCATCACCGCGTCGGCACCGCAGCCGAGCGCCTTGGCGATGTCGCCGGAGGTCTGGATGTCGCCGTCGGCGATCAGGTGCACGTACCGGCCGCCGGTCTCGTCGAGGTAGTCCCGGCGGGCCGCCGCGGCGTCGGCGATCGCGGTGGCCATCGGCACCCGGATGCCCAGCACCGACTCGGTGGTCGACCACTCGTCGCCGCCGATGCCCACGATCACACCGGCCGCGCCGGTACGCATCAGGTGCAGCGCCGTCTTGTAGTCGGTGCAACCGCCGACGATCACCGGCAGGTCGAGGTCGGCGATGAACTCCTTGAGGTTCAGCGGCTCGTCGGTCGTCGACACGTGCTCGGCGGAGACGATGGTGCCCTGGATGACCAGGATGTCCACCCCGGCGTCCAGAATCACCGGTGCCAGCGCCAAGGTGTGCTGCGGGGACACCCGCACCGCCACAGTGCCGCCGCCGGCCCGCAGCTCACGGACCCGCTCGGCGATCAGGTCCGGGCGGATCGGCTCGGCGTACACCTCCTGGAGCCGCTTGGTGGCGCGGGCGTCCTCGTCGAGGCCTGCCAACTCCTCAAGCACCTTCGTCGGGTTCTCGTAGCGGGTCCACAGCCCTTCGACGTTGAGCACGCCGAGACCGCCGAGCTGACCCAGCCGCACCGCCGACGACGGGCTCATCGTGGCGTCGGACGGATGCCCGACGCAGGGAATACCGAACGGGTACGCGTCGAGCTGCCAGGCGGTGGAGACGTCGTCGACGTCCCTGGTCCGGCGGCTCGGCACGATGGCGATGTCGTCCAGGTGGTAGCCGCGCTGCGCGGTCTTGCCCAGCCCGATCTCGACCACGTCACGCATGGGGGACTCCAGGTGGTTGGGGGTGGTGGGTCAGCGGGTGTGGTAGTTGGGCGCCTCGACGGTCATCTGGATGTCGTGCGGGTGGCTCTCCTTGAGCCCGGCCGCGGTGATCCGGATGAGCTGGCCCCGGTGGTGCAGGTCGGGGATGTTCTCCGCACCGGCGTACCCCATCGCCAGTCGCAGCCCACCGACGAGCTGGTGGGCCACCCGCGACAGCGGCCCCCGGTAGGGCACCTGGCCCTCGACGCCCTCGGGCACCAGCTTGTCGTCGCTGAGCACGTCCTGCTGGAAGTAGCGGTCCTTCGAGTACGACTTGGCCTGACCACGGGACTGCATCGCGCCGAGCGAGCCCATCCCCCGGTACGTCTTGAACTGCTTGCCGTTGACGAAGATCAGCTCGCCGGGGCTCTCCTCGCAGCCGGCCAGCAGGCTGCCGAGCATCACCGTGTCGGCGCCGGCCACAATGGCCTTGGCGATGTCACCCGAATACTGGATGCCGCCGTCGCCGATCACCGGCACACCGGCCGGACGGGCGGCGCGGGCCGCCTCCATGATCGCGGTGATCTGCGGCACGCCCACCCCGGCGACGATCCGGGTGGTGCAGATCGCACCCGGACCGACACCCACCTTGACCCCGTCGGCGCCGGCGTCGACAAGCGCCTTCGCACCGGCGTAGGTCGCCACGTTGCCGCCCACGACGTCGACGCTCACGTCCTTCTTGAGCCGACGGACCATGTCCAGCACGGCCCGCTGGTGCCCGTGCGCCGTGTCCACGATCAGCACGTCGACGCCCGCGTCGACAAGTGTGCGCGCCCGCTTGTAGGAGTCCTCGCCGACACCGATCGCGGCGGCCACCCGGAGCCGTCCGGCGGCGTCCTTGGTGCTCTCCGGGTACTGCTCGCTCTTGGTGAAGTCCTTCACGGTGATCAGCCCGCGCAGCCGACCCGCCTCGTCCACGATCGGCAGCTTCTCGACCTTGTGCTGGCGCAGCAGCGCCAACGCGTCGTCCTTGCTCACCCCGACCCGGGCGGTGATCAGCGGGGTACGGGTCATGATCTCGTGAACCGGGGTGCTCGGCTCGGACACGAAACGCATGTCGCGGTTGGTGACGATGCCTACCAACTGGCCGTCACCGTCCACCACCGGCACGCCGGAGATCCGGTACCGACCGCACAGCTCGTCGACCTCGCGCAGCGTGTCGTCCGGGCTGGCCGTCACCGGGTTGGTGATCATGCCGGACTCGGAGCGCTTGACCAGGTCGACCTGGAGCGCCTGGTCGTCAACGGAGAGATTGCGGTGCAGCACGCCGATGCCACCCTGACGGGCCATGGCGATCGCCATCCGCGCCTCGGTGACGGTGTCCATGGCGCTGGACAGCAGCGGAATGGTCAACTCGATGTTGCGGGTGAGCTTCGTACGGGTGTTGACCCGACTGGGCACCACGTCCGACTCGCCCGGCTGCAACAACACGTCGTCGAAGGTGAGCCCGAGCGGAACCACCCGCGCCGAGCCTGCCGGCAACTCGGGCAGGTGGCCGCCCAGGTCGGCGTGTTCGGCGCCGGCCGGAAGATCGGTGCTGGGCGAATTTTCCACGATTGCTCCCCTGAGCTGCTCGGATGGGCTTCAGCGAGGTGGCGCGGGCGGACACTGGGACACGCCGCGGTGCCGGCCGGTCGTCCCATCGTACCCAGTGAGCTGGGCGACCTCCGGCGGCGGCGGCACTCCCGGCGCGGTGCCGGGGGGCGGACGTTCACCCCGCGTTGGGTCTACGGTGAGGGGGTGCACGACGAGCCCATCGACCCGTTCAACGGCGACCCGGCCGACCCGACTGCGGGGCTTGACGATCCGGGCGACGACGCGACGCCGGATCCGCTGACCGACGTCGAGCGGCAGGACGTGCTCGAAGACCTCGCCGACCTGGAGATCTACCAGGCTCTGCTGGCACCGATCGGGGTGCGCGGGCTGGTGATCGAGTGCGAGGACTGCCGGGAGCCGCACTACTTCGACTGGGACCTGCTGCGGGGCAACCTGCGGCACCTGCTCAACTCGGGGCGTCCGCGCGTGCACGAGCCGGCCTACGACCCCGACCCGGACCACTACGTGACCTGGGACTACGCCCGTGGGTACGCCGACGGGGTGCACGACACCCTGACCGAGGGCACCGAGGACGAGCCAGGCACCCCCACGAACGACTGACTGCCGCGGACTGATCGTGCCGTTCAGGCGACGGGGCGAGCCTGCTCCCGCCGTCAGGCGACGAGGTCGGCTTGTTTCCGCCGTCAGGCGACGAGGTCGGCTTGTTTCCGCCGTCAGGCGACGAGGTCGGCTTGTTTCCGCCGTCAGGCGACGAGGTCGGCTTGTTTCCGCCGTCAGGCGACGAGGTCGGCTTGTTTCCGCCGTCAGGGCGACCAGGCCGGCCTGATCGCGCCGTCAGGCGACGAGGCCGGCTCGGAAGCCTGCGGCCACCGCGTGTGCCCGGTCCCGGGCGCCGAGCTTGCGGAACAGCCGCCGGGCGTGGGTCTTGACCGTGTCCTCGGACACGAACAGCTCCCGGCCGATCTCCGCGTTGCTCTTGCCCTCGGCCATGCCGAGCAGGACCTGCAACTCCCGCTCGGTGAGCCCGATCGACGCCCGGGTGGGGCGGGTGTTCGGGGCCGGTCGGGCGGCGTCGTTCTGGCCGGTCGCCTGCTCGTCGGTGGCCGGGTCGACCTCGTCCTCGCCCCGCTGCACGGGCACGGACGGCATGCCCGCAGAGCCCTCGCCCGTCGCGGCGGTCCAGCCCGGCTCGGCGGAGCCGCGCAGGGACGGCGCCGAGCGGCCCGATCCGCCGACCGACGCGGTGTCCCGGGCCGGGTCGGTGACCCGCTGCCGGGAGGCCCGGCCGGGCGCGGTGAGCAGCAGCAGGGCCTTGGCCACCGCACTGGTCAGGTCATGGTCGACGTTCTGGATCAGGCCCCGGGCGCCGGCGCTGATGGTGGCCGCCGCGGCCTCGGGTTCCTCGGTGCCGAGCAGCAGGACAGCGGCCTGCGGCGCGCGGGCGAGCACCCGGCGAACGAAGCCCGCGCTGTCCGGCCGGGTGAGGGCCGTGTCGGCGAGCACCACGTCGACCGGCCGTTCGGCGAGCCGGAGCATCACCTCGGGATCGGAGACGGCGGTACGGACGATCGCGGACAACCCCAGCCGCGCGGCAGCGGATGTCAGGTGCTGGGCCGCGAGTGGTGTCCGAACGCACACAAGAACAGTACGCACTGTGGTGGTCTCCTCTCCGCACACGAGCAGACCATGACGAGGTCGGCCCCGGAGGGGGTTCCGGGCAATCATCTGAACTTTTCCGACAACTAGGGCAAAAGCCCTAAGTTGCCGAGCGTTTTCGATCACAGGTGTGTGAGTCGGCAACAGCCGGGGTACCGGAGGGGCCAGGCCGGGAACGGTGCGCCTGCGCGGCCCGCCGCCCGGAAGCCGGCCACAAGGATCTCGCGGTGCCGCGCGGGAGGAGGGGTGCTGATGTCGAACGTACGTAGACTGCCCGGACCCATCGTCGACCTCTGGGACTGGCAGCGGCTCGGTGCCTGCCGAGGCCGCGACAGCGCCCAGTTCTTCCACCCCGACGGCGAGCGGGGCTCATCCCGGCTGCGTCGGGAGTCGTCCGCAAAGGCGGTCTGCCGGGCATGCCCCGTCCGCGCCGAGTGCGCGGCGCACGCGCTGTCGGTCCGTGAGCCGTACGGCGTGTGGGGTGGCTTCAGCGAGTCGGAGCGGCTGCGGCTGCTCGCCCTCGGCTGGGAGGACGTCGCGGACCGCCGGCACGCCCGGGTCGACGTCGCACGGCTGGAGGCCCGACTTGGCAGCACGCACAAGTCTGCTTTCCCGGCCCAGCGCAACGTCGCCTGACACCGACACTCTCAAGACAACGCGCGAACCGCGCCCTCGCATCGGAGGGCGCGGTTCGCGCGTTGTCGCGCGCAGATCTTGGACAGTTACCGTTCCGCGCGAACGGTAACTGTCCAAGATCTGCGTGAGCGGGTGCTCAGCGGACCAGGACGGGGACCGTGTGCCAGCCGGTGGCGCCGTCGGGGACGACACCCTGCGTACGCTCGGTCTGGGTCTCGCCTGTCGCGTCGGTGGCCCGGACCTGGAGTCGGTGCTCGCCCGGCGTGGCGTCCCAGCGCCAGGACCACTGCACCCAGGTGTCCACCGACACCGTGGGCGCCAACTCCGCCTCCTGCCACTCGCCGTCGTCGACGCGCACCTCGACCCGTCGGATGCCCCGATGCTGCGCCCAGGCCACCCCGGCGACGGTCACCGGCCCGGCGGTCAGCCGGTTGCGCCTGCGGGGCGCGTCGATCCGCGACTGGGTCTTGATCGGCCCCTCGACGGACCAGCCGCGCGGCACCCAGTACGCGTCGAAGTCCGCGAACCGGGTCAGCTCCAACTCGGTCACCCACTTGCACGCCGACACGTAGCCGTAGAGGCCCGGCACCACCATCCGGGCGGGGAAACCGTGGTCGACCGGCAAGGGTTCACCGTTCATGCCGATGGCCAGCAGCGCGTCGCGCCCGTCGCGCAGAGCCGCCGTGGGGGTGCCGCAGGTCCAGCCGTCGACCGACCGACCGACGACCTGGTCGGCGTCGTCGTCCGGGTCGACCTCGTCGAGCAGCTCCCGAAGGGGTACGCCCAGCCAGCGGGCGTTGCCGATCAGGTCGCCGCCCACCTCGTTGGAGACGCAGGCAAGCGTCACGTAGCGCTCGACCAGCGGCCGGGCCAGCAGGTCGGCGTACGTGTAGGTGCGTTCGGTGCCGACCCGCCCGTGGATGCGCAGCCGCCACGTGTCCGGGTCCACCTGCGGCACCACGAGCGCGGTGTCGATGCGGTAGAAGCCGAAGTTCGGGGTGACGTACGGCGCGAGCTGCGCCAGCGACAGGTCCGCGCCCGCCGGCACCGCCGCCGCGGGTACGGCAGGCGCGGGCAGGCGAATCGCGTCCCGGGCGGCCGACACCCCGCGCCGCCCGGCCAGCCAGCGCCCGCCCAGACCGGCCACCGCGGCCGTGCCGAGCAGCACCCCGGTGCCGGTGAGGAACCGCCGTCGCGACTCCGGGTCGACCGCCTCCGGCCGCTCCGACCCGGCCAGGTTCGAAGGCCCACCCGGAGGCGGCGAGGCGGCCGGGGGCGGCGCGGGTGGGGTTGGTGGCGACCAGGGCCAGGGGTCCATCTCGAACGGGCCGGCGATGAACAGCCAGAGCACCAGCGCGCCCAGCCCACCGCCGACGAGCGACGGCAGGGCGTCGGCGAGGTCAGCGCCGGGACGGGTCAGCGCGGCGGCCACCCCGACGGCGCCCAGCGCGGCGATACCGGCCAGCCCGATCGCCAGTCGACGCGCCGCGAGCACTCCGATGAGCGCCGCGAACCCGCCCAGCAGCAGGGCCGTGCCGACCAGCAGGGCGATCTTGTCGGCGGTGCCGAAGACGTCGATGGCGAATTGCTTCAGCGGCTCGGGAACGGCGTCGACGACCACCCCGCCGACCGCTACCAGCGGCGCCGACCGGGGTCCGGTCAGTACGGCCACCGGTTCGGCGACTCCGATGGCGACGGTGGCGGCGGTGACTCCGGCCAGCGCGGCGTACCGCCGCGACGTGGTGCTCATCGACCCAGTGTGCGCGGTCGGCTCGCCGGGCTGCCAACCGTGACGGCGCTCGATGGCGGTTTCGGGAACAAGCCGGGGCACACCGTCGTGGACGGTGTGCCCCGGAAAGGGTGGTGCTAGCGGGTCAGAAGCCCGGGCCGTGCTGGTGACCGTGACCGTGGCCGTGGCCGTGCCCACCGGCGCCGGCCTGCTCGGCCTGCTCCGGCTTCTCCACCACGAGGCTCTCCGTGGTGAGCAGCAGGCCGGCGATCGAGGCGGCGTTGGTGACCGCGTTGCGGGTCACCTTCACCGGGTCGATGATGCCGGCCTTGACCAGGTCGCCGTACTCGCCGGTGGCGGCGTCGAGGCCGTGGCCCCACTGCATCTCGGCGACCTTCTGGGTCACGACGTAGCCGTCGTGGCCGGCGTTCTGCGCGATCCAGCGCAGCGGCTCGACGAGCGCCTTGCGCACGATCGAGACGCCGACCTTCTCGTCACCGGTGAAGCCCAGGTCGTCGTCGAGCACCGGAAGGATCTGCACCAGGGCGGCGCCGCCGCCGGGCACGGTGCCCTCCTCGACCGCGGCCTTGGTCGCCGCGATGGCGTCCTCGATGCGGTGCTTGCGCTCCTTCATCTCGACCTCGGTCGCCGCGCCAACCTTGATCACGGCGATACCGCCGGAGAGCTTCGCGAGCCGCTCGGCCAGCTTCTCCCGGTCCCAGTCGGAGTCGGAGGCCTCGATCTCCTTGCGGATCTGGGACACCCGGTCCTCGACGTCGGCCTTCTGGCCGCCGCCGTCGACGATCGTGGTGTTCTCCTTGTCGACCACGACGCGCCGAGCGGTGCCCAGCACCTCAAGGCCAACCTGGTCGATCTTGTAGCCCAGCTCCGGGGCGACCAGTTCGGCGCCGGTGGAGATGGCGATGTCCTGGAGCAGCGCCTTGCGCCGGTCACCGAAGCCCGGGGCCTTCACCGCGCAGACCTTGAGGGTCTTGCGCAGCGAGTTGACCACGAGGGTGGAGAGCGCCTGGCCCTCCACGTCCTCGGCGATGATCAGCAGCGGCTTGCTGTTCTGGAGGACCTTCTCCAGCAGCGGCAGCAGCTCCTCGATCGCGGAGATCTTCTGCGTGGTGACCAGGATGTAGGCGTCCTCGAGGACGGACTCCTGGCCCTCCAGGTCGGTGACGAAGTTGGGCGAGATGAAGCCCTTGTCGAACTGGAGACCCTCGGTCACCTCCAGCTCGGTGGTGAGCATCGAGCCCTCTTCGACGGTGATGACGCCGTCGCGGCCGACCCGCTCCATCGCCTCGGCGATCAGCTCGCCGATCGTGGAGTCCTGCGCGGAGATCGTGGCAACGTTCGCGATCGCCTTCTGGTCGGCGACCTCGACGGCCCGACCGAGCAGCGCCTCGGAGATCTTGGTGGCTGCCGCGTCGACGCCCCGCTTGAGGCCAGCCGGGTTGGTGCCGGCGGTCACGTTGCGCAGGCCCTCACGGACCATCGCCTGCGCCAGCACGGTCGCGGTGGTGGTCCCGTCGCCGGCGACGTCGTTGGTCTTGGTCGCCACCTCCTTGACCAGCTGCGCGCCGAGGTTCTCGTAGGGGTTGGTGAGCTCGATCTCCTTGGCGATGGTCACACCATCGTTGGTGATCGTCGGCGCACCGAATTTCTTGTCCAGGACGACGTTGCGCCCGCGCGGGCCGAGGGTGACCTTGACCGCGTCAGCGAGGGCGTTGACACCGTGCTCCAGCAGGTGTCGGGCGTCGTCCGAGAAGCTCAGGATCTTCGCCATAAATGTCCCTTCGAAGCGACGTTGCCCCGGCCCGGCGAGCCGGACCGGGGCAACGACACTGATCGGTTGCTTACTTCTCGATGACCGCGAGGACGTCGCGGGCGGAGAGCACCAGGTACTCTTCGCCGGCGTACTTGACCTCGGTGCCGCCGTACTTCGAGTAGAGGACGGTGTCGCCGACCTGCACGTCAACCGGAACCCGGTTGCCGTTGTCGTCGACGCGCCCCGGGCCCACAGCGAGGACAGTGCCCTCCTGCGGCTTCTCCTTGGCGGTGTCGGGGATCACGATGCCCGACGCCGTGGTGGTCTCAGCCTCGTTCGCCTGGACCACGATGCGGTCCTCGAGCGGCTTGATCGCAACCTTGGTCGCGGTAGTCACGGGCATACCCTCCTGGGGTACTGGTTTCGTTACCGGCCGGCGGGGCCGGCCAGCGTCAATTGCCACATGCCACCGGGCGGGGCCGTCGTCGCGGGTGCCGGTCCGCCTGGCGTTGCGCACCCGGGTCGCGAGACCCGGAAGCTGGCACCCTCGGGGTGAGAGTGCTAATCGCAGGTTATTCCGTGGCTGGCACTCCGTCAAGGAGAGTGCCAACGCACGGCCTGTCGTGTCGCCACAATCTCGGCGCGCCGGCGTCGGTCATCAACCCGGACCGGCCGCCACTGCCGCTGGTCGGGACAATGCTCGGGTGGATCTCGATCAGCTGGCTGCGCTGCGTACCCCCGAGGGGTCGGCCGCACTCGCGGCGGCGGCCGGGCTGGCCGGCGGCGACCCGCTGGCGGCGGCGTCGGCCCTTCGATCGGCCGGGGTGCCACCCGCGCTCGCGGCGGCGGCGCTCACCCAGGCGGAGCTGCGCCACCGGGCGGTCGGCAAGTTCGGCCCGGCCGCCGCCGGGATGTTCCTCACCCGCGCCGGCCTGGAGCAGGCCACCCGCCGGGTCGTCGCGGACCGCCGCGCCGAACGGCTGCACGCGGCCGGCGTCCGCACGCTGGCCGACCTGGGTTGCGGCCTCGGCGCCGACGCGCTCGCCGCCGCCCGCGCCGGCATCCGGGTGTACGGGGTGGAGGCCGACCCGGTGACCGCCGAGATGGCAGCCGCCAACGCCGCAGCGGCGGGGCTGGCCGAGCGCTTCACTGTCGAGTGCGGCGACGCCACAGCGTTCGACGTCTCCCGGGTCGACGGCGTCTTCTGCGACCCGGCCCGGCGTCGGGCCGGCACCGGCCGTCGGATCTTCGACCCGCGTGCCTACTCACCACCGTGGGACTTCGTGACCGGGCTTGCCGAACGGGTGCCCCGCACTGTGGTGAAGGTGGCGCCGGGGTTGGATCACGCGCTCATCCCGCCCGGCGCGGAGGCGGAGTGGGTGAGCGTGGACGGCGACCTCGTCGAGGCGGCGCTCTGGTGCGGCGAACTGGCCCGGGAGCCCCGCCGCGCCACCGTCCACCGCCAGGAGGGCGCCGGGTTCCGCCGCCACGAGCTGACCGGCTCGGGTGCCGTCGAGGCCCCGGTCGGGCCACCACGCCGCTACCTGTACGACCCGGACGCGGCGGTGGTACGCGCGCACCTCATCGCCGAGCTGGCCGGTGAGCTGGACGCCACCCTCGGCGACCCGAGCATCGCCTACCTCTACGGCGACCAGCCGACCCGCACCCCGTACGCGCGCTGCCTGGAGGTCACCGACGTGCTGCCGTTCTCGCTCAAGCGCCTGCGGGCGCTGCTGCGGGACCGCAGGGTGGGGCGGGTGGAGATCCTCAAGCGGGGTTCGGCGCTCACCCCGGAACAGCTCCGCAAGGATCTGCGGCTGGCCGGCGACCAGGCGGCGAGCCTGGTGCTGACCCGGGTGGCCGGGTCGCCGACGGTGCTTGTCTGCCGGCCTGTCGACTAGGTTCTCAGGCGTGGCGGGACAGGGCACTCCGGCGACGGCACTGCTGGTCAAGCATGGCGTCGCGCATCGCATCCATCCGTACCGGGTGTCTCCGGACGCGCCGAACTACGGCGCGCTGGTGGCGGCGGCGCTCGGTGTGGCACCGGAGCAGGTGTTCAAGTCGTTGGTGACCGAGGTCGACGGTGCGCTCACGGTGGCAGTCGTTCCGGTCACCGGAGAACTGGACCTCAAGGCTCTCGCCGCCGCTGCCGGAGGCAAGCGGGCGACGCTCGCCGACCGATCGGTCGCCGAGCGGGCCACGGGCTACGTACGGGGCGGTATCAGCCCGCTCGGGCAGCGTCGGCGGCTGCCCACGGTGCTTGACGAGTCCGCACTGGACCTGCCGACGATCTACGTCTCCGCTGGCCGGCGCGGTCTGCAACTGGAGCTGGCGGCGGCTGATCTGGTGGCCCTGACCGAGGCCCGCACCGCGGCGTTGCAAGCCCACTGAGGGCTTTCATGACGGTCGACGTCTGGCGGATGAGCGATGAGTAACAACCACGTTGCTGAATTGTTATCGCTATCAACAAACTCTGCACCTACGCGGTCTTGTGGACTCGGCGCGCAGCGCAATACGTTGCCGGGCACAACAAACTACACCTCCTCCACCTTCCGAAAGGACCCTGCACATGCGTAAGGGGATCCTCACCATCGCCGCCGTGGGCCTGCTCGCGACCGGCGGCTTGACCGCCTGTGGCGACGACGACTCCGGCGGCCAGGCCAGCTCCGCCAAGACTCCCAAGATCGGCGTGATCCTCCCGGACAGCAAGTCGTCCGTCCGCTGGGAGACCGCGGACCGCAAGTTCCTCAAGGAAGCGTTCGAGGCCGCCGGCGTCCAGTACGACATCCAGAACGCCCAGAACGACAAGACCGCCTTCCAGACCATCGCCGACCAGATGATCACCGGCGGCGTCACCGTTCTGATGATCGTCAACCTGGACTCCGGCACCGGTAAGGCCGTCCTCGACAAGGCCAAGTCGCAGGGCGTCGCGACCATCGACTACGACCGGCTCACCCTGGGCGGCTCGGCCCAGTACTACGTCAGCTTCGACAACGAGACCGTCGGCAAGCTCCAGGGCGAGGGCCTGGCGAAGTGCCTGACCGCGCAGGGCGCCAAGAACCCCGTCGTGTCGTACCTGAACGGCTCCCCCACCGACAACAACGCCACCCTGTTCAAGAACGGCTACGACTCGGTGCTCAAGCCGAAGTTCGACGCCAAGGAGTACGTCAAGGGCCCCGAGGACGCCGTACCGGCCTGGGACAACGCACAGGCCACGACGATCTTCGAGCAGCAGCTCACCAAGGCCAACGGCAAGATCGACGGTGTGCTGGCCGCCAACGACGGCCTCGGCAACGCGGCCATCTCGGTGCTCAAGAAGAACAAGCTCAACGGCAAGGTCCCGGTCACCGGGCAGGACGCCAGCACCGAGGGCCTGCAGAACATCCTCGCCGGCGACCAGTGCATGACCGTCTACAAGGCGGTCCGGGAAGAGGCCAAGGCTGCCTCCGACCTGGCCATCGCGCTGGCCAAGGGCGAGAAGAAGGACACCGGCCAGACGGTGAAGGACCCCGAAGGCGGCCGCGACGTCCCCTCGGTGCTGCTCACCCCGAAGGCCATCTACAAGGAGAACGTCAAGGACGTCATCGCCGACGGCTACGTGACGAAGGAAGAGGTCTGCGCCGGGACGTACGCCAAGCTCTGCGCCGACGCCGGCATCAGCTGACCGACGACGCAGTACCCGCCGGGACGACACCCGCCGCCCGGCACGGGAGCCACCCTCCCGTGCCGGGCGGCGCCCGCCGGCCAGGCCCCGACCCTCCTAAGGAGACCCCCGTGTCCGCGACCCCCCTGCTGGAACTACGCGGGATCGACAAGAGCTTCGGTCCCGTCCAGGTGCTCCGCGATGTCGCCTTCACCGCCCACCCGGGCGAGGTGACGGCCCTCGTCGGCGACAACGGCGCCGGCAAGTCGACCCTGGTCAAGTGCATCAGCGGCATCTACCCCACCGACGCCGGCGAGTTCCTGTTCAACGGCGAACAGGTGAGCATCAGCAGCCCGCGGGACGCCGCCGACCTCGGCATCGAGGTCGTCTACCAGGACCTCGCCCTCTGCGACAACCTCGACATCGTGCAGAACATGTTCCTCGGCCGGGAGAAGCGCCGCGGCATCGTCCTGGACGAGCCCACGATGGAACAGCTCGCCGCCGAGACGCTCGCCGGGCTGTCCGTGCGCACCGTCACCTCGCTGCGCCAGCACGTCTCCAGCCTCTCCGGCGGCCAGCGACAGACCGTGGCCATCGCCAAGGCGGTGCTGTGGAACAGCAGACTGGTAATCCTGGACGAGCCCACCGCCGCCCTCGGCGTCGCGCAGACCGCCCAGGTGCTCGAACTGGTCCGCCGGCTCGCCGACAACGGCCTCGCCGTGGTGCTCATCTCGCACAACATGAACGACGTCTTCGCCGTCTCCGACCGCATCGCCGCGCTGTACCTCGGCCAGATGGTCGCCCAGGTGAAGACCACCGACATCACCCATTCCCAGGTGGTCGAGCTGATCACCGCAGGGCGCTCGGGCGGGCTCGGCCTCGCCACCGACCCGGGTACGGGCGGCAACGGCAACGGCAACCAGCTGGCCGACTCGACCTCAGGAGGCGACCGATGACCACCACCGCCGTGCGGAAGGACGGCCCCGCCGCCGTCACACCGCCGCCGACAATCGAGGGCCACGTCCGCACCTACGTGAGCCGGGTACGCGGCGGCGACGTCGGCGCGCTCCCTGCCGTTCTCGGCCTTCTCGTGCTCTGCACCGTCTTCGCGATCATGCAGCCGTCGTCGTTCCTGTCCGCCGGCAACTTCGCCAACCTCTTCACACAGGGTGCGGCGGTCACGCTCATCGCGATGGGGCTCGTCTTCGTCCTGCTGCTCGGCGAGATCGACCTCTCCGCAGGCTTCGCCAGCGGCGTCTGCGCAGCCGTACTCGCCAACGTGGTCACAGTTCTCGGCTACCCCTGGTGGGTCGCCGTGCTCGCCGCCGTCGCCACCGGCGTCGTCATCGGCACCACTCTCGGCCTGCTCGTCGCGAAGATCGGCATTCCGTCCTTCGTGGTCACCCTCGCCGGGTTCCTCGCCTTCCAGGGCATCGTGCTGATGCTCATGAAGGAGGGCACGAACATCTCCGTACGCGACGACGTGCTTGTCGCCATCGCCAACCGCAACCTCAGCCCCGCCCTGGGCTGGGTCCTGGCCATCCTCGCCGTCGCCGGCTACGCCGCTGTGCAACTGCTGCGCCACCGCAACCGGGTGGCCCGCGGCCTCATCACCGACCCGCTGGCAGTGGTGGCCGTCCGGATCGGCGGCCTCGCCGTCATCCTCGGCGCGGCGGTCTACATCCTCAACCTGGAGCGCAGCCGCAACGTCCTCATCAGCTCCCTCAAGGGCGTGCCGATCGTCGTACCGGTCATCGCCGTTCTGCTCATCATCTGGACCTTCGTGCTCCAGCGCACCAGCTACGGGCGCCACATCTACGCTGTGGGCGGCAACAGGGAAGCTGCCCGACGCGCCGGCATCGAGGTGGACCGCATCCGGATCTCGGTATTCGTCATCTGCTCCTCGATGGCTGCCGTCGGCGGCATCGTGGCGGCCAGCCGAGCCAACTCGGTCGACCCCAACACCGGGGGCAGTAACGTACTGCTCTACGCCGTCGGCGCGGCGGTGATCGGCGGCACCAGCCTCTTCGGCGGCAAGGGCCGGGTCTTCGACGCCGTCCTCGGTGGAGCGGTGGTCGCGGTCATCGACAACGGAATGGGCCTCATGGGTTACAGCGCGGGAGTCAAGTACGTGGTCACCGGCGTCGTACTCATGCTCGCCGCCAGCGTCGACGCCTTCTCCCGCCGCCGGGCAGCCGCCACCGGCACCCGCTGATCACGCGGGGGGAGGTGACACCACATGCGCCCGGCACCAAGCCAGGACGAGGTCCGGCGGCAGAACCTGGGGGCTCTGCTGCGACACGTACACGTCCACGGGGCGACCACACGGGCCGAACTGACCACCACCCTGAGGCTGAACCGCAGCACCATCGGGGCCCTCACCGCCGACCTGACCGCAGTGGGTCTGGTCAGCGAGGGCACACCGAAGGAGACCGGCCGGGCCGGACGTCCGTCACTGGTCGTCCGGCCCGAATCCAACCGGGTGTACGCGTACGCGTACTCCGTCGAGGTTGACCGGCTGCGCGCCGCCCGCGTCGGGCTCGGCGGCGCGGTGCTGGACCGCCGCGACCTGGACCGACCGCGCGGCCTGTTGGCCGCCGAGGCCGCGCCGCTGCTGGCCGGCGCGGTCAAGGAGATGCAGCAGACGGTGCCCGCCGACGCGATCTGCGTCGGCGCGGGCGTGGCCGTCTGCGGCATGGTCCGCCGCGACGACGGCCTGGTCCGGCTCGGTCCCACCACCGGCTGGGTGGACGAGCCGATCGGCGCGGCGCTCGGCGCCGAACTCGGCATCGACGTACCGATCACCGTGGGCAACGTGGCCGACGTGGCGGCGTTCGCCGAGCACACCCGGGGCGTCGCGGCCGGCTGCGACAACGTCATCTACCTGTACGGCGATGTCGGGGTCGGCGCCGGCATCATCGCCGGTGGACGAAGGCTCACCGGGCACGGCGGATACGGCGGCGAGGTCGGCCACATGAAGGTGGTCCGCGACGGCCTGCCCTGCGAGTGCGGGGCCCGGGGCTGCTGGGAAACCGAGATCGGCGAGCACGGCCTGCTGCGGGCCGCCGGGCGCTCCGACGCCCGGGGCCGCGAGGCGCTGCTGGCCGTCTTCGACGCCGCCGACCGGGGTGACGCACGAGCCCAGACGGCGGTACGCCAGGCCGGCGACTGGCTCGGCTTCGGAATCGCCAACCTGGTGAACGTCTTCAACCCCGAGATGCTCATCTTCGGCGGCACCATGCGCGACCTCTACCTCGCCTCGGCAGCCCAGATCCGCAGCCGCCTCAACTCCAACGCGCTTGGCGCGTGCCTGGAGCACGTCCGGCTGCGCACCCCCCAACTGGGCGAGGACGCGCCCCTGATCGGCGCCGCCGAGCTGGCCTTCGAGCGGCTCCTCGCGGACCCCCTCGACGTGGGCTGACGCGCGTACCCTGTCCGGCGTGGATGTCGAGCTGCGCGCCTCCGACGACGACCGCCATCGGGTGGTCGCCGAGCTGCACCGGCACACCACAGCGGGCCGGCTGACGCTCGACGAGTTCTCCGAACGGGTAGGTGCTGTATGGACGGCCCGTACCCTCGGTGACCTCGCCGTGCTGACCCGTGACCTGCCAGCTCTACCCGGCGCCGGCGCCAGCACCCCGGCCGGCGCCGAGCACCTGGGGCACGGCCGCCGGGAGCTGCTGGTGCTCTTCGCCGTCGCCGCTGTGACCCTGCTGCTGCTCGGTGGTCTCCTCGCCATCACCCGCTGATCCGCGCCCGCGCCGATGAACTGATCGAGCGGAAAGTCCGTACCAGTGGGCGGACGGGCAGCCGGTAGGCAACGGCTGCCCGGTCCAGACGCGCGTTTCGGTCCGGACCGAGGAGGCACCCCAGACATGGCACCGCTCAGATCCGCCCGTCGCCAGCCGGGCAACCGGACCCACCGGGCGGCGCTGCTGCTCATCGCGATCGTCGCGGGGATCGGTGTGCTGCCCGGCGTGGCCGTCGCCGCTCCCGCCGGTGGGCAACAGCTCAACGCCGCAGACATGACGTTGCTCAACGGGGTGCGGCTGGCCGGGCTGTGGGAGATGCCCGCCGGCCAGATGGCCGCCGAGAAGGGGCAGTCGGCAAAGGTCCGGGAGATCGGTGCGGGCATCGCCAACGAGCACCAGAAGCTCGACCAGCTCGTCGTGGATGCCGCAAACAAGCTCGGCGCGACCATCCCCAGTGAACCGACCGCCGAGCAGAAGGGCTGGCTGGCCGAGATGCAGAAGGCATCCGGCGCCCGGTTCGACCAGATCTTCGTCACCCGGCTCCGGGTGGCCCACGGCAAGATCTTCCCGGTGATCGGTGCGGTGCGGGCCAGCACCCGTGACGCGACGGTCCGCAAGCTCTGCGACGACGCCAACGGCTTCGTCATGCACCACATGCAGATGTTGGAGAGCACCGGCCTGGTCCGTTGGCCGGAACTGCCGCCGGCCGCCCTGCCCGCTCCGGGCTCAGACGGGCTGCTGGCCGCCGCCGCAGCCAACACCGGCCCACAGGTCGGTGTCAGCAGCACTGTCGTCTGGCTGGTCTTCCTCGCCGCACTGGGCACCGGCGGGATCGCCACCTACCGCATGTTGCGCCGCAACTGACAGTCGTTGGTGGCCCCGTTCAGCGGTCGACCTGGGTGAAATCCCAGGAGTGCGGGGCGCGGGCCACCAGCAGGGCGGGCGGATCGGGCAGCGGGCGCGGGTTGCTGCGCCACTTGGAGATCACCACCACCCGGTGGTCGGTGGAGGAGAAGACCTCACTGGACACGTGCAACGGGTCGTGCTCCAACTCGGGCAGGGCGGTGTCGCACACCCACGTGATCAGGTCCGCGACACCGTACGCCTCGGCCCGCGCCTCCCACATCCGCACGATCATCTCCGGTGCCCCCGTCACACGCTGACCGTTGTCAGCGGCAGCGCCGAGTCGGCCGGCAGGTCCAGCCGGCTCGGCGCGACCCCGGCGGCGACCAGGTGCGAACCGAGCGCCGCCACCATCGCCCCGTTGTCGGTGCACAGTTTCGGCCGGGGCACCCGGACCCGGATGCCGTACTTCTCGGCCCGCTGCTCGGCAAGCGCCCGCAGTCGGGAGTTCGCCGCCACTCCCCCGCCGATCACCAGCGTGTCGATGCCGTTCGCCCGGCAGGCGGCGAGCGCCTTGCTGGTCAGCACGTCGCAGACCGCCTCCTGGAAGGAGGCTGCCACGTCGGCCACCGGCACCGGCTCACCGGCGCGCTGCCGCGCCTCGACCCAGCGGGCGACGGCGGTCTTGAGCCCGGAGAACGAGAAGTCATACCTATGGGCGGCGAGGTCCTTGGCTGCGGTGAGGCCGCGCGGGAAGGCGATCGAGGCGGCGTCACCGGCCCGTGCCTCCCGGTCGATGGGCGGGCCACCCGGGAACGGCAACCCGAGCAGCCGGGCAACCTTGTCGAACGCCTCACCGGCCGCGTCGTCGATTGTCGCGCCGAGTGGGGTCACGCCCCGGGCCAGGTCGTCGACGAGCAGCAGGGACGAGTGCCCGCCGGAGACGAGCAACGCGATGGCGGGTTCCGGCAGCGGCCCGTGCTCCAACGTGTCCACCGCGACGTGTGCGGCGAGGTGGTTCACGCCGTACACCGGCTTCTCGGCGGCCAACGCGTACCCCTTGGCTGCGGCGACGCCGACCAGCAGGGCACCGGCGAGACCGGGCCCGGAGGTGACCGCGATGGCGTCGATGTCGGCCAGGGTGACGCCGGCTTCGGTCAGAGCCCGCTGCATGGTCGGCACGATGGCTTCCAAGTGGGCGCGGCTGGCCACCTCGGGTACCACGCCACCGAAGCGGGCGTGCTCCTCGACGCTCGACGCGAGCGCGTCGGCAAGCAGGGTGTGCCCCCGCACGATGCCGACACCGGTCTCGTCGCAGGAGGTTTCGATGCCCAGGATCAGCGGTTCGTCAGCCATTGTCGTGTGGTCCGTTCCCGGTCGGCTCGGCGACGCGTTGCATGACCAGCGCGTCGGTGTTGCTCGGTTGGTAGTAGCCGCGCCGCACCCCGATCGGCTCGAAGCCGTACATCGCGTAGAGCCGCTGCGCGGCGACGTTGTCCGCGGCGACCTCAAGCAGGGTGTTGCGGGCACCGCGCCGGGCTGCCTCGGCGAGCAGGTCCTCCAGCAGGGCACGTCCCACGCCGCGTCGCTGGGCGTCCCGGCGGACTGCGATGTTCTGCACCCACACCTCGTCCGGCGGGGCTCCGGCGAGCCCGGCGTAGCCGAGAATGGTGCCGTCGGCGTCGACCGCGACACGGTAGTAATGCCCGTTGGCCAGTTCGTTCCAGAACATCGCCGGCGACCATTGTTCGGCACCGAAGAGGTCCGCCTCGATCGGCAGCACCTCGTTGACGTGCCACCAACGGAACGGTTCCAGCCGGACGGTCGTGCTCACGGGAGGACCGGTTTGCGGGCGGTCGCCGCCACCGCGTCCGGTCGGCGCAGGTAGAGCGGGGTGAGTCGTTCACCGGGCGCGCCGGCCCGGATCCGCTCGCCGGCGAGCAGCGCCAGCACTGTGGCATCCGGGTAGCGGGGCTCGACCCGGACCGGCATCTCCAGGACCTCGGCGTACCGGTGTGCTCCGTCGCCCACCGCGACAGTTGCCCCCAACTCCCGGGCGCGTGCGGCGGCCACAGCCGGCGTGGACACCTCTGGACCGACGATTCGCTGGCCCGCGCCGTCGTAGACGGCCCAGTACAGTTCCCGCCGACGGGCGTCGCTGGCCGCCAGCACCGGCTCACCGACGGCCGCCGGGTGGCCGATCCCGTCGAGGGAGCAGACGCCGTACGTGGGGATGCCGAGCACCTGACCCATCGTGGCGGCGGTGACCAGCCCGACCCGCAGCCCCGTGAACGGCCCCGGACCGAGCCCGGCGACGATGGCGGCCAGGTCACCCGGACGCGCGCCGACGTCGGCAAGGACCGCCTCGATCTGGGGCGCGAGCAGTTCACCGTGCGCGCGGGCGTCGACCGTGCACCGGTGCGCACGGGACGTCACGCCGGCAGCCGAGACCTCCACCAGCGCTGCGGTCACCGCGGGGGTTGAGCTGTCCACCACGAGTACGAGCACGGTAAGCCAGCCTAGCCGCCCCACCGCCACCACCCGGTCACGCCCCGCCCCTCCCGCCCGCCCCTCCCGGCCTTGGCCCATTTCCCCCCGACCCGCCCCCGCCGCCGTCCAGCCCTCACCCATCCGCCGACCACACCACCGGCACCACCCGCCTCGCCCGCACCGCCGAGCACTACCGGCACCGCCGGGCACCGCCGGGCACCACCAGGCGCCACCGGCACCGCCAGGCGCCACCGGCACCGCCGAGCACCGCCGAGCACCACCAGGCGCCACCGGCACCGCCGAGCACCGCCGAGCACCGCCCGGCGGCGCGCCGGCTAACTCCGCCGCTCGGACGCGCCAACCGCCGCCAGGCCCGTCGGCAAACGCCGGCTGCCCCGCAGCTCGGACCTACCCATCGCCGCCCGGGCCTGTCGGCAACGCGGCCTCACCTCGCAGCTCGGACTCGCCCACCGCCGCCACCGTTCGGCAGCGCTGCCCTGACTGCCAAGCTCGGCCCTGCCCACCGCCTTCCGGGCCGGCGGGCGGCGCATTCGCTCGTGAGCTTGATACCTGTGAGTCATATTGATGACTCACAGGTATCAAGCTCGTCAGAGTGAGGCCGCAGGCAGGCAGGCCGCCATCGAGTCTGACCAGGCGGCCGCCGGCCACACGGATACCGGTCGGATGGATGCCTGCCCCATGGATGCCGGCCTCACGAACACACCTGCCCACCATGCTGGCGAGTCAGCAATGTGCCACAGCGGTATCGCAGGCAACTCGGGCCGGTCCACCATGCCGGAATGTCATCCACTCGCCTCGGCACCCTGCTGGGCGCCACAGTGCGTCAACAACGGCACCTACGCGAGCTGAACCAACGTCAGCTCGCCGAGATGGCCGGGGTCAGCCAGGCGGCGGTTGCCCGGGTCGAGAGCGGCAGCCGCACTCCCAGCATCGCCATCCTCGAAACGTTGCTCGCTGCGATGGATATCCAGCTGACCGTCGGGGTCGAACCTCTCGACGCGCACCTCGACGCCCGGATCGACGACCTGGCCGCCCGACCGATCGCCGAGCGGATCGATGAGCTGGATCTAGGCCGGTTGCTCGACCGGCTCCCCGATCTCCCGAAGGTGATCACCGGAAGCACTGCGGCGCTGTTGCAGGGCGCGCCGGTGCCGGTCGACGCGCTGGAAATCGCCCTGCGCTGGCAGGACTCGAAACCGTTCACAGGCTGGCTGGAGGCGAACTACGGCCAGCGGTGGAACGCCCGCTGGGGTGAATTCGGCGGGGTGTGGCTGGATCCTGAAGAACCGGGCGAGCACCGTTGGTCGACCCGCTACGGCGAGATCCGGGCCACGATGTGCGACGAGCTGCCCGCAACCATTGAGGTACGCCACGGCGGGCGGGGTTACCAGGTGGTGCCGCTGGTCGAGCTGGAGTTGACCGAACCGCGGGCCGCCGAGCTGCTACGCCGCTACCGGGCCCGACAGCTGGCCAGCTGAGATTGACCCACCGACCGGCAGCCGGGCGCACCTGCACGACCGGCCACACGAAACGGCACTGCCAGCCCGGCGCGGCCAGCCCAGCCCGGGCGCGGCGCGGCCAGCCCAGCCCGGGCGCGGCCAGCACGGCGCGGCGGCACGGCGCTGCGGCGCGGTCAGCAGACGGCAGGCGCGGTCAGCTGGCGGTGCGCTCCCAGTCGATGGTGGGAAGGCCAGCGTCGGCTAGGGCCTTGTTGGCCGCGCTGAACGGGCGGCTGCCGAGGAAGCCTCGGGGGTTCATCGGGCTGGGATGACCGGCCTCCAGCACGACGTGCTGCGGGTTGGTGACCAGGGCCGCCTTCTTACGGGCGTAGCCGCCCCAGAGCAGGAAGACCACCCGGTCCGTCGAGGCGTCCAGCGCACGGATGGTGGCGTCGGTGAACTCTTCCCAACCGGCGTTGGCGTGCGAGCCCGGTGTGGCCTGGCGCACGGTCAGCACCGCGTTGAGCAGCAGCACGCCCTGCGCGGCCCAACCTGCGAGGTTGCCGCCACTCGGCTTGGGCACGCCGACGTCCTCGGCCAGCTCCTTGAAGACGTTGCGCAGGGACGGCGGCACCGCCACCCCGTCGCGGACGCTGAAGCTGAGCCCGTGTGCCTGCCCGGCCCGGTGGTACGGGTCCTGCCCGAGGATCAACACCCGGGTGCTCTGCGGCGGGCAGAGCCGGTATGCCGAGAACAGGTCCTCCAGAGGCGGGAAGACGGTGTGTGTCGCGTACTCCCGGGTGACGAACTCGGCCAGCGCGGCGGTGCGGGCCGGATCCAGGTGGGGAGTGAGCACGGCACGCCACGGCTCCGGCAACAGGGCCAAAAGATCCAGGGCGGGAGCGTCGTCGGGCATCAGGAACCTCTTCCAGCGCGGGTCGGTCCCCCGCACTCTAGGCACCGCGTACGACAGCGGCCCGTCGGCCTAACCCAAGTCGGCGAGCCGCCTGGCCCAGTCGCCGCCCACCGGGTCCAGCTCGATGATCCGAGTGTCGTCGTCGCGGCGGTCGATGCGGACCCGCAGGTGCGCGTCGACCAACTGCTCCACCAGGCCCTCGCCCCACTCCACAACGGTCACCGACTCGTCCACCGAGGCGTCCAGGTCCAGATCGTCGATCTCGGCACGGGGGTCGCTGGCGTCGCCCAAGCGGTACGCGTCGGCGTGCACCAACGACACCTGGCCACCCCGTGCCGGGTCCGGCCGGTGCACCCGGGCGATCACGAACGTCGGTGAGGTGATGTCGCCAAGCACGCCAAGCCCGGCGCCGATGCCTTGGGTGAGTGCCGTCTTGCCCGCGCCCAGCGGCCCGGTCAACAGCACCAGGTCACCGGCGCGCAGCAGACCGGCCAGCCGGCGACCGAACTCGCGGGTGTCCTCGACGGTCGGCAGTTTGACGACGTGACTCACCGGTCCTCCACGCTCTCCAGTGACTCGAGAAACCGCTCCAGCGCGGCGTTGACCTCGTCGGCGTGCTCCAGCATCACCACGTGCCCGCTGTCCTTGATCTTGACGAACTCGGCATGCGGCAACCGCCGGACGATCTCCTCCGAATGAGTCACCGGAGTGATCATGTCCTTGTCGCCGACGACCACCAGCACCGGGGCGTTCGCCAACGCGGCAAGTGCCGGGAATCGCGAGTGCGTGGCAATGGTCCGCAGGTAGCGGGTCACCGTGTCAGCCGACGTTCGGGAGTTCATCATCTCCACGTAGGACACCAACGCAGGGCTGGGCTTACGGGTGCCGAAGCCGTACTTGCGGGTGAGCAGCCAGGCCACGTTCGACGTGGACCTGCGGGCTCTGTCGATCACCTGGCCGCCGTACCGGGTGGCGTTGCTGGCCATGTACAGCACCGGGCCACCGACCCGGCCCAGCAGCGCCGGCGCGACAAGCTTGGTCTCCGCGATCAACCCGCCCGAGGTGGCCATCAGGACGGTGCCGACCACCCGGTCACCGAACAACTCCGGGAACAACTCGGCGAACGCCATGATGGTCATGCCGCCCATCGAGTGGCCGACAAGCACCAGTGGCCCGTCCGGGGCGGTCCGGTCGATCACCTGACGCAGCGTCCGGCCCAGCACCGCGAGGTCGTACTCGCCGGTCTCCAACCGGCCGGACCGGCCGTGACCCGGCTGGTCGTACGCGACGATCCGGTAGTCGCCGCGGGCGGCGAGCATCTGGCGCTGGAAGTGGAATGTGCCCATGTCCAGGCAGAAGCCGTGCACGAGCACCACCGTGGGATGCCCGGGCACCGGGCGGGTCGGCTCCACCACCTCGACGTGGATGTCGGTGCCGTCCGGCAGTTCCAGCCGGAACGCCTCGTCGCACGGCTGCTCGTCGAACCTCTCATGCGCGTAACGGTCGGCGGGGTCGGCCTTGAGCCGCCGCACCAGGGTGCGTTCGGTCGCGACACCGGCGGCCAGACCGGCCGCGGCGACACCCACCGCAGCGCCCAGCAGGCCGGCGACCCGGCCGGCGGCCGTCCGCGGACGAGGGATGCGGTAGCTCATGACGCCAACCCTGTTCGCGACTGCGGGGCTCGCAAACCCGGCTCACTCCTCGCGCTCACGGTCGTTCGCCGTCGTAGACGCGGGGCACCCGGGTGCTGCCGAACCGGGTGACGATCTCGTAGTTGATCGTGCCGGCCGCCTCGGCCCAGTCGTCGGCGGTCGGTGCGCCGTCCCTGCCGTCGCCGAACAACGTCGCGACGTCACCGTCGACCACCGGGTCGTCGCCACAGTCGATCACGAACTGGTCCATGCAGACCCGCCCGGAAATGGTCCGGCGTGCCCCGGCGAGCTGCACTGGCCCGGTGTTGGACGCGTGCCGGGGTACCCCGTCGGCGTAGCCGAGAGGCACCAGGGCCAGATTCGCGTCCGCGTCCGTGGTGTAGGTGTGCCCGTAGGAGACGCCGGTGCCGGCGGGCACCCGCTTGGTGAGCATCACCCGGGCGCGGGCGGTCATCGCCGGTCGCAGCCCGTACGTCTCGCCGGCCACCGGGGACAGGCCGTAGACGGCCAGTCCGGGGCGGACCAGGTCGAAGTGCGTGTCGGGGCGGGTCAGGGTGGCCGCCGAGTTGGCGAGGTGCCGCCAGCGGGGGCGCAGCCCGGCCTGCTCGACCATGGCCAGGCCCTCGTGGAAGACGGCCAACTGGCGGTCGGTGGTGGGGTGGCCGGGCATGTCCGCGTACACGAAATGGCTCCACACACCGACCACCTCGACCATGCCGTCGGTCTGCGCCTTCGCGGCGGCGTCCAGCAGCTCCGGCCAGTCGGCGACGGTGGCGCCACCTCGGGAGAGCCCGGTGTCGATCTTCAGGTGCAGCCTGGCCGGACGTTCAGCGCGGCGGCTCGCCTCGATCATCTCGTCCAGTTGCGGCAGGCTGGCCGCGCTCAGGTCCACCCCCGCGCTGACCCCCTCGTGCAGGGGCAGCCCGGGTGCGAGCAGCCAGGCCAGCACCGGCGCGGTGATCCCGCCCCGGCGCAGCGTCAGCGCCTCGTCGAGGGTGCACACGCCGAGCCAGTCGGCGCCGGCGTCCAGGGCGGCACGGGCGGCCGGGAGCATGCCGTGGCCGTACCCGTCGCCCTTGACGACCGCCATCACCTCGGCGGTCGTGCCGGAGCGGAGCCGGCTCACGTTCTCGCGGATCGCGTCAAGGTCGACACGTACCTCGGCCTGCCACATGTACCCAGCCTACTTTCCGCGCTGATCACCGCGGGCGGCGACGCACGGCCCCGACCCGTCAACCCGACAGTCGACCCGAAACGGTCACGACCCGCTCAACTGGGCGATGACCGGGCGCAGGCCGGCCACCACGTCGGTCGCGGTCACCGGGCCACTCCGGGCCGCCTCCCGACCGGCCAGCCCGTGCAGGTACGCGGCCGCGGCTGCGGCCCGGTCCGCCGGCACCCCGGCCGCCAGGAACGAGCCAAGCAGGCCGGCCAGCACGTCACCAGTGCCGCCGGTGGCAAGCGCCGGGGTGCCGGTCGGGTTGACGTACGCCCGGCCGTCCGGCGTGCCGATCACCGTGCGGTCCCCCTTGAGCAGCACCACCGCGTTCATCCAGGCGGCCAGCCGCAGTGCGGCACCGACCCGGTCGGCGCCGGGCTCCTCCCCACAGAGCCGGGTGAACTCCCTGTCGTGCGGAGTGACCACGATCGGCGCATCCCGGCCGCGCAGCCGGTCGGCGAGGGAGCCGTCCACGAGCAGGGTCAGCGCGTCGGCGTCGAGCACCACAGGCACCGGTGCGGCCAGGACCGCCCGCAGCTCGGCTGCCGCGTCCTCGCCGGTGCCCAGCCCGGAGCCGCACACCCAGGCCTGCACCCGGCCGGCCCCGGCGACCCGACCGGTGGCGATCACCGAGGGGTGCTGGTGCAGCACCTCGCCCCGGGCGCCCCCGGCGTAGCGGACCAGGCCGGTCGGCCCCGCGAGGGCGCCGCCGACGGAGAGCACTGCCGCACCCGGGTACGTCGCCGAGCCGGTCGCCACCCCCACCACACCCCGGGTGTACTTCTCCGACGCCGCGCCCAGCTCCGGCCACCACTGCACGACGTCGGACCACTCGGTGACCTGCAGCGCCGGTGTGCCCCGCAGCCATGGCCGCAGCCCGATGTCGACAAGTTCCACCTGCCCGGCCAGCGCGGCTGCCGGCCCGACCACCAGGGCGGGCTTCAGCGCGCCGAACGTCACAGTCACGTCGGCGCGTACCGCTGTGGGCCGGTCGGACACGGCCGGCGGGACGTGCCCGGTGTCCACGGCCACCCCGCTCGGCACGTCCACGGCCAGTACTGTGGCCCGTCCGCCGTCGCGGCCGCGCAGCTCGTCGAGGCGCTGGACCATCCCGTCGGCGTTCGCCCGCAACCCGCCCGTGCCCCCGATGCCGACGATGCCGTCGAGGACCAGGTCGGCGGGGCCGCTCGGGCGGTTGACCAACCGACCACCAGCGGCTCGCAGCGCGGCCAGGCCCGCGGCATGCGCCCGCCCGGGGGCGATCAGCAGGGCGGACACCTCGACGCCCCGGCGGGCCAGCCGCTCCCCGGCGTAGAGCGCGTCGCCACCGTTGTCGCCGGAGCCGACCAACAGCAGCACCCGTCCGCCGTACACCCCGCCCCGCTCGGCGAGCAGCAGCGCGGCCCGGCGGGCCAGCCCGGCGGCGGCGCGCTGCATAAGCGTGCCGCTCGGCAGCGTGCCCATCAGGCCCGCCTCGGCCGCCCGCACGTCGGCCACCCGCCACACCGGTCTCATGTCACCGTGCTCCGTCCGTTCACGGGTGGGCCGGCGCGGCCCACCCGGCCGATGCCGACGATCACCGCTTCACCCTACCGGCGGCGGGGGCCGCAGATTAGCCGTCGGGCACGCGGTGGGCAACGCCTGTGGACACCCCTGGGGTACGCCGTCAGCCGGCTGTCCACAGGGCACCTCGCCGCCCTCCGACCAGGCCTAGCGTCAGCGCGTCGATGCCGATCGTCCAACGGGGGTGGGGTCATGACCGAGGAGCCGTTCGCCGTCCAGCCGCAGGAGTTGCGGGCCGTGGCCGGCGCGCTCGACGACGAGGCGTACCGGTTGGTGCTGGGTCTGGCCCGGGTGCCCGGCCTGCTGGTGCCGGCGGAAGGCTGGCGGGCCGCCACGGCGCTGGCCGGGCTGGAGGCGGCCGGGCACTCCTGGTTCTGTCGGCTGGGCGCCCAGGTGGCGGCGACCTCGGGTGGGGTGCGGGCGTCGGCCGAGGCGTACGAGACGGTGGACGACCGGGCTGCCGGCCGGTTCACTGGCCTGCCCCGATGACCGGCGTCGGCTACCGGCAGCTCTGGGCCGCCGACCCGGGCGGGTGGCGGGCCGCCGGGGCGGCCTGGGCCGGGTTGACCGGGCCGGTGCAGCAGCGCGTCGACGGCCTGGGATCGACCGCCGGACGGTTGCGGGGCGGCTGGTCCGGTGCGGCGGCCACCGCTGCCGGTTCCCGCCTCAACGGTCTTCGCGACGAGCTGACATCTGTCGCGCCCGCGCTGATCGAGGCCGATCAGGTGCTGGCCGAGCTGGCCGGGCGGCTGACGGTGGCGAAGGCCCGGCTCGCCGAGGCGGTCAGACTGGCCGACGCGGCCGGTCTGGTGGTGGACCGGACGGGCGCGGTGCGGGCCGACCCGTCCCGGGCTGCGCCGACCGAGCGTGCCGGCGTCGCGGCGGCCGGGGCCACGGCGGCGCTGCGGGACGCGCTCGACCGGGCCGGCGCTGCGGACCGGCTGGCCGCCGACCGGCTGGACGAGCTGGCACGGGCCGCCGGGTCCGGTTGGGTGTCCCCGCCGCCGCCCGGCCGGCCCGGTCCCGGTGCCTCGCCGGCCCTGGTGCGCGCCTGGTGGGCCGGTTTGACTCCGGCCCAGCGACGGTGGCTGGTGGTGCGCGAGCCAGCTCTGGTCGGCCGGCTTGACGGGTTACCGGTGTCCGCCCGGGACCAGGCCAACCGGCTGTTGCTCGGGTCCAGGCGTGCGGAGTTGCTCGCCGAGCGGCGGCTGCTGCTGCTGGCGCGGGTGCCTCCCGGGCCGATCGCGTCGGCGCGGCTGCGGGCGGTGGCGGCCCGGCTGGCCGGCCTGGACGCGCTTGTCGAGCGCCTGACGGCATCCGGGGAGCCGCGGGCGTACCTGCTGGGGCTGGACCCCGCAGGCGACGGCCGGGTGGTGGTGGCGCTCGGCGACCCGGACCAGGCCGACCGGGTGTTGACGTACGTGCCGGGGACGGGCTCCGGTCTGGACGACGCCCCCGGCGAGCTGGGTCGCGCGGGGCGGGTGCTGGACCGGTGCGCGGCACTCGCGCCGGGTGAGCGCAGCGCAGCCGTGCTCTGGCTCGATTACGACGCGCCCGATTTCCTCACCGACGCGGCGTCGGCCGGCCCGGCCCGGGATGCCGGCTCGGCGCTGCACCGCTTCCAGGAAGGGCTACGCGCCAGCCACGAGGGGCCGCCGGCCCGGCAGACCGTGCTCGGGCACAGCTACGGGTCGCTGGTGGTGGGGATGGCCGCCCGGGAGCACGGGTTGGCCGCCGACGCGCTGGTGTTCGTCGGCTCGCCCGGGGTCGGTGCGGCACACGCCGGCGAGTTGGGCGTACCGGCCCGGCAGGTGTGGGCCAGCCAGGCCCCCGACGACGTGATCCGCCTGGCCCAGCCGGTGGACGAGTTCGGCCGGCGGGCACTCCTGGGGTCGGCGCCGCTCGCCGCCGTTCTGGGCTGGCCCGACCGCACCGGTCACGAGCTGTGGTTCGGTCACGACCCGGCCGATCCCGGGTTCGGCGGTCGGGTCTTCCGCAGCGGGCGAGGCGGGCACTCCGGTTACTGGGACCCGGGCAACCCCGCACTGGACGGGATGGCCCGGGTCGTGCTGGGCCGCTGAGGGCTACTCGACGGTGACCGACTTGGCCAGGTTGCGGGGCTGGTCCACGTCGTGCCCCCGGGCGGCGGCGATCTCGGCGGCGAGCACCTGCAACGGGACCGTGGTGACAAGCGGCGCCAACAGGGTCGGCGTACGCGGCACGTAGATCAGGTGGTCGGCGTACCGGACGACTGCCTCGTCGCCCTCCTCGGCGATCACGATGGTGCGGGCACCGCGCGCGCGTACCTCCTGGATGTTGGAGACGACCTTGTCGTGCAGCATGCCCCTGCCGACCGGCGAGGGCACCACGCAGATCACCGGGGTGCCCTTGTCGATCAGAGCGATCGGGCCGTGCTTGAGTTCGCCGGCGGCGAAGCCCTCGGCGTGCATGTACGCAAGCTCCTTGAGCTTCAGCGCGCCCTCCAGGGCCACCGGGTAGCCGACGTGCCGGCCGATGAACAGGATGGTGGGCTCGGACTTCAGCTCGCGGGCCAACTCGCGGACGGGCTCGATCCGGGCTAGCAGCTCGCGCAGCTTGCCCGGCATCTCCTGCAGCTGGGCCACGACCGCGCCGACCTCGTCGGCGAACTTGATGCCGCGTACCTGGGCCAGGTGCAGCCCGATCAGATAGCAGGCGACGAGCTGGGTGAGGAACGCCTTTGTGGAGGCGACGGCGATCTCCGGCCCACCGTGGGTGTAGAGCACGGCGTCCGACTCGCGCGGGATCGTCGAGCCGTTGGTGTTGCAGATCGCCAGCACCCGGGCCTTCTGCTCCTTGGCGTGCCGCAGCGCCATCAGGGTGTCCATCGTCTCGCCGGACTGTGAGATCACCACGATCAGCGTGGACCGGTCGAGCACCGGATCGCGGTAGCGGAACTCGCTGGCCAGCTCCACCTCGCACGGGATCCGGGTCCAGTGCTCGATGGCGTACTTCGCGACCATCCCCGAGTGGTACGCCGTGCCGCAGGCCACGATGAAGATCTTGTCGACGTCCCGCAGATCCTGGTCGCTGAGGCGGACCTCGTCCAAGGCGATCTCACCGGTCTCGGTGAGCCGGCCGAGCAGCGTGTCGGCGATGGCCTGCGGCTGCTCCTCGATCTCCTTGAGCATGAACCAGTCGTAACCGCCCTTCTCGGCGGCCGACGAGTCCCAGTCGATGTGGAAGTCCTTACCGCTTGCGGGCTGACCGTCGAAGTCGGTGATCTCGATGCTGTCGCCGGTGATCAGGACGATCTGGTCCTGGCCCAGCTCCACCGCGTCCCGCGTGTGCTCGATGAACGCGGCCACGTCGCTGGCCAGGTAGTTCTCCCCGTCGCCCCGGCCCACCACCAGCGGCGAGTTGCGCCGGGCACCGACGACCGCACCGGGCACCGCAGCGTCGACCGCCAGCAGCGTGAAGGCGCCCTCCAGCCGCTGGCAGACCACCCGCATGCCGGCGGCGAGCAGTTGCGGGCTGTCCGGCTGACCGGCGGCCCGCAGGTCGGCCAGCGCGGCGGAGAGCAGATGCGCGGCGCACTCGGTGTCGGTGTCGCTTGTGAACTGGACGCCGTCATCCTCCAGCTCCGCGCGAAGCTTGGCGAAGTTTTCGATGATGCCGTTGTGGATGACCGCGACCCGGCCGTCGGGGGCGACGTGCGGGTGCGCGTTGCGGTCGGTGGGACCGCCGTGGGTGGCCCAGCGGGTGTGCCCGATGCCTGTGGTGCCGTCACCGATGCCCAACGGGCTGGCCGCGCAGGAGGTCGGATCGTCGGCGGCCCGCTCGGAGAGCACCTTCTCCAGGTTGGCGAGCTTGCCGGCCTTCTTCTCGGCCAGCAGCTGACCGTCACAGACGATCGCGACGCCCGCCGAGTCATAGCCGCGGTATTCCAGCCGCCGCAGCCCATCGAGCACGATGCCCAGTGCGGGGCGCGCGCCCGCGTATCCCACGATTCCACACATGGCCCGCAGCCTAACCCAGTTTCGCTCACCATGGGTGCTCGAAAGTCGGCCTATCAATCACGGAATCTGAGCGATCAGCGGGTAGAGCGACCAGACCGGACAACCCGAGCCACTCAAATACAAGAGCCAAGCCACCCACAGCTCACAACCAGTACCCCTTCCCACTCACCTCACCCACCCCGCTCCAGCCCGACCCAGCCCCAGCCCCAGCCCCAGCCCCAGCCCCAGCCCCAGCCCCAGCCCCAGCCCCAGCCCCAGCCCCAGCCCCAGCCCCAGCCCCAGCCCCAGCCCCAGCCCCAGCCCCAGCCCCAGCGATCATGCAGTTCGTGCCGCCCTTATGAGTGGAATGACCGCTATGCCGAGGCAGCAAGTGCAAGATCGCGCAGGAGGAAGGCCGGAACCGCCGTCCCCACAAGCCCACCCCGTCGATCATGGAGTTGTGGTGCCCAGGAAGTGGTGTTATGTCGCTTTCGCCTACCACCACAACTCCATGATCGACGGGAGGGCGGGATCGGAGCGAAGCTAGGCGGGCCGTGGACAGGGCCGGGGGTGGAGCTAGGCGGGACCGGGCGGAGCTAGGCGGGACCGGGCGGAGCTGGGCGGGACCGGGACAGGGCCGGGGGTGTAGCTCGGCGGGACCGGGCGGAGCTGGGCGGGACCGGGCGGAGCTGGGCGGGACCGGGCGGAGCTGGGCGGGACCGGGCGGAGCTGGGCGGGACCGGGAGTCGATCTGGGCGGCCGGGGACGAGGGCAAGCCGGGCCTGGGACGAGTTGTGGGCTGGGCTGGGCTGGGTTTGCCGGGCAGGCCGTGCCCAATCTCTCTTGTATCGGGGAGACTGGGGTGGCCGTAGGCTGGCGCAGGTGACGAGCACCGATGTCGACCCGCTGGTGGCCCGGATGCGGCCGTTCGGCACGACGATCTTCGCTGAGATGTCCGCTCTCGCCGTGCGTACCGGGGCAGTCAATCTGGGCCAGGGCTTCCCGGACACCGACGGCCCACCGGAGATGCTGGCCGCCGCGGCTGAGGCGCTCCGCACCGGGCAGAACCAGTACCCGCCCGGTCCGGGAATCCCCGCCCTCCGTGCGGCGGTCGCGGCCCACCAGCGGCGGTTCCACGATCTGGAGTACGACCCCGACGGCGAGATCGTGATCACGGCGGGCGCGACGGAGGCGGTGGCGGCGAGCATCCTCGCTCTCTGCGAGCCGGGCGACGAGGTGGTGTGCTTCGAGCCGTACTACGACTCGTACGCCGCATCGATTGCCCTGGCCGGCGCGGTCCGGCGGCCGGTCACGTTGCGTCCCGTCGACGGCGGCCGGTACGCCTTCGACCCGGCGGCGCTGCGCGCGGCGTTCGGCCCGCGCACCCGCCTCGTGCTGCTCAACTCGCCGCACAACCCGACCGGCAAGGTGTTCACGCCGGCCGAGCTGGCGCTTGTCGCCGAGCTGTGCCAGGAGTTCGACGCGTACGCGGTCACCGACGAGGTGTACGAGCACCTGGTGTTCAGCGACGCGTCGAGCGCACACGTGCCGCTGGCCACCCTGCCGGGGATGCGCGAGCGGACGTTGCGGATCTCCTCGGCCGGCAAGACCTTCTCCTGCACGGGCTGGAAGGTCGGCTGGGCCAGTGGTCCGGCCGCCCTCGTGTCGGCCGTGCTGCGGGTGAAGCAGTTCCTCACCTTCGTGAACGCCTCCCCGCTGCAACCGGCCGTCGCCGTGGCCCTGGCGCTTCCGGACGACTACTTCACCGGCTTCCGCGACGGGCTCCAACAGCAACGTGACCAACTCGTGGGTGGCCTGACCGACGCCGGGTTCGAGGTGCTGGTGCCGGAGGGGACGTACTTCGTCACCGCCGACATCACGCCGCTCGGCGGCTCGGACGGGGTGGAGTTCTGCCGATCGCTGCCGGAGCGCTGTGGCGTGGTGGCGGTGCCGACGCAGGTCTTCTACGACGACGTCGAGGCAGGCCGGCGGCTGGTGCGGTTCGCCTTCTGCAAGCGTCCGGAGGTGCTGACCGAGGCGGTCAACCGGCTACGCGCGCTGACCCCGGCCCGCTGACCCGAACCAGCTCGGCCAGCCCTGAATCAGCCCAGCCAGGCCGAACCAGCCGGCCAGCCCAGGCCGAGCCAGCCCAGGCCGAGCCAGGCCGAGCGGGCCGGCCGGGGCACGGCCGTGGGTGCGCTCCTAGCTAGCGGGGCTGGCGGTGCGGACGAGATCCGCGATGCGCTCGGCCACGGACCGCGCCGTCGCCTCGGTGGCCGCCTCGACCATGACGCGGACCAGCGGCTCGGTGCCCGAGGGGCGCAGCAGCACCCGACCGGTCTCGCCCAGCTGCGCCTCGGCCCGTTCGACCTCGGCGCGGACGGCCGGCGCGTTGGCGCCGACGGTCCGGTCGCCGACGGGCACGTTGATGAGCACCTGGGGCAGCTTGGTGATCACGGACGCCAGTTCGGCGAGGGACTGGCCGGTGGCTGCCATGCGGGCCATCAGGTGCAGGCCGGTGAGGACGCCGTCGCCCGTGGTGGCGTGCGCGGGCATGACGATGTGCCCGCTCTGCTCGCCGCCGAGCGCCAGGCCGGAGGCGCGTAGCTCCTCCAGGACGTACCGGTCGCCGACCTTGGTCTCGATCAGCCGGATGCCCTGCGCGGACATCGCGAGTCGCAGGCCGAGGTTGCTCATCACGGTGGCCACCAGGGTGTCCTGGGTGAGCGTGCCGGCCTCCCGCATGGCAAGCGCGAGGATCGCCATCACCTGGTCGCCGTCGACCTCGTCACCGTCGGCGGTGACCGCCAGGCAGCGGTCGGCGTCGCCGTCGTGGGCGATGCCCAGGTGGGCGCCGTGCTCGACAACGGCTTCGCGCAGCGCCTCGATGTGGTTGGAGCCGCAGTCGTCGTTGATGTTGAGCCCGTCGGGCTCGGCGTGGATGGCGATGACCTCGGCGCCGGCCTCCCGGTAGGCGACGGGGGCGACCTCGGCGGCGGCGCCGTTTGCGCAGTCGACGACGACCTTGATCCCGTCGAGCCGGTGCGGCAGGGTGCCGACCAGGTGTTGGACGTAGTGGTCCGCTCCGTCGAGCAGGTCGTGCACGCGACCGACGCCGGCGCCTGTCGGCCGGTCCCAGGCGGTGGTGGCGTTCGTCTCGACGGCCGCCTCGATCCGCATCTCGATCTCGTCGGGCAACTTGTGGCCACCGGCGGCGAAGAGCTTGATGCCGTTGTCCGGCATCGGGTTGTGTGACGCGGACAGCATCACCCCGAGGTCGGCCTTGGCCTCGGCGGTGAGGAACGCCACGGCCGGGGTGGGCAGCACGCCCACCCGCACCACGTTCGCGCCGGCACTGGTGAGCCCTGCCACGACGGCGGCTTCCAGCATCTCGCCGCTGGCCCGGGTGTCGCGGCCGACGACGGCGAGCGGCGGATGGCTGCGATCCGTCTCGGCGAGCGTGTGCGCAGCGGCCACGGCGAGCGCGAGCGCCAACTCGGGTGTGAGATCCGCGTTCGCCCGCCCGCGTACGCCGTCCGTGCCGAACAACCGACCCATACCCGCCAACCTCCGATGAGCACTGCTGATGAGGAGAAAGCGGAACGGCCGGTCCACCTCCCCCGTTTCGAGGGGAGGCGGACCGGCCGTCCGTCAGAAGTACAACGCGCTGGGAAAGATCAGCGCTTCGAGTACTGGGGAGCCTTACGGGCCTTCTTGAGGCCGTACTTCTTGCTCTCCTTGACCCGGGCGTCCCGGGTGAGGAAGCCGGCCTTCTTGAGGGCCGGGCGGTCGTCGGGCTCGTTGATGATCAACGCGCGGGCGATGCCCAGCCGGAGCGCACCGGCCTGGCCGGTGGTGCCGCCGCCACGCAGGTTGGCGATGACGTCGAACTGCTCGAGCTTCTCGGCGGTGACCAGCGGGTCCTTGATGAGCTGCTGGTGCACCTTGCTCGGGAAGTACGCCTCGAGGTCCTGGCCGTTGCACGTGATCTTGCCGGTGCCCGGGACGATACGAACCCGGACGATGGCCTCCTTGCGGCGGCCCACGGTCTGGATCGGCCGGTCACCACGAGGCGCGCGGGCGACGGGCGCCGGCGCCTCGGTGGCCTCAGGGGCTTCCGGGGCGACCTCGGTCTCGGTGATGTCGGTCATGCTGCTTCCTTCGCCCGCGCTCACTGCGCGATCTGCTTGATCTCGAACGGCACCGGCTGCTGCGCGAGGTGCGGGTGCTCGGCACCGGCGTAGACCTTCAGCTTCTTGATCAGCTGACGGCCGAGCTTGTTGTGCGGGAGCATTCCCTTCACAGCGAGCTCGATGGCCCGCTCCGGGCGCTTGGTCAGCAGCTCGTCGTAGCCGATCTGCTTCAGGCCACCCGGGTAACCGGAGTGGCGGTAAGCGACCTTGGTCTGGCGCTTGTTGCCGGTCAGCGCAACCTTGCCCGCGTTCACGATGACGACGAAGTCGCCCGTGTCGACGTGCGGCGCGAAAGTCGGCTTGTGCTTACCACGCAGCAACGTGGCGGCGTGGGTGGCCAGGCGGCCCAGCACGACATCAGAGGCGTCGATGACGTGCCACTGACGCTCGATCTCACCCGGCTTCGGGCTGTACGTACGCACAGGTCTACCTTGTCTCGTCGTCGGTCTGGGGTCGCGCGCCGAGGTGACCAGATCTTGCAGGCCGGACCAGCGCGCACGAACGACCAAGCGTACCTGATAGGGCACGCCTCTGGATGTCGTACAACAGCAGGCAACGATACCCGGCGCCCCGTCCGCAGGTCAAAACGGGGGTGCGGTCCCGCGCGCCGACGCGCCGGCCGTGGTTCAGCTCACACTCCGGCGAGCTGCCCGGCACGTGGACGACGGTAGACGACCCAGGTGACTGCGAAACAGAGCGCGTACCAGCCGATGAAGACCAGGTAGGCGGCGTCGGCGTTGCCGGAGCCGAGGAACGACTGGCGGAACGAGATGTTGACGAGCACCCCACCGGAGGCGCCGACGGCACCGGCGATGCCGATCAGCGAGCCGGTCATCCGCCGCGCCCACCGTGCCGCGGCCTCCGGGTCGCGTCCGGCTACCACCGCGTCCGCAGCCCGGGCCCGGAAGATCGCCGGGATCATCTTGTAGGTGGAGCCGTTGCCGATGCCGGAGAACACGAAGAGGGCGATGAACCCGGTCAGGTAGAGCCCGAAGGAGCGTTCCCGGGCCGCGTACAGCACGGTGCTGGCGCCGGCCGCCATCGCCACGAAGTTCCAGAAGGTCACCCGGGCGCCGCCCAATCGGTCGGCGAGGTGCCCGCCCAGTGGCCGGATCAGCGAACCCACGAGCGGGCCGAGGAAGGTCAGCCAGGCCGCGTCGACGGGGGTGGGGAACCGCTCGGCGAACTGGAGTTGCAGCACCTGACCGAAGGCGAAGCCGAACCCGATGAACGAGCCGAACGTGCCGACGTACAGCAGGGACATGACCCAGGTGTGCGGATCGCGCGCGGCCTCGCGCAGCGCGCCGGGCTCGTTGCGCGCGCCGGGCACGGTGTCCAACCAGCGGGCCGCCGCCAGCGCGGCCAGCACGATCAGCGGCAGGTAGACCGCCGGGACCAGCCGGGGGTACGCGGCACCGGCGGTCGCGAGGACCGCGAGCCCGACCAACTGCACAGCGGGTACGCCCAGGTTGCCGCCGCCCGCGTTGAGCCCGAGGGCCCGCCCCTTGAGCCGGGACGGGTAGAACAGGTTGATGTTCGCCATCGAGGAGGCGAAGTTGCCGCCGCCGACCCCGGTGAGGCAGGCGAGCACCATGAGCGTGCCGTAGGACACCCCGGGTTCCAGCAGCACCGCCATCGGCACCGTCGGTACGAGCAGCAGCAGTGCGCTGATGATCGTCCAGCGCCGGCCGCCGAAGCGGGCAACCGCCAGCGTGTACGGAAGCCGGAGCACCGCGCCCAGCGCGGCGGGTACGGCGGTGAGCAGGAACTTGCCGGCCGGGTCGATGCCGTACTCGGGGCCGAGGAAGAGCACTGTCACCGACCAGAGGCTCCACACGGAGAAACCGACGTGCTCGGCGAAGATCGACACCCAGAGGTTCCGTCGGGCGATCGGCGCGCCAGTGGTCCGCCAGAATTCGGGGTCCTCGGGTCTCCAGTCGTCGAGCCGGTGCCGGGTCGCGGTGGCGGCCGGTGCGCCGGCGGTGACTGCGGTGCTGGTGAGCGTGCTCACGGCGGCTCCTCCTCGTCGATGTGACAGGGAGGAACGCTAGGAACACCGGATTACCCGGCAGTGCCCGTCGCGGGTCGGCCGGGATACGGGGACCGCACCACGGGGCGACGACGATGGTGAGCGCGGTCAGAGTTGCTGGAGGATGCGCAGCGCGCGGCCGACCCGCAGCATGGTGTCGGTGTCGGCGACGTCCACGCAACTGGTGAACCACTTCTTCATGGGTGACGAGATCCGGTCGGGCATCACCACGTACCGGCCCATGGAGACGGCGAGCGGGGAATCCCGCAGCAGCGACTCCTCGACAACCTCGACGACGATCACGATGGGCACGTCGGTGGAGTTGTAGACGTCTGAGCTGATCACCAGGCCGAGGCGTTCCCGGGCACCCTCGATGCGCCAGACCTCACCCCTACGCAGCACGCGGCCGTCCGTCGGCGAGGAGGTCGTTGACCATGCCTGCCTCGCGGGCGTCGGCGAGGGCTGCGGACTCCAGGTCGAGGCTGGCGCGGCCCACTGCGGCGGCGTGCGCGGTGAAGACCTCGCGCAGCGCCTTTTCCCGGGCGGCCTGGTCCATCCACGCCGAGAGCGACAGCCCTTCACGCTTGGCGAAGCGTCGAGCGTCCTCGATTGTCTCGTCCGTGAACGACAACGTCACCTTGGCAGTCATGCCGATGAGACTACCCAGCGGTATGACCATCAGTCATCCGCACAACCGGCGGCTTGCCACTGGCGGCCGAAAGGCGCAATTCACCGGGCCCGGCCGCCGAACACAGCGAAGCGCCACTCCTTGAAGAAACAGTCGACGTCGACCAGACCCGCCTCTTCGAGCCACCGGCACTGGTCGGCGACGGTGGCGGGCCGGTCGTGCCGCATCCGCTCCCGGGCGGCGGCGATCTCGTCGGGAGACGAGCCCAGCTCGGTGATCCGCGCCGTCCACACCTCGTCGTAGCGCCGGTCCAGGGCGGGGGTCGGCCCGGCCACCTGCTCGGCGTTGACGAAGACCCCGCCGGGTGCCAGCGCGGCGGCAGCCCGCCGGTAGAGCCCGCGCTTGCCGTCGTCGTCCAGGTGGTGGATCGCCAGCGCGCTGACCACGGCGTCGTACCGTCCGGCCGGCAGTTCGTCGGCCAGGTCGGCCCGGACGGTCCGGTGCGGCACTGCGCGGGCGCGCAACTGGTCGGCGGCGCGGGACAGCATTGCCGGCGCGGCGTCCACCAGGGTCAGCCGCACTCCCGGCACCGCGGCGGCGAGCAGGAGCGAGAGCAGGCCGGTGCCGGCGCCCAGGTCCAACACCTCTGGGGTACGGCCGGCGGCCAGCGCGGCGCGCAATGGTGGCGCGGCCACCTGGACGGCGGTGCCGTAGAAGGCATCGAAGCAGGGCACCAGCCTGCGGCGCGCCTCGTCGTAGGTGCCGGCCACCGCGTCGAACGCTTCTGCCACACTCATCGCGTCTCCCAGCCTTTGAGACAACTTTCCCAAATAATAGGCTTCCCGAGGTCGGTTCGCGTACCCATTACCGCAACGTGGGACACCCGCCGAACACCTTCCGTGGGGCGGCCGGCAGGTCGGCGGTCAGGACCCAGCCGTCACGTCCGATGCCCCCGTGCGGTGTGAGCCGTACTTGACAGGACCGAAACAGAAGGGACGCCGACGCGAAACCGCCCGGCGGCACGCTTTCCCGACATGACAGACGGTGCATGGTCGGCAACTCGACCGGGGCGGACGCCCCGGGAGGCAGCCACACACTGCCCGTACTGCGCACTCCAGTGTGGGATGACACTGCGGGAGGACGACGACGGAGTGACGGTGCTCCCCCGCCAGTTCCCCACCAACCGGGGCGGCCTCTGCCAGAAGGGCTGGACCGCCGCCGACCTGCTCGACCATCCGGAGCGGCTGACCAGCCCGCTGCTACGCGACCCGGCCACCGGCGACCTGCGCCCCGCGAGCTGGGACGACGCGCTGGGCCGGATCGTCACCGGCATCCGCGCCATCCAGGCCAGCGCCGGCCGGGACGCCGTCGCCGTCTTCGGCGGCGGTGGGCTCACCAACGAGAAGGCGTACGCGCTGGGAAAGTTCGCCCGCGTCGCGCTGCGCACGCGGCACATCGACTACAACGGACGGTTCTGCATGTCCTCGGCGGCGGCGGCCGGGATGCGCGCCTTCGGCGTCGACAGAGGGCTGCCCTTTCCGCTGGCCGACCTCGGCCGCGCCGACACCCTGCTGCTGGTCGGCGCGAACCCGGCGGAGACCATGCCGCCGCTGATGCGCTGGCTGACCGAGCAGCGACGCGGCGGCGGCCGGCTGATCGTCGTCGACCCCCGGCTCACCGCCACCGCCCGTCAGGCCGACCTGCACCTGCAACCACTGCCCGGCACCGATCTCGCGGTTGCCAACTCGCTGCTGCACATCGTGCTCACCGAGGGCTGGGTCGACAAGGCGTACGTCGCCGACCGCACGATCGGCTTCGACGCGGTTCGCCGCAGCGTCGCCGCCTGGTGGCTGGCCCGCGCCGAACAACTCTCCGGTGTTCCGGTGGCCGACCTGGAGGCGACCGCCCGCGCGTTGGGCACCGGCGGACGGGTGATCATCCTGACCGCTCGCGGTGCCGAACAGCATGCCAAGGGCGTCGACACTGTCACCGCGTACGTCAATCTGGCCCTCGCCCTCGGTCTGCCCGGCCGGGAGGGCTCCGGGTACGGCTGCCTCACCGGCCAGGGCAACGGCCAGGGCGGGCGTGAGCACGGGCAGAAGGCCGACCAGCTCCCCGGCTACCGGCGGATCGACGACCCTGCGGCCCGGGAGCACGTGGCGGGGGTCTGGGGCGTACCGGCCGACGACCTGCCCGGTCCCGGCGTGCCGGCCCTGCAACTGCTCGACTCCCTCGGCACTCCCGGCGGCCCCCGGGCGCTGCTGGTGTTCGGCTCGAACCCGGTGGTCTCCGCTCCCCGCGCGAGCAGGATCGAGGGCCGACTGCGCGACCTCGACCTGCTTGTCGTCGCCGACCTGCTGCTCTCCGAGACGGCCGCGCTGGCCGACGTGGTGCTGCCCACCGCGCAGTGGGCCGAGGAGGACGGCACCATGACCAACCTGGAGGGTCGGGTCCTGCGCCGACGCGCGCTGCGTCCACCCCCGCCGGACGTCCGCACCGACCTGGCCATCATCGCCGACCTCGCGGCCCGGCTGTCAGCTGCGGAGGAAACGGGCACCGGCCCGACCGCCTCGGCGACGCGGTTTCCGAGCGACCCGGCCGCCGTGTTCGCCGAGTTACGCCGCGCCTCGGCGGGCGGAACCGCCGACTACGCCGGCATCAGTTGGGAACGGATCGACGCCGCCGACGGCGTCTTCTGGCCCTGCCCCACCGAGGACGGGCCGGACACGCCGCGACTCTTCGCCGACCGGTTCGGCACCCCGGACGGCCGTGCCCGCTTCCATCCCGTGGACCACCGGCCGGCCGCCGAGGAGGTCTGCGACGCGTACCCGCTGCACTTCACCACCGGTCGGGTGCTGGCGCAGTATCAGTCCGGCACCCAGACCCGCAGGGTGGACGCGCTGCGCCGGGCCGCCGGTGAGGCTTTCGTCGAGCTGCACCCCGACCTGGCCGCCCGGTTGGGCATCGACGACGGCGACAGAGTGCGGGTGACCTCGCGCCGAGGTGAGCTGCACGCCCCGGCCAGGCTCAGCCCGGGGATCCGGCCGGACACTGTCTTCGCGCCGTTCCACTGGCCCGGTGCGGCCCGGGCCAACTCGGTGACAAACGACGCGGTGGACCCGATCTCCGGGATGCCCGAGTTCAAGATCTGCGCGGTCCGGGTGGAGAAGGCATGAGCGGCCGCGTCGTGATCGTCGGCAACGGGATGGCCGGTGCCCGTCTCGCGAGCGAACTGCACACCCGTGAGGGCGACCGGAAGGTCACGGTGCTCGGGGCGGAACCGCATCGTGCGTACAACCGGATCATGCTCTCCACCCTGCTGGCGGGCCGGATCGGCGAGCCGGACGTGGAGTTGACCGAGGCCGCCGGGCACGGCATCGACAGGCGTACCGGCGTGCGGGTGACCGCTGTGGACCGGTCGGGCCGCGAGGTCCAGACCGCCGACGGCGAACGCATCTCCTACGACCATCTGGTGCTTGCCACCGGCAGCCGGCCGGTGCTGCCGGCGCTGCCCGGCCTCGACCCGGCCCACCTGCCGGACCGTGTGGTCCCGTTCCGGACCCTTGACGACTGCCGCCGGATCCTCGCCGTGGCCGACGGCGCCGGCACCGCACTCGTGCTCGGCGGCGGGCTGCTCGGCCTGGAGGCCGCCCGAGGGCTCGCCACCCGAGGGCTGGTCACCACAGTGGTGCACCCGAGGGAGCACCTGATGGAACGGCAACTCGACACGGCGGCCAGCGCGGTGCTCGCCGGCACGCTCGCGGGGCTCGGCGTCACAGTCGAGCTCGCGGTGCCGGCGACCGGGGTCGAAGCGGACGCCGACCATGTCCGCCTCGACCTGGCCGACGGCCGGACGCTCACCGCCGACCTGCTGGTGCTCTGCTGCGGTGTACGCCCCGACACCGCCCTCGCGACGGCCGCCGGGCTGACAGTGCGACGCGGCGTGGTGGTGGACGACAGGCTGCGCACCAACGACCGGCGTGTCTCGGCGATCGGCGACTGCGCCGAGCACGACGGCGTACTCACCGGGCTCGTCGCACCCGCCTGGTCGCAGGCCCGGGTGCTCGCCGACGTGCTGACCGGAACCGACCCGCTGGCCCGCTACCGGCCCCGGCCGGTGGTGACCCGACTCAAGGCGGCCGGGATCGACCTGGCGGCCATGGGTGACCCGGTGGGCGTCGGGCCGGGCGAGGTGCTGACCTTCGCCGATCCGGCCCGGGGCACGTACGCGCGGCTGCGGATCCACGACGAGCGGCTTACCGGCGCGATCCTGCTGGGCGACAACCCGGCAGTCGGCACGGTGATCCAGCTCTTCGACCGTGGCCACCCGGTGCCGGCCGACCGGCGGGCGCTGCTGCTGGGCCGAGCGCTCGGCGGCGGCGCCACGGCTCCGGCCGCAACACCTGCGCTCATGCCGGACGCCGCAGTCGTCTGCCAGTGCAACGCCGTCACCAAGGGAACGCTTGTGCGGTGCTGGCGGGCCGGTGCGCGAACTGTCGACGCGGTGGTGGCGTCCACCCGCGCCGGCACCGGATGCGGGGGGTGCCGGGACGCCGTCGCCGGCATCGTCGACTGGCTGTCCCAAGCGGAATCGGTGGAGGTGACGCGATGAGCGGCGGTGACCTGGTCGTCATCGGCAACGGCATGGTGGGGCAACGGTTCGTCGACGCGCTTCGCGCCCGCGATCCCCGGGGGCGCTGGCGGGTGACAGTGCTGGCCGAGGAGCGGCGTCCGGCGTACGACAGGGTGCGGCTCTCGGCGTTCTTCGACGGGGTGGGCGAGGACGAACTCAACGTGCACACCCCGCACGACGGGGTACGGCTGCGTCTCGGCGAGCCGGCCACCGCCATCGACCGTGACCGGCGGGTGGTGACCACCGTCGACGGCGAGTACCCCTATGACGCGCTGGTGCTGGCCACCGGTTCGTACCCGTTCGTGCCTCCGGTGCCCGGCGCCGACCTGCCCGGGGTCTTCGTCTACCGCACCCTTGACGACCTGGCGGCGATCCGGGCGTACGCGCAGGGCCGGCGGGTCGGCGCGGTGATCGGCGGTGGGCTGCTCGGGCTGGAGGCGGCGAACGCCCTGCGACTGCTCGGCCTGAGCACCGACGTTGTCGAGTTCGCGCCCCGCCTCATGCCGGTGCAGGTCGACCAGGCCGGCGCGGCGATGCTCCGCCGGTACGTCGAGGAGTTGGGTGTGCGTACCCACCTCGGGGTGGGCACCACGGCGATCCGGGCCGGGGCGGACGGAGCTGTCGCCGCCCTGGAGCTCTCCGACGGCCGTACTGTCGACGCCGACCTGGTGGTGGTGGCCGCCGGCATCCGACCGCGTGACGAGCTGGCGCGGGCCGCCGACCTGCCACGCGGCCCGCGCGGCGGGGTGCTCGTCGACGCGACCTGCCGCAGCGCCGACGAGCGGATCTGGGCTGTCGGTGAGTGCGCGGCGGTCGACGGCACCTGTCACGGTCTTGTCGCCCCCGGGTACGCGACGGCCGAGGTGGTGGCCGACCGGCTGGTCGGTGGCGCGGCGACCTTCCCGGGCGCGGACACCGCCACGAAGCTGAAGCTGCTCGGCGTGGACGTGGCCTCGTTCGGCGACGCGCACGGCACCACCGAGGGCTGCCTGGACGTCACGTTCACCGATCCGGCCACCCGGGTCTACGCGAAGCTGGTCCTGTCCGACGACGCGCACACCCTGCTGGGCGGGGTGCTTGTGGGTGACGCCAGCGCGTACCCGACGTTGCGGGCCAGTGTGGGCGGCCCGCTGCCGGCCGCGCCGCTTGCGTTGCTCGCACCGGACGGCGGTGGCGCGGACGCCGGCGCGCTGCCCGCCACCGCGCAGGTCTGCTCCTGCAACGCGGTGACCCGTGGCGACGTGGACGCCGCAATCGCCGACGGCTGCGCGGACGTGCCAGCGTTGAAGGCGTGCACCAGAGCCGGCACGAGCTGCGGGTCCTGCGTGCCGATGCTCAAGCAACTGCTGGACGCGGCCGGGGTGGCGCAGTCCGCCGCGTTGTGCGAGCACTTCGACGTCGGCCGGCGGGACCTGTTCGAGATCGTTCGGGTACGCGGCATCCGCACGTTCTCCCGGCTGGTCGCCGAGCACGGCCGGGGGCGCGGCTGCGACATCTGCAAGCCGGTGGTGGCGTCGATCCTCGCCTCGCTGGGCAACGGGCACGTGCTCGACGGTGAGCAGGCGTCGTTGCAGGACACGAACGACCACTTCCTTGCCAACCTGCAACGCGACGGCAGCTACTCGGTGGTGCCCCGGATCCCCGGCGGCGAGATCACCCCGGAGAAGCTGATCGTGATCGGTGAGGTCGCCCGGGACTTCCAGCTCTACACGAAGATCACCGGCGGGCAGCGGATCGACCTGTTCGGCGCACGGGTGGAGCAGTTGCCGCTGATCTGGCGGCGGCTTGTGGACGCCGGCTTCGAGTCCGGCCACGCGTACGGCAAGGCGCTGCGCACAGTGAAGTCCTGCGTCGGTGAAACCTGGTGCCGGTACGGGGTGCAGGACTCGGTGGGCCTGGCCGTGGCACTGGAGTTGCGTTACCGCGGGCTGCGCGCCCCGCACAAGCTCAAGTCGGCGGTGTCCGGCTGCGCCCGCGAGTGCGCCGAGGCGCGCAGCAAGGACTTCGGCATCATCGCCACCGAGACCGGCTGGAACCTCTACGTCGGTGGCAACGGCGGTTTCCGGCCCCGGCACGCCGACCTGTTCGCCACCGACCTGTCGACCGATGAGCTGATCACCCTCATCGACAGGTTCCTCATCTACTACATCCGTACCGCCGACCGGCTGCAACGCACCGCCGGCTGGATCGAGTCGATGGACGGCGGCCTCGACCACCTGCGCTCGGTGATCGTCGACGACTCCCTGGGCCTGTGCGCCGACCTCGACGCGGCGATGGCCCGGCACGTGACCACGTACTCCGACGAGTGGCGCGACGTGCTGAACGACCCGGACCGGCTGCGCCGCTACACCTCCTTCGTCAACGCGCCCGACGTGCCCGACCCGTCGATCACCTTCACGCAGGAACGCGGCCAACCGGTGCCGGCGCACGGTCAGCGCCGGCAGCCGGTGACGCTCGGCCTTCCGGAGGTACGGCGATGAGCCAGCACAGCACACTGGAGTGGACAGTGGTCTGCCCCCTCGACCGGCTGGACCCCGACCGGGGCGTGGCCGCCCTTGTCGACGGCGTTCAGGTCGCCCTCTTCCGCACCGCCGACGGGCTGTTCGCGATCGACAACCGCGATCCGGTGTCCGGCGCGTACGTGCTGTCCCGGGGCATCGTGGGCAGCCGCGCCGGGGTGCCGACTGTCGCCTCGCCGCTGCACAAGCAGGTGTACGACCTGCGCAGCGGCGCCTGCCTCGATCTGCCCGGGGTGGCCGTGACCCGGCACGACGCTCGCTGCCGTGACGGGCTGGTCGAGGTGCGGCTGCGACGGGAGGACTGATGCGGGAGGAACTGGCCGGCTTCACGATCGGAGTGACCGCCGACCGGCGGCGCGACGAGTTGGCCGCGCTGCTCGAACGTCGGGGCGCCCGGGTGGTGCTCGCCCCGGCGCTGCGGATCGTTCCGCTGTCCGACGACACCGAGTTGCGCGAGGCGACGCGCGCCTGCCTGGACCAGCCGCCGGACATCCTGATGGCCAACACCGGGATCGGCATGCGCGGGTGGTTGGAGGCGGCCGAAGGTTGGGGGCTGGCGGAGCCGCTGCGCTCGGTGCTGGGCCGCTCGTACGTGGTGGCGCGGGGCCCGAAGGCACGTGGCGCGATCCGGGCGGCAGGGCTGCACGACCAGTGGTCACCGGATTCGGAGAGCTGCGACGAGGTGGTCGACCACCTGCGTCGGCGCGGTGTGGCCGGGCAGGTGATCGCCATGCAGTTGCACGGGGAGCGCCAGCCGGAGTGCACACTCGCGCTGGAGGCGGCCGGCGCCACTGTGATCGAGGTTCCGGTCTACCGCTGGGCGCCGCCCACCGACCTGGCGCCGCTGCACCGGCTCATCGACCTGATCGCCGGCCGGCTTGTGGACGCGGTGACGTTCACTTCGGCGCCTGCGGCCGAGGCGCTGCTGCGGGCGGCCGGCGACCGTACCGACGCGGTGGTGTCCGCGTTCCGCAGCGACGTGCTCGCCAGCTGCGTCGGCGCGGTGACCGCCGAACCCCTGCTGCGGCACGGGGTGCCGGTGAGCGCGCCGGGACGGGCCCGGCTGGGCGCGCTGGTGCGGACAATCGTCGACGAGCTGCCCCGCCGGACCGTCACGTTCAAGGCCGGCGGTCACCTGCTCACCCTGCGCGGGCACGCAGCGGTGATCGACGGCGAGCTGCGTCCCCTGGCGCCCGCGCCGATGGCGGTGCTGCGGGCGCTGGCCCAGTCCCCCGGACGGGTGCTGTCGCGTACGGCGCTGCTGCGGACCCTGCCCCGGGGCGCGGACGAGCACGCCGTGGAGATGGCGGTGGCCCGGCTGCGGGCCGGCCTGCGCGCGCCACGTGTGGTGCAGACAGTGGTCAAACGCGGCTACCGGCTCCGGGTCGACTGAGCTGTCCGGCCGGCCGGTGTACGCCGGCCGGCCGGGACTTCTCAGCCGACCGGCGTGGGGAACCCGCGGCCGTGCTCGGCCTGCAACCGGAGCATGGCGTGCTCGACAACGGTCACCAGCACCTGCTTGACCGAGTCCCGGTGCCGGGCGTCGGTCATCACCAGCGGCACCTGCGGCGAGATGGCCAACGCCTCGCGGACCTCGTCCAGCTCGTACTGGGGAGCGCCGTCGAAGTGGTTGAGCGCCACCACGTACGGCAGGTTGCGGTTCTCGAAGTAGTCGAGCGGGGCGAACGCGTCGGTGATCCGCCGGGTGTCCACGAGCACCGCGGCACCCACCGCACCCCGGATGATCTCGTCCCACATGAACCAGAAGCGGGTCTGACCCGGTGTACCGAAGAGGTACAGGATCAGGTCCTGGGCCATCGTGATACGGCCGAAGTCCATGGCGACCGTTGTGGTCTCCTTGCCCGGCACCTTGGACGGATCGTCGATGCCGACACCGGCCGCGGTCATCACCGCCTCGGTCGTCAGCGGTTGGATCTCGGAGATCGAACCGACAAGGGTCGTCTTACCGACGCCGAACCCGCCCGCGACAACGATCTTCGCGGAGACGATTCCCCGGCCCGGCCGCCCCCCAGCGGGGTCATAGCCTGCGAAGTCCACTTAGCACCCTTCCAAGCAGTTCCATCCGCTCCTCGAACCCCTCGGCGGGAGCAGCAGTGTGTAACGTCAGCAGGCTCTCGGCCACCATGTCGGCGACCAGCACCCGGGCGACGCCGAGCGGCATCCGGGTGTACGCGGCGATCTCCGCCAGCGACTGCGCCCGGCCCTCGCAGACCGTGGCGATGCGGTGCTTGTCGTGCCCCGCGAAGCGGGACTCGGCAACCTGGGTGGGAGAGGCCGTGAGGACCGCCTCGAGGGCGATGTCCTGCCGGGGCTCGGTACGACCACGGGTGACCGCGTACGGACGTACCAGAGCGCCGCGCGGGTCAGCGCGTCGTTGGTCCATCCCCGATCACCTCCTCGTCGTCGCGGAGTCGGCGCACACCGCCTCCCATCCCTGTTCCGGCACGCGGTCCGCGTCCGGTATCGGCGCTACGAGCGCACCGCGTCTCGCGGCAGCGGCACCAGCGCGGCACCCACCCGCTCCACCAGCAGCGCCATCTCGTAGCCCACCTGGCCCACGTCGCAACTGCGCGCCGCGAGCACGGCCATCGACGAGCCGTCGCTGATCGACATGAGGAACAGGTAGCCGCTGTCCATCTCGATGACGGTCTGCAACACCCCGCCCGCGCTGAACATCCGCGCCGCGCCCTCGGTCAGGCTCACCACGCCGGAGGTGATGGCGGCGAGCTGGTCCGCCCGGTCTCCCGGCAGGTCCCGGGAGGAGGCGAGCAGCAGCCCGTCGGCGGACACCGCCACCACGTGGGCGATCCCCGCCACGCTGTCGGCGAAGTTGGTGAGCAGCCAACCCATGTCCTGCATGGCAGCTGGCCTGTTCATCGGCTCTCCTTGGTCGAGGTGCTGTTCAGGTCCGTGCCGGCCGACCGGCCGCGCTGCACGCCGCGGTGGTAGGCCGACAGCAGGCCGCGTACTTCATCGGGGGTCCGCCGGCTGCGGTCCCGGCCGCCCTTGGGTTCGATGCCGCCCGGCACGAGCTGCGCCTGCGGCACCCGCTTGGGCAGACCCGAGCGGGTGGTGCCCGCCGGCGCCGGCTCGGCGGCCCGGCTGGCGCGGGACCAACCCTCGTCCGCCGCGGTCCGCCAGGCGTCCGGGTCGGGGGCGGGGGGCGGGGGCGGAGGGGTGGCCGCTGCCGGCACCGGCCGGGCGGCCGGCGGCGGCGTGTACGACGGTGGTGGCGTCGACGGCGCGGCGTCGCGGCCGCTGTTGCTTCCGCTGCCGAACCCGTCCATGCTCCCCCCGCCTACCGTTCCGGTGCCGTCGCCGGAGCTACCCGGGGTACGCGTCGGCAGCGGCGGCCGGGCCGGTGTCACCGTCGGCGCGGACGCGGCGGCCGACTGGCCTGCGGTGCTCGCACGCATCCCGGCGTTGGCCAGGCTGGCGTCGGCGGGTGCCGGCGGCGTGTCGAACTGCGGCCGGGTGAAGATCGCGGTGGCGTCGTCCCCGTGTGACCGGAACCAGACCGCCTCCATCTCCCGGAAGATCGGTGCCTCGGCCGGGAAGTCGGGCCGGTTGGTCACCGGGGCGGGTGGCGTCGGCGGCGCGACCGGCGGGGCTGGTGGGGCGGCGGGCGGCGCGACGGCACCGGGGCCGGCGACCGGTCCGACCGGCAGCACCGGCACGTTCCGACCGTCGGCGGGGTCGGCCGTCGCGCTGCGCCGGGGCAGCGGGGCGATGGTCGGGTACGCCACTGTCGGGCTGCCCATCGAGGCGCCCGCGCCATTGCTGTACGCGGGCCGGGCCGGCGGAAGCGGGGCTGCGGGCGGGGCTGCGGGCGGGGCCGTCGGGCGTGCTCCGGCGTAGCCACCGGCCTGCACGGCAGGAGTGGTGTCCCGCGTGTCGAGCGGAGACTGCCACTGTGCCGGTGCCGGCGCGCTGGTCCGCCACTGGTCGGGCAACGTCGGGGCCGAGGTGGTGGCTCCGGCGTACGACTCGGCGTGGCCCACAGGGGTGAGCGGCGTCTGCTCGACTGCCATCGCCTGGCGCGGCCGGGTGAGCACCTGATCGCGGCCCCGGTTGGTGGGCAGCACCACTGTTGCGGCGGGCAGGGTCACCTGGGCGACGGTGCCGCCCTCGACGTTGCGGCGCAGCTCCACCCGGATGCTGTAGCGGGCGGCGAGCCGGCTCACCACGGCGAGACCCATCAGGCGGAACGCGGCGACGTCCACGCTCGGTGGCGCGGCCAACCGCCGGTTGAGCGATTCGAGCTGCTCGTCACTGAGGCCGAGACCACGGTCCTCGATCTGGATCAGCACATAGTCGCGGATGCGGCGACCGTCGGCGACGACAGTGGTGTTCGGCGGCGAGAACCGGGTGGCGTTGTCGAGCAGTTCGGCGACGAGCCGTACCACGTCGTTGACGGCGTGCGCGGCCACCGAGATGTCGGTGTCGACGGTGCCGAACTCGATGCGGTTGTACAGCTCCACCTCGGACTGGGCGGCGCGCAGGACGTCCACGACAAGCGCGTCGTCGCGGCGCGGTACGGCGGAGTCCGCGCCGGCCAGGACCAGCAGGTTCTCGTCGTTGCGGCGCATTCGGGTGGCCAGGTGGTCCAGCTCGAAGAGCTGCGCCAGCCGCTTCGGGTCCTCCTCGCCGCGCTCGATCGCGTCCAGCTCGCCGATCATCCGGTCGACGAGGGTCTGACTGCGGCGGGCCAGGTTGAGGAACATCGCCGAGACGCTGGTACGCAGCGCTGCCTGCTCGGCCGCGACCCGTACCGCCTCACGGTGGACGACGTTGAAGGCCAACGCCACCTGGCCGACCTCGTCGCGGGTGTTGAGCTGGATGGGGTCCCGGACCTGCCGGACGATCTCCTCCACCCCGCCGTCACCGACGCTGCCCATGTTCTGCAGGCGCTGCACGGCGTCGGGCAGGTCGTGGTTGGCTACCGATAGCGCGCCTTCGCGGAGGCGGCGCAGCGAGTGGTTGAGCGAGCGGGCCAGCACCACGGCCAGCGAGACGGCGATGATGAGGGTGAGCAGCACCAGGATCGACTCGACCACTGCCTGCCGGATGACTGCCGCACGCGCCTCGTCGGCCTGCGCGAGCAGTCGGTCCTGAAGTTGGATCTCGGCCCAGCGCATCAGGTCGTTCACGGCGCCGATGGCGGCGGTGGCGTCCTGGGCGCTCACCAGTGGGCGCTGCCCGACCGAGCGGGTGATGTCGCTCGCCACCCGGTCGGCCAGGCCGACCGCGTCACCGGAGACGGTGTTGTTGACAAGGGCCCGCTGCGTGGGGTCGGCGGCGAGCGAGAAGGCGACAAGGGCCTCCTGCTGGCTGGTCAACGTTGCCACGAAGGACGAGAACTGCTCCGGGTCGAGCTGGCCGGCGGTAAGCGCCGAGAAGGCGACCGCCTCCTCCTCGGCGACGGCCGCCTTGGCGCGGGCAAACGCGGCGACCGCCCGGCGGCTGTCCGAGAGGCCTTCGTCGCCGGGCAGCTGAGCCAGCCCGTCACCGTAGGCGACCAGGTCGGTGAGGATGACGCCGTAGCGCAGCACCGCCTCGGCGACCGCCATCTGCCGGCGGTCCAACACCTCCTGGCGGGTGCCGTCCAATGTGGACAGGTGGTCGTCGATGGCCTTGAGCCGGCCCTGTAGCGCCGCGGGCACCTCGCCGATCCGGGCGCGCTCGGCGCGGTACTCGTCCGCCCGCTGCTGCGTCTGCCGCACCCGCAGGTTGTAGGCGTCGGCCGGCTGCTGCGGAGCGGCCAGGTAGGCGGCTGCGGCCATCCGCTCGGCGTGGAGGTCCTGGGTCAGCGCGCTGACGTCGATGGAGAGCGCGGTGAGCGACCGCGCCCGGGTGGCGTCGAAGGCGCCCTCGCCCACCGAGATGAGCCGGACGGTGGCCAGCGCGATCACCGCGGCCACCGGAACGACCAGGATCAGCGCCAGTTTGGACCGGATCCGGGCGTCCCGCAGTCTCGGCAGCCTCCGGCGCGTACGCCCAGCGGCGTCGCCGGGCGCGGGCAGGGTCGTCGGTCCGGTGCTCACGACATCGCCTCCGTCGTTTCTTCCCCGCTTGACCCGCCGAACCATGCCGTAAGCGGAGGGGACCACGCGCGGCACGGCCGCGATTTCATCAGAGAAGATCCTGTTTGGGAAGCCGCAGGGCGGTAGGAAAGGGTCGGACGGCGCGGAACCCGTGATCCGGTCAACTGATACCTTCATTTCCGCAAGCCCCTGAACAGGGCATGTAACTCCAGAGTGGTCACGCGTGTATGCAAAGTGAGCTTTTGCAAACATTGCGCTACCCCAGCATGTGGGATGGCCGTCCCGAAAATGCGACCGGGGTCCGCGCTTGACCACAGCGCCAGCCATTGGCAAGGTTTTGCACGCTTCGCGCACACACCGTACGGCAGAGGAGATCCCGTCCTCCACTGAGGACGGATTAGCGGCGGTGACCGGGCAGCGCCCGCGCCCGCACCTGGAGGACTGAGTTGAGCCCCATCCGCTCCGCGACCATCGCGGCGCTCGCATCGGCCGTAGTGGCCACCACGCTCACCGGCTGCCAGTTCGGCGGAGCGGAGCGGGACACGAGTCCGATCGTGATCGCCGCCGACCTCGAACTGTCCGGCGCCGCCGCACCCGTCGGCCGGGCATACCAGCGCGCACTGGAACTCAAGAGAGACCAGTTGAACTCCTCCGGAGCACTGAATGACCGGAAGATCGAGCTGAAGGTGAAGGACAACCGTTCCGACGCCGCCGAGTCACTGCGCAACATCGCCGACTTCAGCAGCGATTCCCGGGTCAGCGCCATCATCATGGGCGGCTGCAACGAATGCGCTGTCGGCGCGGTCGGCGTCATCAACGAGAAGCGGATTCCCACCATTGCGCTAGCCGCTTCCGGGGCGATCGCCAGCCCGGTCGCCCAGCGACGTTACGTGTTCAAGCTCGGCCCGAACGCCGCCGACAGCGCCGCCGCGCTCACCTCCGAACTGCGCCGCAAGAACATCCGCAAGGTCGGCCTGCTCTACAGCGACGACGATTACGGCCGGGAGGGCGTGGTCGCGCTGCGCCGCGAACTGACAAAGGCCAACATCAAGGCCGCCGGTGAGGAGTCGGTGAAGACCACCGACACGGAGGTCGGCCAGCAGGTCGGCAAGCTCAACCGGCTCAAGCCCGACGCCCTGATCGTCTGGACGCCGCCGGAGCAGGCAGCCCTCACCGCCACCAGCGCCCAGCAGGTCGGCTTCCGGGGGGCGCTCTTCTTCGACGCCGCAGCGGCCGGCGACCTCTTCCTCGGCGCGGCGGCCCGGGCCACCGAACGAGCCACGTTGATCTTCACCCAGACCATGGTGATCGACGACGTGATCGCCACCACACCGGCGAAGGCGGCCCGACGCCAGTGGTTCCAGGACTACACGGCGCGCTTCGGCGGATACAACGGGTCCTCGTCCTTCGCCGCCGACGCGATCCAGCTCATCGCTGACGCCGAACAGCGTGCCGGCGGCCCGATCGGCCAGGTCGACCGCGACGGCATCCGTGACGTGCTGGAGACGTCCCAGATGGACGGCCTGTCCGGCCCCATCAGGATGACGCCCGACAACCACTCCGGCCTGATGCCGCAGGCGCTCACCACGCTTGTCGCCCGCAACGGCCGCTGGCGGTTGGCGGGGTAGGCGCTTCGGGCCTCCTTGGTTCTTGTCGTCCGGCTTTGCTCTCGTCGTGTGCCGGGTGGGGTGTGGCCTACCGTGCCCGGCTCCGGGCGGTCAGGCTTGATCCCTGCGCCGGGCACGGTAGGCCACACCTGCTTGCGCGGCAGCGGTCGAACGGAAGGGCCGGCCCCCTGGTTGGGGCCGGCCCTTCGCGTTATCAGATATTGATCTTGCGTCCGCGTCAGTGGCTGCTTGTTGTTTCGCGGACCCAGGGCAGGGCGATCCGCTCGACGAGCAGCAGCGCCGAGTAGAGCAGGATGCTCACCAGCGCCACCAGCATGATCGCCGCCCAGGCCGTGGCGGTGTCGCCGACACCCGCGTACTGGAGGATCACGTAGCCCAGGCCGTCCTCGCCGGCCTGGAACTCACCGATCACCGCGCCGATCGCGGCCAGCGGCATTGCCACCTTGAGCCCGACGAAGATCTGCGGCAGCGCGGCCGGGAACCGTACCTTGCGGAACGCCTGCCAGCGGGAGGCGTTCCAGGAGCGGACCAGCTCGGCCAGGTCGGCAGGCGTGGTGGTCAGCCCGGTCGCCGTGGAGAGCACGATCGGAAAGAAGCAGAGCAGGAACACCATGGTCAGGATCGGCTTCTGACCCCACCCGAGCGCCACCACAAGCAGCGGACCCAACGTGATCTTGGGTACGGCGTTCACCGCGACAAGCAGCGGCGTGAACATCTGCTCCACGGTGCGGGAGCTGGCCAGGGAGAGTCCGATCAGGACACCGGCCACCGCCGAGAGGGCGAAGCCGATCAGGATCTCCAGCAACGTGGCCCAGGTGTGCTCCAGCATCTGGGCAGGCTTGTCGACGAACGCGGTGAGCACGTCCCCCGGCGGCGGCAGCGCGGCCGGGTGCACCAGCTCCAGCCGGGCGATCAGCCACCACACCGCCAGGGCGATCAGGAGGCCGGCCACGGGCAGCAACGCCGCTCCGGTCCCGGCACGTAGGCCGGAGCCCCGACCCGTCGACCCCGCCACCGGCCCGGTGCCCGGGGATGGGGCCGCCGACACCGCCGGCTCCGCTGACCGGACGTCGGCCATCTTTCCTCCTCGATATTCGAAGGCCCGTGGGGCCGACGAGCGACGGGGGTACGTCGCACCGAAGCCGGCGCGACGTACCCCCTGGTGACGACCGAACGATCAGGCCTTCGGCGCGAGGCTGAAGTCGATGATCTGCTCGGGGGTGATGTTCTGCTTGAGCGCGCCGGCGCCCTGCAGGATCGCGATGCTCTTCGCGACGCGGCCGCTGTCCAGCGTGCCGATCGCGGTGCCGGAGTTGCCCGAGCGGACGTAGGCGGCCATCAGGTCCAGCTCCGCGGCGGCGGCGGCCGGGTTGGCGGCGTCGACGTTCTTCTTCAGGATCTCGCCGGCCTCCTTGGAGTTCGCCAGGCTGTACTCCAGGCCCTTGAGCAGCGCCGCGGTGAAGCGCTTCACCATGTCGGGCTTCTCCTTGGCGATCTTCGAGGAGGTGATCAGCACGTTGCCGTAGAGGTCCTGCATCACGTTGCTGTACGGCAGCATGACGGCCTTCTTCTTGGACACGGCCTCGATGGTCGGCTGGCCGACGACGAACTGGCCGATGCCGTCCACCGAACCGTTGGCAAGCGTGCCGATCAGCGCCTGCGCCTCACCGTTGACCCAGGTCACCTTGTTGACGTCCACACCGGCGAGCCGGGCGTACGTCGGGAACAGGTTGCGGACCACCGAGCCGGGCGTGTCGGCAAGCTTCTTGCCTTCGAGGTCCTTCGGAGAGTTGATGTTCTTGCCCTCGACGGTGGCGATGGCGGCCATCGTGCGCTGCTGGATCGCGGCCACCGCCACGAAGTCCTTCGCCTGCCCGTTGCCGAGCTGGAGCAGACCGCCGGTGAGGTCGATCGGCCCGAAGTCGGCCTGGCCGCCGACGACGGTCTGGATCACGCCGCCGGTGCCCTGACCAGCCTTGATCTCGACGTCGAACCCGGCGTCCTTGAAGAAGCCCTTCTCCTTCGCCACCCAGGCGTAGGAGTCGCGGCCGAAGTTGCCGAAGGAGGTGAGGTAGGTCACCTTCTCCAGCGTCCCGCCGTTGCCGCCCTTGGCGTCGTCCGACGAGTCCGACCCGCTACTGCAGGCGGAGACGAGGGCGAGGGCAGTGGCCAACGCGGCCGTAGCGACCGTACGGGTCAGCCTTCTCATCAGTAGCACCATGTCCTTTCCGACCGGGGCCGCAGGCCACGGAGGGGTTGTCGCGACGGAACCGGCAGGAGGGGTAGAAGCCGGGCACCGCCATCGTGAGGGGACTCTTCGCGGGCACAGCGTACGAGAAACCCACAGTTGCGACGCCAGGCATATCGGGTTGCGGAACGGAAACAACATGACGACCACCCCGGACGGTGCGATACCAAGACGCGACCGCTAGCCTTTGTCGGATTCCTGACCGTCCACTCAGCGGAGGTCCGCCGGAGATGATCCGACTGTCCGGGGTGTCGCGTACCTTCGAGGGCCGGTCCGGCCGTGTGGAGGCGCTGCGCGGCATCGACCTCGACGTCGCCGAGGGTGAGTTCGTCGCCATCCTCGGGCGCTCCGGCTGCGGCAAGTCCACGCTGCTGCGGCTGATCGCCGGGCTGCTCCCGCTGACCGCCGGCGAGATCACAGTGGCCGGTACGCCGATCACCAGGCCCCGCCGCGACATCGCCATGCTGTTCCAGAAGCCAGCCCTGCTGCCCTGGCGCTCAGTGCTCGACAACGTCCTGCTGCCGGTGGAGATCTTCGGCTGGAGCCGCGCCAAGCACCGCGAGCGGGCCCAGCAACTGCTCGACGTGGCCGGGCTGGCCGGGTTCGAGAAGCGGCTGCCGCACGAGCTTTCCGGCGGCATGCAGCAGCGGGTGTCGCTGTGCCGGTCGCTGATCGGCGACCCCCGGGTGATGCTGATGGACGAGCCGTTCTCGGCGCTTGACGCGCTCACCCGCGAGGAACTCTCCGGAGAGCTCCAGCGCGTGCACATGGAGAACAAGCCCACGATCGTCTTCGTCACCCACTCGATCGACGAAGCGGTCCTGCTCGCCGACCGGGTGGTCGTGCTGAGCCCTCGCCCCGGACGGATCCGCAAGATCGTCGAGGTGAACATCCCCCGACCCCGCACCCTGGGCCGCAACGCCCACCTCGCCGACGTGGCCCAGGTCAGCGCAGACCTGCACGAACTGTTGATGGAACGCGACCAGCCGGCCGCAGCCGGCGCGGAAGGACGATGACAATGCGGGTGTCGGTGTTCACCGAGCCGCACCGGGGCGCCAGCTACGACGACCAACTGCGGTTCGCCCGCCTCGTCGAGGCCGCCGGCTACGAGGGTTTCCTCCGCGCCGACCACTACCAGGCGATGGGCGACGACCCGGGTCTGCCCGGCCCCACGGACGCCTGGCTGACCCTCGCCGCGCTGGCCCGCGAGACCGAGCGGATCCGCCTCGGCACCCTTGTGACGTCGGCGACGTTCCGCCTGCCCGGCCCGCTGGCGGTGATGGTCGCGCAGGTCGACCAGATGAGCGGTGGCCGGATCGAGCTGGGCATCGGCGCCGGCTGGTACGCCCGCGAACACACCTCGTACGGCATCCCGTTCCCGGCCGTCGGCGAGCGCTTCGACCGGCTTGCCGAGCAGCTTGAGGTGCTCACCGGCCTGTGGTCCACCCCGCTGGGCGAGACGTACAGCTTCACCGGCGACCACTACCAGCTGGTCGACGCGCCCGCCCTGCCCAAGCCCGTGCAGGTGCCCGGCCCGCCGATCATCGTGGGCGGACGCGGCCCCAAGCGCACCCCCGATCTGGCCGCCCGCTACGCGACCGAGTTCAACATGCCCTTCAAGTCCGTGGCGGAGACCTCCGGCGCGTACGACCGCGTACGCGAGGCGTGCGCCCGTACCGCCCGTGCCGAGTCGGGGCGTCCGCCGCTGGTGCTGTCGGCAGGGATCGTGGTGGCCATCGGGCGTACCGACGCGGAGGCACAGCGGCGGGCCGCGCCACTGCACGAGAAGAGCGCGCTGCCGCCGGAGGACCCGGTGGTCGGCTCGCCCGCACAGCTCGTGCAGCGGATCGGTGAGTTCGCCGAGATCGGCACCACCCGGGTGCACCTGCGCATGACCGACCTCTCTGACCTCGACCACCTCGAGCTGATCGCCGCCGAGGTGCTCCCGCAACTGGACGGTGCACGATGAGCGAAACGATCGACGCAACCGAGCTCGGGCCGGTGGGCCAGGAGATCGTGTACGAGAATGACAGGGTCCGGGTGTGGCACATCCGGCTCGAACCGGGCGAGCGGCAGCCCCTGCACCGGCACGACCACCCCTACCTGGTGATCGCCGTCCAGGGCGCCAAGAACATCGTGCAGACCATCGACGGCACCCGGATCGACGCGGACGAACCCACCGGCGGAGTCGTCTACCGCGACCCCGGAGCGGTGCATATGCTCACCAATGTCGGGGACACGACATACCTGGCTCGGCTGGTCGAACTCAAGTAGACCCGCCGTGGCGCGCCTCGGCGCGCCGCGCGGCGCGCCGGTGGCGATCGGGTGTACCGGGTGCGTAACGTGCCCGACATGGCCTATCGGACCTGGGGCAAGCTCCTGCTCACGGCGCTCGGGGTGAGCGTGCTGGCCGGAGCGGGCCAGCTCGGCGTCGCGTACGGCTTCGGCATCGTCCGACTCACCGGCGCGTTCACCGGCACGACCGTCAACCAGTGGCCGGCCCAGCTCGTGTGGGTCGGCTGGTTCGCCGCGAACGCGGCAGTTGCCGGCGCCGTCCTGACCGGTCGCCTGGCCCGCCGGGACGCCCCGGCAGCCAGCACCGGCCGGCAACTGGCCATCGGCGGTGCCGCCGCCCTCGGCGCCACGGTGGTCGCCCCGCTCTGCATGCAGCCCGCACGGGCCGCCGAACTGATCTCCGTCGACCCGGTCTGGGCGGTCGGCATCTGCGCCGTGCTCGGCGCGGTGATCGGAGCCGGTGCGGCGATCGCCGTCCTGCTCCGGCCCGAACTGGGCTGGAACATGGCGGCCGTGGCCGGTGCGGTCTGGCTCCTGGCGCTGATCTCCGTCCTGCCGTCACTCGGCACTGTCGGCCCGCTGCCAACGGTCCGACTCGGCGTACTCGAACCGAGCTGGCTGGACGACGCCGCAGCGCAACGGCTGGCGCTCCTCCTGCTGCCCATCGTGGCGCTGCTCGCGGGAGCGGCGACAGCCGCTCTCGCCCGCTCGCGCGGCCAGGTCCCGCTGGTCAGCGGCGCGACAGGGGTGGCCGGTCCGGTCCTCGTGGCGTTCGCCTACCTGACCGCCGGCCCCGGCGACGCCGTGGACCGCTACCAGGCAACCCCCTACTACGGCGCGTTGATCGCGGTCCTCGCCGGCGCGCTCGGAGCCGCTGCCGCCGCCCTGTTGCGCTGGCCCAGCGCTGCCGGCAGCGCCACCGGTCGACAGGCGATCGAGCCCACCGACATCCTGCGCCCGCTCGCCGTCGGCCCGGCGCTGCCGGGCACCACGCCGGCGACATCGGCAGATCCGGCAGGCGACGGCGACACCACAGCACCCACCGGCCCGACCACCGTCGGCGCCGAGCTGGCCGGAGCCCGTCCGGGCCCGCGCGTCACCGACGACATCGCCGCCGTACGCACCGTCCCCGCCCACTGGGACTGGCCGACGACCACGGCCAGCGGTCAGTACGGGCCAGCCACCACCAACCCGGAGCGGACGGGCGTGTCGACCGAGGTTTCCCCACCAACCGGTACGGCAGGCGACGACCTCCCCGAGCCGGCCGGAACGGCCACCACCGAGATCATCGGCTCGACCGGCACCACCTCGACGTCCAGCGTCCCGGCCGGCCGTATCAGCGCCACAGGCCGCATCGAAGACACGATCCGCACTGGAGACGCGGGCCCAGTGGACGGCATGGCCGATGGCGGCGGCCTCACCGCCAGCCCGGCGACGGCCACGAGGGACGCGGCCCAGTCGACCGGCGACCGGGCGCTGACAGGCGACCGGACCACTGGCAGCGCAGGTGCCGAAACAGGCACTGGCACAGGTACGGCGGGCGTGGGCGCGGTCTCGACGAACGCGAGCAAGCCCGGCGCGAGCAACGCTGACACGGGCACACCGGGGACGGGTGCAGCCGACACAGGTACACCGGGCACGGGCACGACGGGCACAGGCACGACGAGCGCGGGCACAGCCGGCACGGATGCGACGGGTGCGAGCGCGACCACCGGGAGTGCGGGCGACGGGCCGGCCCCCAAGCCGCGTCGGACCCGCAAGCCGAAGGCCGCCGCTTCCGGCACCGAGGTCGCGACGTCCGGCACCCCGAAGGCCGCAGCGCCCGACGTCACCGACGGCAGTGCTGCCGCTGGCCCGGCCGGCGGCAGCGCGTCGGACTCGACCGTGCGGGCGTCCCGCTCCCGAGCCTCGGACGATGTCCCATCTGCTTCCGATGAGCCGGGGGCGGGCGTCACCGAGAGCGCCACGCAGGACGGACCGGCTGTCGCGGCGGCACCGGCTGCCAGCCGCGCCCGCAGGTCCGCCCGGTCCGCCAAGGTGACCGAGAGCATCAGCGCCGACGCCCTGGCCGAGGGTGGCAACGCTCGCCCCGGCGAAGAGGCCGACGCTCGCCCGGCCGGCGAGAGCCAGGCCACGCCGACCCACGACAAGGCGGGCCGGGCCAGCACGACCGGCCGGAAGGGTCAGCGGGCCATGACCGTTTCCACCACCAGTGCTACCGCAGGCACCTCCGCCACAGGGACGGCAGCGCAGCCGGACGCCGCAGCCGGGCCGACGAGCGAGCCCGCGATCGCCGACGCGTCCAACGTGGGCCGCGCCGACCAGCCCGCGACCGAAGCTGCTGCCGGCGGCTCGCTGTTCGGCACGCCGGCCGCCGCAGATCCGGAGGCCGACCGCTGGACGCCGGCTCCGCCGGCCTGGCCGGTGACCTCCGCGTGGACGACGTCACATCAGGTCGGTGACACCGCAACGCCTGCTCCAAGCACGTCGGGAACCCCCGAGGAGTCGACCGGGTGGACGCCCCGGCCCCGGCACCGGGCACCGCTGCCGGACCTGAGCCGGGTCAGCAGCTGGGACGCCTTCAAAACGGCCCGCCGCACCGGCCCGACGGATTCACAGTCCGGCCCGGCGGATTCGCAGCCTGGTTCGACGGCAGTCCCCCGGACTCCCGGCCAGGCCGCAAGGGTCACTGACGACTCCGACCGGGGCACCGCCTTCGAGACGACAGCCTCGGCCGGACCAGGCGCGGCCGCTGCGGTGCCGGAGCAGCCCGGCACCACGGACGGGCCGACAATCGGCGACGCCCGGACGTCCAACGGCGACGCGGAGCAGCCCAGCCGGCGCGAACGGCTCGGCAGCCTGTTCCGGCGCGGCCGGTCCCGGGCCGAGGCGGAGAAGCGGCCCGGGACGGCTGCGGCGGACCCGCTGCCCACGCAGGACGAGGAGTTTGTCGACTGGGTCGCCGGTCTCGGCAAGCCCGTCGCGGACAACGACCCGGAGCAGGAGGACGGCCGGCGCTCCCTGCGCTCCACCGGCCGCCACCACCGCGACTGAGCCGATCAGGCCAGAGGGAGGTACACCCGCCCACCGCCGGAGACGAACTCCTCCGACTTGTCCTTCATGCCGCGTGCCGCGTACTCCTTGAGTTCCTGGGTGATCTTCATGGAGCAGAACTTCGGGCCGCACATTGAGCAGAAGTGCGCCGTCTTCGCCGGCTCGGCGGGCAGCGTCGCGTCGTGGTACGAGCGCGCCGTCTCCGGGTCCAGTGAGAGGTTGAACTGGTCCTCCCAGCGGAACTCGAACCGCGCCTTCGACAGCGCGTCGTCCCACGCCTGCGCGCCCGGGTGGCCCTTGGCCAGGTCCGCCGCGTGGGCCGCGATCTTGTACGCGATCACGCCGGCCTTGACGTCGTCCCGGTCGGGCAGGCCGAGGTGCTCCTTCGGGGTGACGTAGCAGAGCATCGCGGTGCCGAACATGCCGATCATGGCGGCGCCGATGGCCGAGGTGATGTGGTCGTACGCGGGCGCGATGTCAGTGGTCAGCGGGCCGAGCGTGTAGAACGGCGCCTCGTGGCACCACTCCTGCTGGAGATCCACGTTCTCCTTGATCTTGTGCATGGGTACGTGCCCCGGACCCTCGATCATCACCTGTACGTCGTGTTCCCAGGCGACGGTCGTCAGCTCGCCGAGGGTACGCAGCTCGGCGAACTGCGCCTCGTCGTTGGCATCGGCGATCGAGCCGGGGCGCAGCCCGTCACCGAGGGAGAACGTCACGTCGTAGCGCGCCAGGATCTGGCACAGCTCGGCGAAGTTCGTGTAGAGGAAGTTCTCCTCGTGGTGGGCCAGGCACCACGCCGCCATGATCGAGCCGCCCCGGGAGACGATCCCCGTGACCCGGTCCACGGCCAACGGCACGTACGGCAGCAGCACGCCCGCGTGCACTGTCATGTAGTCCACGCCCTGCTCGGCCTGCTCGATGACGGTCTCGCGGAAGACCTCCCAGCTCAGCTTCACCGGGTCGCCGCCGACCTTCTCCAGGGCCTGGTAGATCGGAACAGTGCCGATCGGCACCGGCGAGTTCCGCACGATCGCCTCGCGGGTCTCGTGGATCCGCTTGCCGGTGGACAGGTCCATCACTGTGTCCGCGCCCCAGCGGGTGGCCCAGGTGAGCTTCTCCACCTCCTCGGCCACCGACGAGCTGACCGCCGAGGTGCCGATGTTGGCGTTCACCTTCACCAGGAACGCCTTGCCGATGATCGCCGGCTCGCACTCCGGGTGGTTGACGTTCAGCGGCAGCACCGCCCGGCCTGCGGCGATCTCGGCACGGACCAGCTCCGAGTCGACGTTCTCCCGGATCGCCACGAACTCCATCTCCGGCGTCACCACCCCGGCCCGCGCGTACGCGAGCTGGGTGGGCCGGCGACCGTCCGCCCCGGCGAGCGGCGTGCCCGCGCCCCGCACCGGCGCCACGTCACCGCGCTCGGCGATCCACGGCCCGCGCAGCGGCGGAAGCCCCACCTCCGGGTCGGAACCGGGGCCGGACGTGTCGTAGAGGCGCACCGGCGGGTGATCACCGGTAAGCGTCACCTCGGCGAACGGCACCCGGACATCGGGGCGTGCCCCTTCGACGTACACCTTGCCTCGTGCCTGCATGACAGCCTCCCGTGTGATCAAGCGGACCAGCCGAAGTGATCAAGCGGCCCGCGGCCAGCACCCAGCTCCCAACCCCGCCCGCCGGTCAGCGCGCGGAGCACGTACTCCTTTGCGGTCCCGACCGCCGCCGGCACCGGATCGCCGAATGCGAGCCGCACGGCGATCGCCGCCGAGAACGAGCACCCGGTGCCGTGGGTGTGCCGGGTGTCCACCCGCGGCCCGCGCAGCACTGTGGTGACGCCACCGCCGCACAGCACGTCGACCGCCTCGTCGCCGTCCAGGTCGCCGCCGGTGACGACGACGTGTTCCGGGCCGCCGGCCGCGAGGGCCTCGGCCGCCACGACCATCGCGGCCACGTCGTCCACAGGGCGTCCGGTGATCGCCGCGGCCTCCACGCAGTTAGGCGTCGCCACCCTGGCGTACGGCAGCAGCCGCTCCACCGCCTCCACCACGCCGAGCCGGTGGCCACTCGTGGCGACGAGCACCGGATCGACGACGAGCTGTGGCAACCGGCCGTCGCGGGCAGCCTGCGCCACCGCGTCGGCGACGGCGGGTGTGCCGAGCATTCCCGTCTTGACAGCGCTCACCGTGAAGTCGGCGAGCACGCTGTCCATCTGCTCGGTGATCGTGCGCGGTGGCAGCGGCAGTACGGCGTCGACACCCTGGGTGTTCTGCGCGGTGACCGCCGTGAGGACGCTTGTGCCGTACGCGCCGAGCGCCGCGAAGACCTTGAGGTCGGCCTGGATGCCGGCGCCGCCGCCCGAGTCGGAGCCGGCGATGGTGAGGACTGTGCGCGGGGTCATCTCGCCTCTTCGGTCGCTGTTGAGAGCCGCGTGGGGACCGGGCCTGGCGTGACCGCCTCGGTGAAGGCCCTGGTCAGGGTCGCGGCTGTTCCGGCGGGGTCATCTGCTCGCATGAGCGCGCCCAGCACCGCCACTCCGGCGGCTCCCGCCCGAACGCACGCGGCCACCTGGTCCGGGGTCTCCACTCCCCCCAGCGCCAACACGGGCACGGGACTGGCCTGGATCAGATCCCGCAGCCCTGCGATACCGAGCGGCGGGCCGTAGCCCGGCTTCGTCCTGGTCGGATGGACGGGCGAGACGGTGGCGTAGTGCTCGGTGGTCAGCCGGGCCAGTTCGGCACAGTCGTGGCAGGAGCGGCCGACGAGGGTGTGGGTCGGTGGCGGGTACGGGCCGGCGGCGGGCAGGTGGACGGCGTCACCGTCGAGCGGGTCGGGACCGGCCACGATGAGGGTTCCGCCGACGTCGGCGAGGATCGCGCGCAGGTCGCCGGCGAGGGCGACGCGCTCGACGCGAGGCAGGTCCTTCTCCCGCAGGACGACCCACCGCACTCCCCCGGCCACCGCCCGAGCGACAACAAGGTCGAGTGGTCCCGACGCGACAAGCCGATCGGTGAGCAGCACGACACCCGACGGCACGATCCCCGCCGAGATCTTGGAAGGATTCGGCCCCTTGAGGGGCAGTTCGCTTCCAAGATCTACACGTGGGTGATCAGCGGCGAGCGGGTGGGGGGTCACAGGTCGGGTCTTCCCTCGTCCGGGGTGGAGGGCAGGGCGTGCAGGCGGCGGGCTATCCGGCCCGCTCCGGCGGCCAGGCGGCCCGCCTCGACCGCGTACCGCATCGCCGTCGCCATCGCCACCGGGTCGGCGGCCCGGGTGACAGCGCTGGCCAGCAGGACACCGTCGCAGCCCAGCTCCATGGCCAGGGCCGCGTCGGACGCGGTGCCGATGCCGGCGTCGAGGATGACGGGCACGTCCACGCTCTGCCGGATCAGCCGGATGTGGTGCGGGTTTCCGATGCCGAGCCCGGACCCGATCGGCGAGCCGGCGGGCATCACTGCGGCGCAGCCCACGTCGGCGAGCCGGCGGGCGAGCACCGGGTCGTCGCTCGTGTACGGCAGCACTGTGAAGCCGTCGGCGACGAGTTCCTCGGCGGCGCGGAGCAACTCCACCCCGTCGGGCAACAGGGTCCGCTCGTCGCCGATCACCTCAAGCTTGATCCAGTCGGTGTCGAAAGCGTCCCGGGCCAGCCGGGCCACCTTCACCGCCTCGGTAGCGGTGTAGCAGCCGGCGGTGTTCGGCAGCAGGCGTACGTCGCACCGCTCCAACAGGTCCAGCAGCCCACCGGCGGTGCCCGGTGCGGTGTCCACGCGGCGCAACGCCACTGTGACCAGCTCGGTGCCGGAGGCCCGGATCGCCTGCTCCAGCACGTGCAGGTTCGCGGCGCCGCCGGTGCCGAGGATCAACCGCGAGGTGAACGTGACCCCGCCCAGTTCGAACGGCACGCCGCTCACCCGCCCTGCGCGGCGGTGAGCACCTCGACGCGGTCGCCGTCGCGCAGCTCCGTCGCCGGCCAGCCGGTCCGGGGCACCACCTCGCCGTTGACAGCCACCGCCACCCCGCGGTGCTGCCCGGCGATGTCGCCGACGAGGTCGGCCACCGACGTACCGCCGGCCACGCTGCGGCCGGCCCCGTTCACCGTCAACTCCACCGGTCCTCCTCCATCGTCGGTTCGAATCCGCCCACCGCGCCCACACCGACCGCTCCGGCGGGAACGCGCACCCCGCCGGCAACGCGGATTTGGCGGTCCGAGGTGTCGAACCGGTCCGCCCCGAAGGGCGCGAGCAGCGGGTCGGGCACACCGGTGACCACCAGGTCGGCGATCAGGTCGGCGGTGATCGGGGTGAGCACGATGCCGTGCCGGTGGTGACCGGTGGCGGCGAGCACGTCGGGCCGTCCGGGCAGCGGCCCGAGGATCGGCGCGTTGTCAGGGGTGCCGGGGCGCAGGCCGGCGACGGCCTCGACGAGGTCGTACTCGGCCAGCTCGGGCAGCAGGTCGACCCCGGCGCGCAGCAGCCGCTGCACGGCACCGGCGGTGACGCCCGTGTCGGAGCGCTCCTCGACTGTCGCGCCGAGCACCACCTCACCGTCGGTGCGGGGCACCAGGTAGACGGGCTCCCCGTCGGCGTACCCCCGGATCACGTGCCGGAAGCCCGGCGCGACGCCGCCGGGCGCGCGTAGCCGGAGGATCTGGCCCTTCACCGGCCGCACGGGCAGGCCGGTGAGTGCGGCGGAGCCGCAGCCGGCGGCGACCACGACGAGGTCGGCGTCCACGTCGGACAGACTGTCGACGGCGCGCGGCACGAGGGCCACGCCGGCCCGCTGCGCGGCCGTCCGCAGCGCCGGCACCAGCATCCGTGGGTCGACCTGGTGGTCGGTGGGCGCGAGCGCGCCGCCGCGCACCCGTGGCGCGAGCGCCGGCTCGTGGTGACGCAGCTCGGTGGGGCGCAGCGCTGTCACCGGCAACCCCAACCCCTGTTGGTACGCCCACAGCCGGCGTGCCTCGGCCAGGTCGTCGCCGGTCAACCCGACAAGCAGTGTGCCGTCGGTCCGATAGCCGAGGTCGGCGCCTGTCGCCTCGGTCAGCTCGGCGGCGAACGCGGGCCAGCGGGCGGCGGAGGCCACCAGCAGGTCGGTGAGCTGCCGCTCGCCGAAGTACGCCTCGGAGACCGGGGCGAGCATCCCGGCGGCCACCGCGGATGCGCCCGACCCGGGTGCCGGGTCGTGCAGCGCCACCCGCAGGCCGCGCACGGCGCACCGCCAGGCGATCGCCAACCCGATCGGCCCGGCGCCGATCACCGCCACGTCCGGCCGGGCCCGCTCGACGGATTCCGTTGACGGGGACCGGCCGGTCAGCACGTCAGCGCCCGCAGCAGCTCGGCGGTGGCCTGAGCGGGATCGGCGGCTGCGGAGACCGCGCCGACGACAGCCACCCCGTACGCCCCGGCGTCCCGCAGTGCCGGCACCCGGGCGGCGGTCACCCCGCCGATCGCGATGACGGGTACGTCGACGGCGTCGACGACGGCGCGTACCCCTGCGGGGCCGATCGGGTCCGGCAGCCCGGTCTTGGTGGTGGTGGCGTGGCACGGGCCGACGCCCAGGTAGTCGGCGCCCGCCGCGATGGCCGCGGTCGCTGTTTCCGGTGCCCGGGCGGTGGCGCCCAGCACGCCTGTGGGGCCGAGCACCCGGCGTCCGGCGGCGACCGGCAGGTCGTCGGCACCGACGTGACCACCGGCGGCTCCCACCGCGAGCGCCACGTGCAGGCGGTCGTTCACCAGGCACGTCGCCTGGTACGGCGCGCAGAGCGCGAGGACCCGGCGGGCCAGGTCGTACGCCTCACGGTCGGTGGCGGAGTCCTCGACGCGCACCTGGACGACCAGGTCGGCGCGGGCCGCGGTGAGGGCGGCGTGGACCACTGTGAGGGGGTCCTGCCCGGGGCGGGTGTCGGTGATCAGATGCAGTCGACCGAGGGACGGCACGGCAACTCTCCTCCCTGCGCCGGCATTACCCGGATCAGGTTCGACGGTCGGGGGCTTCAGCCCCCCTCTCAGCCCGGTACACCGGGCTCCCGTGGGTTACTTGCACATCACCGTACGACAGTTCTGTGGACGTGCCAAGGGCGGGATGCCCCGGCTCAGATGGCGGGATCCGTCGGGCGCTTCATCCCGGTCCTGCCAGGAATGTCGCCCGCCGTTGCAGAACCGTTACCCGCCGGCATCTTGCCCGACATAGATCCAACGGAATTAATTTGTTCAGCGATTCGACAAAAATGCCGGCGCGGGCACCCTGGCACGGTGCCCCACCCGGCTCCATCTGGGACGGTCTTCGGCGAGCCGCCCCCCGCAATTCCTGTCCACCGCGACATAGGAGGCGGCGTGTCACGATCTCGTCGTGCCCGCGTACCACTAACCGCAACCCTGCTCTCCCTGGCCCTCGTCTCGACGACTCTGTTCTCCCTGCCCGCACAGGCAGCCAAGGCCCCCGCGCAGGTCCCCCCGAACGACGCGCAGGCAGTCACACCCGTCAGCCAGGTGGTGCCGAAGGCACCGAAGGCCGCCGCCGCCGATCCCTTCTCGGTCCTGGTCTTCTCCAAGACCGCCGGATTCCGGCACGACTCCATCCCCACCGGCGTCGCCGCCATCCAGCAGCTCGGCGCGACGAACGGGTTCACGGTGGACACCACTGAGGACGGCGCGGCGTTCAACGACGCCAACCTCGCCAAGTACAAGGCGGTGATCTGGCTCTCCACCACCGGCGACGTCCTCAACGCCGAACAGCAGGCGGCGTTCGAGCGGTACGTGCAGGCCGGCGGCGGATACGTCGGCATCCACGCCGCCTCGGACACCGAGTACAGCTGGGCCTGGTACGGCGACCTGGTCGGCGCGTACTTCGCCAACCACCCGGCGAACCAGCAGGCCACCGTCAAGGTGGAGGACCACGCCCACCCGTCCACCGCGGAGCTGCCGGACCGCTGGTCCCGCTTCGACGAGTGGTACAACTTCCAGACCAACCCCCGGCCGGACGTGCACGTGCTGGCCAGCCTGGACGAGAAGAGCTACAACCCGGGCGCCGGCGCGATGGGCGCCGACCACCCGACGGCCTGGTGTCAGGACTTCGACGGCGGCCGTTCCTGGTACACCGGGGGCGGGCACACGCGTGAGTCGTTCGCCGAGCCGGAGTTCCTCAGCCACCTGCTCGGTGGCATCCAGACGGCTGCCGGCGTCGTCGACGCCGACTGCGGCGCCTCGAAGACCTCCAACTTCGAGAAGATCACGCTCGACAGCAACACCAGCAACCCGATGGAGCTGGACATCGCCCCGGACGGGCGGGTCTTCTACATCGAGCGCGACGGTCGGGTCCAGATCATCAAGCCGGACACCGGCAACACCGTCACCGCCATCGACCTCGACGTCTTCACCGGCAACGAGGACGGCCTGATCGGCATCCGGCTCGACCCGGACTTCGCCACAAACAACTGGGTGTATCTCTACTACGCCCCGAACGACAACGTCACCCGCAACCTGCTGTCCCGGTTCACTGTGACCGGCGACACCATCAACCCGGCCAGCGAGAAGCAGGTGCTGCGGGTCGACACGCAGCGCAACACCTGCTGCCACGCGGGCGGCAGCATGACCTTCGACGGTGACGGCAACCTGTACCTGGCCACCGGTGACAACACCAACCCGTTCGAGTCGAGCGCGTACACGCCTATCGACGAGCGGCCGGGCCGCCAGGACTACGACGCGCAGCGCACCTCCGGCAACACCAACGACCTGCGCGGCAAGGTGATCCGGATCCACCCGGAGGACGACGGGACGTACACCATCCCGGCGGGCAACCTCTTCGCACCGGGCACCGAGAAGACCCGCCCGGAGATCTACGCGATGGGCTTCCGCAACCCGTTCCGGATCGGCACCGACCCCAAGACCAACACGCTGTACGTGGCGGACTACGGGCCGGACGCCAACGCGGACAACCCGAACCGTGGCCCCCGTGGTCTGGTCGAGTGGAACGTCGTCACCCCCGGCAACTACGGCTGGCCGTACTGCACGGGCACGAACGAGGCGTACAACGACTACACGTTCCCGTCCGGCCCGAGCGGAGCGAAGTTCGACTGCGCGGCGCCGGTGAACAACTCGCCGAACAACACAGGCCTGACCAACCTCCCGCCTGTCGTTCCGGCCACCGTCGACTACGGCTACGCCGGTGACTCGCGGTACCCGGAGATCGGCGGCGGCGGCGCCCCGATGGGCGGCCCGGTCTACCGGTACGACGCGGACCTCAACTCGACGCGGAAGTGGCCGGCGTACTACGACGGCAAGGCGCTGCTCGGCGAGTGGAACCAGAACAAGATGTACACGATGCAGATGAGCGCCGACGGCAAGTCGTTGGTGGACATCAACCAGTTGCTCACCGGCATGAGCATGATCCGGCCGATGGACTTCGAGTTCGGTCCGGACGGCGCGCTGTACCTGATCGAGTGGGGCAGCGGTTTCGGTGGCAACAACGACAACTCCGGCGTCTACCGGATCGACTACACCGCCGGGGACCGCGCACCCATCGCGGCGGCGTCGGCCACCCCGACCTCGGGTCCGGCACCGCTGACCGTCACCTTCTCCAGCGCCGGGTCCCGCGACCCGGACGGCGGCACGCTCACCTACGCCTGGGCCTTCGGCGACGGGCAGACCTCCACCGAGGCGAACCCGACGCACACGTACGCGACGGCTGGCGACTACACCGCCCAGCTCACAGTGACCAACCCGAAGGGCCGTACCGCGGTGGCCAACGTGCCGGTCACCGTGGGCAACACCGCTCCGACGGTGACCATCGAGTTCCCGCCGGACGGCGGGTTCTTCGACTGGGGTGACCAGGTCCGCTACACGATCAAGGTCACGGACCCGGAGGACGGGCAGATCGACTGCGACGAGGTGCAGTTGCAGGTGCTGCTCGGCCACGACGAGCACGCTCACCCGTTGGAGCAGCACACCGGCTGCACCGGCACCGTCCAGACGTCGCTCGCCTCCGGGCACGGCGCCGAGGCGAACGTCTTCGCGGTCTTCGAGGCCACCTACACCGACAAGGGCGGCAACGGCGGCTCCGGCGCGCTCACCGGCCGGGCGATCGAGATCCTCCAGCCGAAGCGCAAGCAGGCCGAGTACTTCACCGCGACCGGCCGCGCGCCGGTGAGCACGGGCGGCGGAGACGCCGGCGTGCAGCGGGAGACCGGCTCCGACACCGCCGGTGGCGGTCAGAACATCGGGTTCATCGAGGACGGCGACTGGTGGTCGGTGGCCCCGGCGGACCTGACGAACATCAGCGAAATCCGGTTCCGGGCCGCGTCGGCCGCCGCTGGCGGTCGGATCGAGGTCCGTGCGGGCGCTGTCGACGGACCGGTGGTCGCCACTGCCACAGTGCCGGCGACCGGCGCGTGGCAGACGTACACGGACGTGAGCGCGCCGGTCACCGGTGCCGCGAGCGGCTCGCTGTTCTTCCTTGCCCGCGACCCGAACGGCGGGACAGGCTCGCTGTTCAACGTCAACTGGATGGACTTCGTCGGGCGCGGCGTCACCGAGAACGCGCCGCCGGTGGTCACCGCCACCGCCACCCCGGCGACCGGCACCGCGCCGGTCACCGTCGCCTTCGACGGCACGGCGACCGATGCCGAGGGCGACACCCCGCTGACGTACGCCTGGGACTTCGGTGACGGCGGATCGGCGTCCACGCTGGACGCCAGCCACACCTACACCAGCCCTGGCACGTTCACGGCAACCCTCACGGTGACCGACAGCAAGGGTGCCAAGTCCTACGCCACGGTGCCGGTGCGGGTGGACGCTCCGGACACGTCCTGCTTCGGGGCGCGTTCGGACGACTTCAACGGCACCAGCCTCGACAAGGACCGCTGGACCGTGGTCCGGGAGAACCAGCTCTACTCGGTCAGCGGCGGCGCGCTGCGGCTGCCGACCGGCGTGGGCGACCTCTACGGCGCCCGCAACGACGCCACGAACCTGGTGCTCCAGGCGGCGCCGACCGGTGCCTGGGAGATGACCACCAAGGTCACCTTGCCGGTGACTGCCAACTACCAGCAGGCCGGCCTGTTGGTCTACGGCGACGACGACAACTACGCCAAGGTGGACCTGCTCTACAACGGCAGCCGTCGGGTGGAGTTCATCCGGGAGACGGCCGGCACGCCTCGCAACGAGTCTGCCGACAGCGCCGCCGCGCCGGCGGGTGACACCGTGTACCTGCGGATCACCAGTGACGGGACGAACCTGACCGCCGCCGCCTCGGCTGACGGTCAGACGTTCACCCAGGTCGGCCGGTCGGCCGACCTGGCCGGGATCACCAACCCGCGGATCGGGGTCTTCGCGCTCAACGGTGGCACCGAGGCACCTGTGGTCGACGCGGCCTTCGATTCGTTCCAGGTCACGCCGGACGCCCCGGCTGGGCCGGTCGACCCGTCGGACGAGTTCACCGGCAGCACGCTGGACAAGTGCCGCTGGGACGCGATCCTGCGGGAAGACCCGGCGGGTTACCGGGTGACCGGTGGCGCGCTGCGGATCGACGTGCCGAACGGTGACATCTACGGCACCGACAACACCGGGCCGAAGAACTTCATCCTCCAGACCGCGCCCTCGGGCGACTGGACCCTGGAGACGAAGGTCGACGGCAGCCTGCTGAACGAGCAGTACCAGCAGGCCGGTCTGATCGTGCAGGCGGACGACGACAACTACCTGAAGTTCGACTTCATCGCGGACAACCAGGCCGGCCAGGCGGTGACGCGGCGGATCGAGTTCCGCAGCGAGATCGGTGGGACGGTCCAGAACCCGCAGCCGGAGGCGGGCAACCTGACCGATGCCGTGTGGCACCTGCGGCTGGCCCGCAGCGGCGACACGTTCACGGCGTCGTACTCGGCCGACGGGACGACCTGGACGGCGTTGGAGTCGTTGACGAACAGCGCGGTCGGGGCCACCCCGAAGGTCGGTCTGTTCACCCTCGGCGCCAACCAGACGGCGTCGAAGACGGCCTCGTTCGACTACTTCCGGCTCAGCACCAGGGCGGTCGACGAGACCGCCCCGGTGACGACGGCGGCGGTGTCGGGCACTCCCACCGAGGGGTGGTACACCGGCCCGGTGACGGTCACGCTGACCGCCGCCGACGAGGCCGGTGGCAGCGGCCTGGCCGGTACGTCGTACCAGCTGGACGGTGCCACCGCGTGGACGCCCTACACCGAGCCGGTGACGGTAAGCGGTGACGGCGAGCACGAGCTGCGGTTCCGCTCGACGGACCAGGCGGGCAACGTGGAGTCGACCAAGACCGTTGCGGTCAAGATCGACGCCACGGCACCGGTGACCTCGGCGACGTTCGCTCCGGCGAACGACGAAGGCTGGCACAACGGGACCATCCCGGTCGTGCTGACCTCGACCGACGCCGGTTCCGGGGTCAAGTCGGTGGAGTGGTCGCTCGACGGTGGCGCGTGGACGCCGTACTCGGAGCCGATCGAGGTGACCGGTGACGGGCAGCACGAGCTGCTGTTCCGCTCGACCGACAAGGCTGGCAACGCCGAGACGCTGAAGTCGGCGGTGCTGCGCATCGACGGCACCAAGCCGACGCTGCTGGTGTCCGGCATCGCCGACGGCCAGCTCTACGGGGACAGCCAGGACGTACGGGTGTCCTGGCAGGCCGTCGACCCGACCTCGGGCATCGCGTCCGTGGTCGGCACGCTGGACGGCAAGGCGTACGCCAGCGGCACCTTGCAGGCCATGTACGAGCTGCCGCTCGGCCTGCACGAGCTGACCGTCACCGCGACCGACAAGGCGGGCAACAAGACCACCTCAGCGGTCCGGTTCTTCGTCACCACCTCGTTCCGGGACATGCAGAACCTGCTGGACCGGTTCAAGGCGACGGGGCGGCTCTCGGCCAAGGCCCACAAGGATCTGACGAAGAAGCTCGACGCCGTCCGCAAAGCTGAGGCGGCCGGCAACGACAACAAGGCGCTCAAGGAGCTTGACGCCTTCCGGAAGCTCGCCGCGGACACCAAGTTGGTGACCGAGGCGGAGATCCGGGACGTGCTGGTCCGCGACGCCGATGCCATGACGGTGCGGCTGGGCGGAACGCCGGCCAGCAACGCCGGGGTCAAGGCGAACAAGGGCAAGCCCGTAAAGGGTGCCGGGCGACTGGGTGACGACGTCACGCGGCTCGCTCCGGGTCGCCAGCTCTGATCCATCCGAGGCCCCTTCCCGACACCTCGGTGTCGGGGAGGGGCCTCCTCAGCTCAGTGAGGAGACGTCCGTGACTCATATCCGTGCGGTGTTCACCGCCGTGGTCGTCGGGTTGGTCCTGGCGCTGCTCTCCACCGCCCCTGCGGCGGCGCACACCGGCAAGCTGAAGCTTGAGGTCGCCGGTGACGGCGCCGAAGGGGTGACCATCCAGGCCACCTACAGCGACGGGCACCGGCTGGACAAGCCGGTGCGGTTGGTCCTCACCGGCACTGGTCCGGACGGGCAGCGGATCGGCCCGGTGCAACTGGAGCCGGCACCCGAGGGGCAGGGCTTCTACAGCAGCGGCCCTCTGCTCTCCCCCGGTAAGTGGCGGGTGACGGTGACCGCTCCGGCACCGAATCCCGGCAAGGCGACCGCCGACATCCAGGCGAAGGTCGCACAGACCGCGCCGGCTCCCGCGCCGGTGGCCGTGACGGCGGACACGAACCGTGCCTCCGGAAGTGAGGCGGGTGGCGGTTGGTGGCCGATCGCGGCTGCCGGCCTGGTGCTCACCGCCGCCGCGATGGGTGTGGCGATGCTGTTCGGTCGCCGCCGCACCGGCACCCAGAACGACTGATCGGCCCCTGAAGTCGGGGTGTTCCGGCCCCGGACCACCCCGACTTCAGGGAACGCGAGTCATGCCGCGTTCGAACGTCCGGGATCAGCCGATGGCGCGCAGCGCCGCCAGGTCCTCGTCGCTGGGCTCCCACGTGCCGGCCGCGGCGTTGGCGTGCACCTGATCGGGCGTGGTGGCACCGGCGATCACCGAGGTCACCGCCGGCTGAGCGGCCAGCCCGCCGATCGCCACCTGGAGCATCGTCAGACCCCGCTCGGCGGCGTACGCCTCAAGCGCCTCGATGGTGTCCCAGTTGGCTGCGGCGAGGCGCTCGGCGTACCGGCCACCGCCGGAGAGCCGACTGCCCGCAGGAGGCTGCTCACTGCGCTTGTACTTGCCGGTGAGCAGGCCGTTGGCGAGCGGGAAGAACGGCAGCATGCCGAGGCCGAACCGCTCGCAGGCGGGGATCACCTCGGCCTCGACCGAGCGCTCCAGCAGGTTGTAGTGGTTCTGCGCGCTGATGAAGCGGGACCGACCGTTGGACGAGGCCACCCAGTCGGCGTCGGCGATCTGCCACCCGGAGAAGTTGGAGTTGCCCAGGTAGCGCACCTTGCCGTCGCGGACCAGGTCGTCGAGAGCGGCGAGGGTCTCGTCGATCGGGGTGCCCGGGTCGGGCTCGTGCATCTGGTAGAGGTCGATGTGGTCGGTGCCGAGCCGGCGCAGCGACGCCTCCACTGCGCGGGCGATGTAGCGCCGCGCGCCCCGGGCACCGAAGTCCGGCCCGTTGAGGCCGTTCATGTCCATGCCGAACTTGGTGGCCACCACGACGTCGTCGCGACGACCCTTGAGGGCCTGCCCGAGCAGTTCCTCGGAGCTGCCCTGCGGCTCGCCGTAGATGTCGGCGGTGTCGAAAAGGGTGATCCCGGCGTCCAGGGCGGCGTCCACCACCGCGCGGGTGCCGTCGAGGTCGAGCTTGCGGCCGAAGTTGTTGCAGCCGATGCCGACGACGGACACCACGAGCCCGGAGTCGCCCAGCCGGCGATAGGTCATCTCAGTCACGAGATCCACCCTATGCCCAGCGAAGGAAGGGCCCCTTACTAACGCCTGGCGTTAGTAAGGGGCCCTTCCTTCGCTCTCAGCCCACGTCCCAGACCGGCTCCGGGGTCTCCACCACCTCGCTGTCGCCCCGGAACAGCACGAACCGGTCGAACGAGCGGGTGAACCAGCGGTCGTGGGTGACGGCCACCACCGTCCCCTCAAAGGCGTTCAGGCCCGCCTCCAGTGCCTCCGCGCTGGCCAGGTCGAGGTTGTCGGTGGGTTCGTCGAGCAGCAGCAGGGTCGCCCCGGACAGCTCCAGCAGCAGCACCAGGAATCGGGCCTGCTGCCCGCCGGAGAGAGTGCCGAAGCGCTGGTCGCCCTGCGCGGCCAGTTCGTAGCGGCTGAGCACCCCCATCGCCGCGTGCCGGTCCATCCCGGTGCGGTGCTCGTCGCCCCGCCACAGGATCTCGACAAGCGTCCTGTCCGTCAGCTCCGGCCGGTCGTGTGTCTGGGAGAAGTGCCCGGGGCGGACCCGGGCACCCAGCCGGGCAGTGCCCTCGTGCGCCACCGGGGCGAGCGCGCCCGCACCGTCGACCGGCCCGTTGGCCGGGTCGGGGTCGGTGCCGCCCCGGGCCAGCAGCCGCAGGAAGTGCGACTTGCCGGTGCCGTTGGCACCGAGCACCGCCACCCGGTCGCCGTACCAGATCTCCAGGTCGAAGGGGAACGTCAGGCCGTCGAGCTCCAGCTGGTCGCAGATGACCGCGCGCTTGCCGGTCCGCCCGCCGGTCAGCCGCATCCGGATGTCCTGGTCCTTCGGGGGTACGGGCGGCGGCCCGGCCTCCTCGAACTTGCGCAACCGGGTCTGCGCGGCCTGGTAGCGCGAGGCCAACCCGTCGTTGTACGCCGCCTTCTGCTTGTACATCAGCATCAGCTCGCGCAGCTTCTGGTGCTCCTCGTCCCAGCGTCGACGCAGCTCGTCGAGGCGTGCGTGCCGGTTCGTCCGGGCCTCGTGCCAGCTGGCGAAGCCACCCGGGTGCACCCAGGCGCTGCCACCCTCCACGGCGACCACCCGGTCGGCGGTCTGTGCCAGCAGTTCCCGGTCGTGCGAGACGTAGAGCACCGATTTGACCGACTCGCGCAGCCGCGCCTCCAGCCAGCGTTTGCCGGGTACGTCGAGGAAGTTGTCCGGTTCGTCGAGCAGCAGCACCTCGTCCGGGCCGCGCAGCAGCAACTCCAACGCGAAGCGCTTCTGCTGCCCGCCGGAGAGGGTGCGCACCGGCCGGTCCCGGACTGCGTCCCAGGGCTTGTCGAGCACGATGGTGGCGACGGTGTCGAAGAGCACCTCGGCGTCGTAGCCGCCGGCTTCGCCCCAGGCGCCCAGCGCGTCGGCGTACGCCAACTGTGCCTTGCCTGCGGCGCTGCTGAACTTGCCGCGGACCTCGGCCGCCCGCATGGCCGCCTCGGTCTCGGCGAGCCGGCGGCCGGCGTCGCGCAGCAGTGGCGGGGCGAGCGACAGCGCCAGGTCGGCGAGTGTCGTCTCGTCGCCGATCATGCCGATGAACTGGCGCATCACGCCCAGCCCGCCGGCGCGCGCGACGGCGCCGGTACGCACCGGCAGGTCACCGGCGACCATCCTCAGCAGCGTCGTCTTTCCCGCGCCGTTCGGCCCGACAAGGGCGACCTTGCTGCCCTCACCGACCCGGAACGACACGTCGGCGAAGAGTTCCCGACCGTCGGGCAGGATGTGCCCGACCGCTGCCACGTCCACGTATCCCACGCCGGGATACTGCCCCAGCGCGGGCCGGGGGGACATCCAATTACCGGGTGACCCGCAGCACCCGGAACCCCTTCTGGCTGGCGTACCGCTCGACCTGCCAGCCCTCGTCGGTGAGCCAGCGGTGCAGCGAGTCGCCGCCGAGGTGGCGGGCGACGACAAGCCAGCCGACGCCGTCCGGAGCGAGCCGGGGAAGCCAGCGCCGCAACAACTCGTGCAGGTCGTCCTTGCCGATCCGGATGGGTGGGTTGGACCAGAGCTGGGCGAATCGAACCTCCGCCGGCACGTCGTCCGGCGCGCGGACCAGGACCCGGTCGGCGGCGTTAACCCGGGCCGCGTTGGCTTCGGTGAGTTCGCGGGCGCGGGCGTTGACGTCGACCGCCCAGACGGTGCTCGCCGGTGCCAGGTCGGCGAGCACGCAGGCGATCGGGCCGAACCCGCAGCCGAGGTCGAGCAGGTCACCTGTGGTGTCGGCGGCGGGAAGGTCTGCCTTGCGCAGGAGTACGGCGGTGCCGGGGTCGAGGCGGCTGGCGGAGAAGACCCCGCCGGCCGAGCCGAGCCGGTAGTCGCGGTCGGCGACGGTGAACTCGACCTCGCGCGCCGGGGCTTCGCTTGCGGGTTGAGCGCTGAAGTAGTGGTCGCCGGTCACGTCGGCAATTCTCGCACCGGCTCGGCATGCTCACGACACGGCCCACATGCACATTCCCCATTATTGCCCCTAAAGGGACAATGGCTCCTACTCTGGGCAACATGGTGTATCGGTACGAGTCCGATGAGGACGCATTCGAGGAGTACCCGGAGCCCGGGTCCGACCTGCCCGCGCTCGGTGCCGGGCCACCGCCGGCGGCCGGGCCTTCCCCGTCGCGCTTTCCGGCCCCGTCGCTGCCCCGGCCGAACCAGTTGATGCTGCCCTCGACGCAACCACCACAGGCCGCCCGCGCCGCCACCCCGGCCAGCCCGCCGCTCGGTCAGGTCTACACCTCCGCCCAGCCGGTGGATCCGTCCACCCGACGCAGCGGCGGACGACTCTGGCAGGCGGTCGTCGGCGGTGCCGCCGTCCTGGTCCTGCTCGCCCTCTGCGGCCTGGGCGCCGCCGCTCTGCTGGCGGACCGCAACCAGGAGCCCCAGACCACCCCGACGCTCCAGCCGAACGCCGCCGCGCCCACCCCCGCCCAGCGACAGGACCTCGACTCCCGGGACACCGACCAGGCCCCGCTCACCGCCAAGGAACTCTTTCCCGGCAAGCAGCTGAAGCTCGCCGACGGCCAGCCCGCCTACCAGGTGCTCAAGACGCAGTCCAGCGGCAGTTGCGCCGTCGCCGCCACCGGCGAGGTGGCCGACCTGCTGGTCCGCCTCGGCTGCAACCAGGTCGTACGGGCCACCCTGCGATCCCCGAGCGGCGACCACCTGGTCACCACGGGCCTGTTCAACCTCACCGACAAGGTCAGCGCGGAACGGACCCGCGACCGGCTCCGGCAACTGCTCGACGAACGGCAGGGCCGCTTCCGGGGTCTGACCACCGGCGACGACGACGGCACCGACGCGCTGACAAGCGCACCGGCGCGGGTCGGCTGGCAGGTCCGCGGGCACTACCTGGCGTACGCCCTGGTGGTCCGCGCCGACGGGGCCGCCGTGAAGTCCGGCGACGCCAAGATCCGGGAGGTGCTGTTCGACATGATCGAGGTGCACCTCAGCCGGGGCGTGCTGCAACGCCGGGCCGACACCGCGATGGCCGTACAGCCGACGCCGGCGCCCACCGAGGGCAGCGGCAGCCAGAGCGGCGACGACGACGAGTTGCCGGGCGACTGACGCGAGCCCGTTTGACGGGTGTGCCGCCGACCGGTGGCACACCCGTCGTCGTTTGGTCAGCCTTCGACCGGTGCCGAGGCTTCGGCGGCGACACGCAGGCGGCGGGTGAGGTCGGCGCGGCGGGCGTACTCGGTCGGGTCGGCCGGGTAACCGACCGCCACCAGTGTCAACCCGTGCGCGGGCGCCACAGTCACCTCGCTGGAGCGTTCCTGGCGGGTCAGCAGACTGCCCGGCCACTCGACCGGGCGGCGGCCGTCCCCGGCCACCAGCATCGCCCCCACCAGGCTGCGCACCATCGCCTGGCAGAACGCGTCCGCCTGCACGGTGGCGACCAGGATGCCGTCCGGCTCCCGGCGCCAGTCCAGCCGGGTCACCTCGCGCAGCGTCGTCGCGTTCTCCTTGCGCCGGCAGTACGCGGCGAAGTCGTGCTCTCCCACCAGGCCGGTCGCCGCCGCGTTGAGCGCGGCCAGATCCAGCGGCCTCGGCCAGGCCAACACCTCGTGCCGGCGCAGCGGCTCGGCACCGAACACCGCGTCGGTGACCCGGTACTCGTAGCGCCGGAAGGTGGCCGAGAAGCGGGCGTCGAAGTCGGCGGGCACCTCGGTCATCGCCGTCACCCGCACGTCGGTGGGAAGCAGCCGTGCCAACCGACGCAGCAGCCGTCCCTCGTGCTGCCGCCACACGTCGACGGGAAGGTCGAGGTGGCAGACCTGACCTGTGGCGTGCACCCCCGCGTCGGTCCGCCCGGCCACCGTCAATCCGGTTGCCGTGCCGGCGCCGAGGACCAGGTCCAGGGTCTCGACGAGCACCCCGGCGACGGTGCGCCGGGTCGGCTGGGCAGCCCAGCCGGAGAAGTCCGCACCGTCGTACGAGACGTCCAGCCGCAGCCGGATCCGCTCGTCCACCTCGTACCTCCTGTCATGGGTCGGGCCCGGCACCCCGATGGGGGTGCCGGGCCCGACGTTGCCCTTGATCAGGCCTTGTTCTCGGTGGCTTCGTCGCTGTCCTCGCGGGCGGCGTCGGTGTCACCGGACGCCGACACCGGCGCCTCGGAGTCCTGGTCGGCCGGGGCCGACTTCGGGGCCTCGTCGGCCGGGGCGAGCGCCTCGACCTTGTCCTGCTGCGCAGCCTTGCGGGCCGCGGTCTTCTTGTTCACCTTGGGCTCGGCGACCTGAAGCTCCTCGACCAGCTCGATGATCGCCATCGGCGCGTTGTCGCCCTTGCGGGGACCGGTCTTCACGATCCGGGTGTAACCGCCGGGGCGGTTGGAGTACCGGGGCGCGATCTGGTCGAACAGGGCGTAGACAACGTCCTTGTCCTTGACGACACCCAGCACCCGCCGCCGCGAGGCGAGGTCACCGCGCTTGGCCTTGGTGATGAGCTGCTCGGCCAGCGGGCGCAGCCGCCGGGCCTTCGTCTCGGTGGTCTGGATCTTGCCGTGCTGGAACAGCGCGGTGGCCAGGTTCGCCAGCATCAGCCGCTCGTGCGAGGGGCTGCCGCCGAGGCGGGGGCCCTTGGTGGGCGTGGGCATTTTTGGTGCTCCTCAGTTGTGGCGGCAGCGCGGACTAGAGCTGCTCGGTCTCGCGGTAGTCGTCGGTGTCGTAGTCGGCCTCGCCGAAGGTGTCCACGACGTTCGCCGGGTCGAAGTTCGGGGCCGAGTCCTTCAGCCCAAGACCCATCCCGGCGAGCTTCATCTTGACCTCGTCGATCGACTTCTGACCGAAGTTGCGGATGTCGAGGAGGTCGGCCTCGGTACGCCCGATGAGCTCACCAACGGAGTTGATGCCCTCGCGCTTGAGGCAGTTGTAGGAGCGGACGGTGAGGTCCAGCTCCTCGATCGGCAGGGCGAGGTCCGCCGCCAGCTGAGCGTCCTGCGGGGACGGCCCGATGTCGATGCCCTCGGCGGTCTCGTCAAGCTCCCGAGCCAGACCGAACAGCTCCACAAGCGTCGAACCGGCCGACGCCAGGGCCGTACGCGGACCCATCGACGGCTTGGTCTCGACGTCGATGATCAGCCGGTCGAAGTCGGTGCGCTGCTCGACACGGGTCGCCTCGACGCGGTACGTCACCTTCAGCACCGGCGAGTAGATCGAGTCGACAGGGATCCGGCCGATCTCGGCGCCGGACTGCTTGTTCTGCGCAGCCGTCACGTAGCCCCGGCCCCGCTCGACGGTCAGCTCCATGTCGAGCCGGCCCTTGCCGTTGAGGGTGGCGAGCTTCAGGTCCGGGTTGTGCACCGAGACGCCGGCCGGGGGCTGGATGTCGCCCGCGGTGACGTCGCCCGGACCCTGCTTGCGCAGGTACATGCTGACCGGCTCGTCGTGCTCGGAGCTGACGCACAGCTCCTTGATGTTCATGACGAGCTCGACCACGTCCTCCTTGACACCGGGGATCGTGGTGAACTCGTGCAGCACGCCGTCGATCTTGATCGAGGTGACCGCCGCACCCGGGATCGACGACAGCAGCGTGCGCCGCAGCGAGTTGCCCAGGGTGTAGCCGAAGCCCGGCTCCAGCGGCTCGATGGCGAACCGCGACCGGGTCTCGTTGATCGACTCCTCGGAGAGGGAGGGTCGCTGGCTGATGAGCATCTTTTCTCTTCTCTTCCGGGACGCCCGCTATTTGACGTCCACGACACAAACCGTTCCGGTGGCCCGCCCCGAAGGGCGGGCCACCGCACGAGCTCGGACTACTTGGAGTAGAGCTCGACGATCAGCTGCTCCTGGACCTGCGTGTCGATGACCTGCCGGGCCGGGAGGGAGTGCACGAGCACCTTCATCTGGCTCGGGATGGCCTCAAGCCACGCCGGAACCGTCTTCGAGCCGGCCTGAGCCTGCGCGACGACGAACGGGGTGAGCTCCTTGCTCTTGCCCCGAACCTCGATGATGTCGTGCTCCTTGACGCGGTACGACGGGATGTCGACCTTCTTGCCGTTCACCGTGAAGTGACCGTGCTTGACCAGCTGGCGGGCCATGTCCCGCGAGTGGGCGTAGCCGGCCCGGTAAACGACGTTGTCCAGCCGCGACTCGAGGATCTGCAGGAGGACCTCACCGGTCTTGGCCTGCTTGCCAACGGCTTCCTCGTAGTAACCGCGGAACTGCTTCTCCAGCACGCCGTAGACACGACGGGCCTTCTGCTTCTCACGGAGCTGGAGCAGGTACTCCGTCTCCTTGGTGCGGCCGCGGCCGTGCTGCCCGGGCGGGAACGGCCGGGACTCGAACGGGCACTTCGGACCATCGCACTTGCTGCCCTTGAGGAACAGCTTCATCTTCTCCCGCCGGCAACGGCGGCAGTCTGCACCGGTGTAACGAGCCATCTCTCTCTACCTCTCAGACCCGACGACGCTTAGGCGGACGGCACCCGTTGTGCGGCTGCGGGGTGACGTCGGCGATCTGGCCGACCTCGAGGCCCACGGCCTGCAGCGAACGGATGGCGGTCTCCCGGCCGGAGCCGGGGCCCTTGACAAACACGTCGACCTTGCGCATGCCGTGCTCCATGGCGCGACGCGCGGCGGCCTCGGCGGCCAGCTGCGCGGCGAACGGAGTCGACTTGCGGGAGCCCTTGAAGCCCACCTGGCCAGCGGAGGCCCAGGAGATGACCGCACCGGTCGGGTCCGTGATGGACACGATGGTGTTGTTGAACGTGCTCTTGATGTGCGCCTGCCCGTGGGCGACGTTCTTGCGTTCCTTGCGCCGGACCTTCTTTACAGCGGCTCCGGCACGAGCCTTCGGTGGCATAAGTCTGTGCGCTCCTATTACTTCTTGCCGGGCTTCTTCTTGCCGGCGACGGTCCGCTTCGGGCCCTTGCGGGTCCGTGCATTGGTCTTGGTCCGCTGGCCACGCACGGGCAGGCCCCGGCGGTGCCGGATGCCGGCGTAGCAGCCGATCTCGACCTTGCGGCGGATGTCAGCGGCGACCTCGCGGCGCAGGTCGCCTTCAACCTTGTAGTTGCCCTCGATGTGGTCGCGGAGCTGCACGAGCTCCTCGTCCGTGAGGTCCCGAGCGCGCTTGTCCGGCGAGATGCCGGTGGCGGCGAGTGTCTCCAGGGCGCGGGTGCGACCGACCCCGAAGATGTAGGTGAGCGCGATTTCCATCCGCTTCTCGCGGGGGAGATCCACGCCGACTAGACGTGCCATGTGCGGGCGTACTCCTCGTGATGTGTGGCGGAGGTGTGGACCCGTCCCACCCCGCTACCGGCCGTCCCGTCTTTCCGACGCTGTAAGCGCCGGTGACCGGGATCGGTCGCTGCCCGAGCGGGCCCCGGCCTCCGACCGGGGGTCAGCCACGAAAGGAGTACGTCTTCACGTACCGCTCGCGGCTGGGACGAGCATGTGTCTTGTGTGTCGCTGAGGATCTGCCTGGGCCAACGCCACCCGGCCGTGTCCGGCCGGACGGGCTGAGATCAGCCCTGGCGCTGCTTGTGGCGCGGGTCGGTGCAGATGACCATGACCCGGCCGTGCCGGCGGATTACCCGGCACTTGTTGCAGATCCTCTTGACGCTCGGCTTGACCTTCACGGTTGCCTTACTTCCCATCTGGCCCGGGGACGCGCGAGGCGCGAGACCGGACGTCGAAGACGGACACGGGACTTCCCGGCCGTCGTCAGGACTACTTGTAGCGGTAGACGATGCGCCCGCGGGTCAGGTCGTACGGCGAGAGTTCGACGACGACCCGGTCCTCCGGCAGGATGCGGATGTAGTGCTGCCGCATCTTGCCGCTGATGTGAGCCAGCACCTTATGGCCGTTCGCGAGCTCCACCCGGAACATTGCGTTCGGCAGGGGCTCGATGACTCGACCCTCGATCTCGATGGCTCCGTCTTTTTTCGGCATGTCCTCCGCTGTCCTGACGTCGATTGCTCCGGGCGGCCCACAACGTCTTACACGGGAACTGACCAAGATCAGATGCCCGCGCCAGCCGCGGCTCCAGCTCCCACCGAAGCGCAGGGTGGGCATGCCGGAGTGGACGCTGTGCGCCGAACAGAAAGTGTACGCCGGCCTGCACGCCGTCGCCAAACCGGCCGGCACCCGAGCACCGTGTCGGGTACGACCCCGCCTCCCGGAGACCCGATGATCTCCCAAAGCGGCCGCTGGTGGTCAGCTCGCAGGCGAGGGATCGTCTCGTTCGTCCGATTCACCGGCGCGCAACTCGCGCCGCCGCTCACGCTTCAGGCGCTTGCGCTCCCGTCGGCGCTCCCGCTCGATCGCCCGGCGTCGCGGCTCTCCCCCGGCCAACCCGGTGACAGTGCGAACCGCCAGCACCGCACCCCACGGCCCGGCCACCCAGGCCGGCCAGAAGTAGAGCAGCTCGCCGCTGAGCATCGACGTGACGCCCCACACGGCCACCACGATGCCGATCACCTGGAGGTAGGGCAGCCACACCTCGGCCAGCCAGCGGGCGGTGACGCCACCTGCCACCGGCTGGTCGCCCACCACCACGCTCGGCGGCTCGGCGGGCAGGCTGGCCGGCACCACAGCGGAGCGCTCGGCGGGCGCCACCGGGGGCAGGTCGACCAGCAGGGCATCCAAATCGGCGTACGTGCGCGCCGCGTACGCGTTCTGCACCCGCTCGTCGTACTCGTGCAGGTCGAGTCGACCCTCGCCGAGGGCGGCCCGCAAACGCTCGGCCACCGCCTCGCGATCCGCGTCCGCCGCTCGCATCCCGTCGCGCCCGTCCATGCCGGCAAGCATGCCACCCGGAAACAAAAACCGTCTCACCCGTCCGACCCCCTGACGCCCGGCGCGCCAGAGCGGTGCGGGGTCTAGGAGGCTGCCGAGACTGCCGGTTGGCGGGCCGTCACCAGGTCGCCCAGACGGGTCCGGCCGCCGTCGAAGGCCGTGAGCACCCAGACGCCGTCCGGCAACAGCGCCATCGAATGCTCGACGTGCGCCGCGACCGACCCGTCCCGGGTGACGACCGTCCAACCGTCGGCCAATTCGACGGTACGCGGCGACGCCATGGTGATCATGGGCTCGATGGCAAGCGCCATACCGGGGACCAGGCGTGGACCCTTGCCCGGTCGGCCGTGGTTGAGCACGTGCGGGTCCTGGTGCATCTCGGTGCCGATGCCGTGCCCGCCGTACCCGTCGACGATGCCGTACCTGCCGCCCTTGCGGACCGCGCTCTCCACAGCGTGAGAGATGTCGGTGAGGCGGCCCTTCCCGCTGGCCGCACCCCGTGCGGCGGCAGCGATACCGGCCCACATCGCGTCCTCGGCCACCTCGGCCATCCGCAGCAGCGCCGGGTCGACGTCGCCGACGCCCACTGTGATGGCGGCGTCGCCGTGCCAGCCATCAAGCACCGCACCGCAGTCGATCGAGATCAGGTCACCGTCGGCGAGCACCTGCTCTCCAGAGGGGATGGCGTGCACGACCTGCTCGTTCACCGAGGAGCAGATCGACGCCGGGAAGCCGTGGTAGCCCTTGAACGACGGGACGCCGCCCGCCTCGCGGATCGTCGACTCGGCGATGGCGTCCAGATCGGCGGTGGTCACCCCGGGGGCAACCGCCTCGCGCATGCGGCGCAGGGCCTCGGCGACCACCAGCCCGGCGGCCCGCATCTTCTCGATCTGGTCAGGGGTCTTCAGCTGGATATCCAGCTGGGGACGACGCATGGAGCGTTTACCTTTCGTGGCCGTTCAGCGGGGCACGTCATGCGTACCCCGCTGTTCGCACTCTATCCGCCGTGATGCGGCCGGACCTCAGCCGCCGTACGACCGCAGGGCGTCGATGGCCCGGGTGGTGACGTCCTCCACCGGCCCGGTGGCGTCGATCCCGACCAGCTTGCCCTGGGCGCCGTAGTAGTCGACAAGCGGCGCGGTCTTCTCGCCGTACTCCCGCAGGCGGGTGGCGATCGTCTCCGGCTTGTCGTCGTCCCGCTGGAACAGCTCGGCGCCACAACGGTCACAGACGTCCGGCCGGGTGGTGGCGTCGAACTCGACGTGCCAGATCTTGCCGCAGCCCCGGCAGGTGCGCCGGCCGGACAGCCGCCGGATCACCTCGTCGTCGTCGACCACAAGCTCCAGGACCAGGTCCAGCGCGGTGCCCAGGTCGGCGAGGAGCTTGTCCAGAGCGGCGGCCTGCGGAGTGGTCCGCGGAAAGCCGTCGAGCAGGAAGCCCTCGCTGGCGTCGGGCTCGGCCAGCCGGTCCCGGACCATGTTGATGGTCACCTCGTCCGGGACCAGCTCACCGGCGTCCATGTAACGCTTCGCCTCGACCCCGAGCGGCGTGCCCTGGGTGACGTTCGATCGGAAGATGTCACCGGTCGAGATCTTCGGCACCGAGAGGTGGGCGGCGATGAACTCGGCCTGCGTGCCTTTGCCCGCTCCCGGCGGGCCAACCAGAACGAGTCTCATCTACCGCAGGAACCCTTCGTAGTTCCGCTGCATGAGTTGGCTCTCGATCTGCTTCACGGTCTCCAGACCGACGCCGACCATGATGAGCACAGCGGTGCCGCCGAACGGGAAGTTCTGGTACTGCTGGTTGTCCAGCCAGATGAAGAAGAAGTTCGGCAGGATGGAGATGACACCCAGGTACAGAGCGCCCGGCAGAGTGATCCGACTGAGGATGAAGTCCAGGTAGTCGGCGGTCGGCTTACCGGGGCGGATGCCCGGCACGAAGCCGCCGTACTTCTTCATGTTGTCCGCGACCTCGGTCGGGTTGAACGTGATCGAGACGTAGAAGTACGTGAAGAAGATGATCATCAGGAAGTAGACCGCGATGTAGATCGGGCTACTCGGGTTGACCAGGTTGTTCTGGATCCACGCCTGGGTTTTGCCCGGGTCGGTCTGATCGAAGAACTGCAGCGCCAACTGCGGCAGGTAGAGCAGCGACGAGCCGAAGATGACCGGGATGACACCGGCCTGGTTGACCTTCAGCGGGATGTAGGTCGAGGTGCCGCCGTACATCCGCCGGCCGATCATCCGCTTGGCGTACTGCACCGGGATCCGGCGCTGCGCCTGCTCGATGAAGGTGACCGCGGTGATGACCACCAGGACCAGCGCGATGACCAGGGCAAACATGTCCCAGCCCTTGCTGGTCTTGATCTGCCAGCCCTCGCTGGGCAGCCGCGCCGCGATCGAGGTGAAGATCAGGACGGACATGCCGTTGCCGACGCCCCGGTCGGTGATCAGCTCGCCGAGCCACATGACCATGCCGGTACCGGCGGTCATCGTCATCACCAGGATGGTCAGGGTCAGCCAGTCCGGGATGCCAGTGCCGGTGGGGATGATCGGGAACTGGTCGCAGCGGTTCTGGAAGAGTTGGCCGGAACGGGCCAGCGCCACGAACGCCGAAGCCTGAAGCACACCCAGACCGAGAGTCAGGTAGCGGGTGTACTGGGTGATCTTCGCCTGGCCGGCCTGGCCCTCCTTGCGGAGCTGCTCCAGGCGCGGAATCACGACGGTCAGCAGCTGCAGGATGATCGACGCTGTGATGTAGGGCATGATGCCCAGCGCGAAGACCGAGAGCTGTAGCAGCGCTCCGCCGGAGAAGAGGTTGAGCAGGTTCAGCACACCCGTCGACTCACCCTGGAGGGTGTCGAGGCACTTCTGCACGTTGCCGTACGAGACGCCCGGGCTGGGCAGCGTGGCGCCCAGTCGGTAGACCGCGATGATGCCTACTGTGAACAGCAGCTTCTTGCGCAGGTCAGGCGTACGGAACGCACTGAGAAAGGCGGACAGCAACTTCTTCCTCCTGCGCGAGGCGGGCCGCCGGTGATCCCTGGCGGGTCGGGGTGGATCCGGGCGAGTGCCCGGATTCCATGGCTGGGATGGGACTCTAACAGCCCTATCCCCCTCCGGGCAGATGCGCCCGGCTACATAAACCGATTCCGATATTACCGGGCGCACACGCGCCCAGGCAGACCATGGCGCCCGTCCAGTTGCTCACAACCGGACGGGCGCCATGTCTCTTACGTCCTTACAGCTCGGTGGCGGAGCCACCGGCAGCGGCGATCTTCTCCTTGGCCGACGCGCTGAACGCGTGCGCCGACACCTGGAGCGCCACCCCGCCGAGATCCCCGGTGCCGAGGACCTTGACCGGGTGGCCCTTGCGGACCGCCCCAGCCTCGACCAGCTCCAGCGGGCCAACCTGGCCGCCGTTCGGGAACAGCTCGGCGAGCCGGTCCAGGTTGACCACCTGGAAGACCACCTTGAACTTGTTCTTGAAGCCCTTCATCTTCGGCAGGCGCATGTGGATGGGCATCTGCCCACCCTCGAACGCCGCCGAGATGTTCTTGCGGGCCTTGGAACCCTTGGTACCGCGACCAGCGGTCTTGCCCTTGGAACCCTCACCGCGACCCACACGGGTCTTCGCGGTCTTGGAACCAGGCGCCGGGCGCAGGTGGTGCACCTTGATCGTCATTACTCGACCTCCTCGACCTTCACGAGGTGGTTGACCGTGAAGATCATGCCACGGATCTCGGGCCGGTCTTCCTTGACCACCACGTCGTTGATCCGCTTGAGACCGAGCGAACGCAGCGAATCACGCTGGTTCTGCTTGGTCCCGATGCCGGACCGGAGCTGGGTGACCTTCAGACGTGCCATCAGCGAGCCACCCCCGCACGCGACGCCAGCATGGCGGCCGGCGCGACGTCCTCGACCGGCAGACCACGACGCGCAGCGACCTGCTCCGGGGACTCGAGCCCCCGCAGAGCCGCCACGGTGGCGTGCACGATGTTGATCGGGTTCGACGAGCCGAGGCTCTTGGAGAGCACGTCGTGGATCCCGGCGCACTCCAGCACGGCACGCACCGGACCACCGGCGATGACACCCGTACCGGCCGAGGCCGGCTTGAGCAGCACCACACCAGCGGCGTCCTCACCCGTCACCGGGTGCGGAATCGACTGGCCGATACGCGGCACCTTGAAGAAGTGCTTCTTGGCCTCCTCGACGCCCTTGGCGATGGCCGCGGGCACCTCCTTGGCCTTTCCGTAGCCCACGCCGACCGTGCCGTCGCCGTCGCCCACGATCACCAGGGCGGTGAAGCTGAAGCGACGACCACCCTTCACGACCTTGGCGACGCGGTTGATCGCGACGACCCGCTCAAGGTGCGGGGTCTTCTCGACGGGCGCGTTTCCGCGGCCGCCCTCACGGCGGTTGTCGCGGCGACCACCCTCGTTGCCACCGGACCCGCCGCCACGGCGCTGTTGACCTGGCATCAGCAGCCTTCCTTATCTCTCGTGACGGGGTTGTTAGAACTCGAGCCCGGCTTCGCGGGCGGCGTCGGCAAGCGCGGCGACTCGCCCCGCGTACCGGTTGCCACCGCGGTCGAAGACGACCTTGGAGACGCCGGCGGCCTTGGCCCGCTCGGCGAGCAGGGTGCCCACCTTGCCGGCGAGGGCGCTCTTGTCGCCCTCCGCACCGCGCAGCGAGGCGTCCAGGGTCGACGCCGACGCCAGGGTGTGACCCTTGGTGTCGTCGACGATCTGGGCGACCATGTGGCGCAGCGAACGGGTGACGACCAGGCGCGGACGCTCGGCCGTACCGCTGACGTTCTTGCGGACGCGGAAGTGCCGACGCGCACGCCCAACGGCGCGCTTGGCGGCGACGCCGCGGCGGCGCTTGAGCAGCGTGGCGCTCACTTCTTACCTGCCTTTCCGGCCTTGCGGCGGATGACCTCGCCCTGGTACTTGACGCCCTTGCCCTTGTAGGGCTCCGGCGGGCGGATCTTCCGGATGTTGGCGGCGACCTCACCGACCTGCTGCTTGTCGATGCCGGCCACGTGGAACAGGGTCGGCCGCTCCACAGTGAAGGTGATACCCGCCGGCGCCGGAACGAGCACCGGGTGCGAGAACCCGAGCGCGAACTCGAGGTCCGAACCCTTGGCGGTGACCCGGTAACCGGTGCCTGCGATCTCCAGGCTCTTGCGGTAGCCCTCGGTCACGCCGACGATCATGTTGGCCACCAGCGTACGGCTCAGGCCGTGCAGTTCCTTGGCCTTGCGCTCGTCGTTCGGGCGGTTGACGCTCAGCTGCCCGTCCTCGCCACGCTCGACCGTGATCGGCTCGGCGATGGTGTGCTGGAGCTCGCCCTTCGGGCCCTTGACCTTGACGGTCTGCCCGTCGATCGTGATATCGACGCCGGACGGTACCGGGATCGACTTACGTCCAATTCGCGACATTTCTACCTGTCTCCCGTTACCAGACGAAGGCGAGGACTTCCCCGCCAACGCTCCGCTTGCGGGCCTGCCGGTCGGTGAGCAGCCCCTGGGACGTCGAAATGATCGCCACGCCCAGCCCGCCGAGCACCCGCGGGAGCCCGTCCGACTTGGCGTAAACCCGGAGACCGGGCTTGGACACGCGCTTGATGCCGGCCAGGCTCCGCTCCCGGTTCTGGCCGTACTTCAGCTCGACGACCAGTCGCTTGCCGACGGCACCCTCTTCGGGCTCCTCGACCGACCAGGTGGCGATGTAACCCTCTGCCTTCAAGACCTCGGCGATGTTCGCCTTGATCTTGGAGTAGGGCATCTTCACCTGATCGTGGTACGCCTGGTTGGCGTTACGCAGACGCGTGAGCATGTCTGCGATCGGGTCGGTCATCGTCATGGATTTCGTCAGCCTTTCTCGCCGGGGTTCCCGGGGCACCAGCCCCGGGCCTACGGCGAAGAGCAATACCTAAACGGTGCAGGAGTTCCCGGCCGGCAGCCGGGACGCGGTCACCCTTACCAGGAAGCCTTGGACACACCCGGCAGCTCACCGCGGTGGGCCATCTCCCGGATGCAGACCCGGCACAGCCCGAACTTGCGGTAGACCGCCTTCGGACGCCCGCACCGCTGGCAGCGGGTGTACGCGCGAACCGAGAACTTCGGCTTCGCGGCCGCCTTGATGATCAGCGCCTTCTTGGCCATCTCAGTTCTCCTTGAACGGGAAGCCCAGGAGCTTGAGCAGCGCCCGGCCCTCGTCGTCGGTCGTGGCGGTGGTGACCACCGTGATGTCCATGCCCCGCTGGCGATCGATCTTGTCCTGATCGATCTCGTGGAACACCGACTGCTCGGTCAGACCGAACGTGTAGTTGCCGTGCCCGTCGAGCTTGCGCCCGTCCAGACCGCGGAAGTCGCGGATACGCGGCAGCGCGATGGACAGCAGCCGGTCCAGGAACTCCCACATCCGGTCACCGCGAAGGGTGACCTTCGCGCCGATCGGCATGCCCTCGCGGAGCTTGAACTGCGCGATGGACTTGGTCGCCCGCCGCACCTGCGGCTTCTGGCCGGTGATCGTGGCGAGGTCGCGGACCGCGCCGTCGATCAGCTTGGCGTCGCGAGCAGCCTCGCCGACACCCATGTTGACGACGATCTTGACCAGCCGCGGCACCTGCATGGGGTTGCCGTAGCTGTTCTGCTCACGCAGCTGGGCCACGATCTCGTTGCGGTACCGCTCCTTGAGGCGCGGCATGGTCTTTTCGGTAGCCGTGGTCATCACAGGTCCTTACCGGTGCTACGCGCGATGCGGACCTTCTGGCCGTTGTCGTCGATCCGGTAACCGACGCGCGTCGGCTTGCCGTCGGAGTCCAGGACCTGCACGTTCGAGACGTGGATCGGGGCCTCCTGGGTGACGATGCCGCCGGTCTTGGCGCCACGCTGGGTGGTGCTGATGCGGGTGTGCTTCTTGACCCGGTTCACGCCCTCGACCAGGACCTTGTCCTGCCGCGGGTAGGCCGCGATGACCTTGCCCTTGGCACCCTTGTCCTTGCCGGCGATGACGACGACCGTGTCGCCCTTCTTGACCTTCACGGTCACAACACCTCCGGCGCGAGGGAAATAATCTTCATGAACCGCTTGTCCCGCAGCTCCCGACCCACCGGGCCGAAGATGCGGGTACCGCGCGGGTCCCCACCGTCCTTGATGATGACGGCGGCGTTCTCGTCGAAGCGGATGTACGAGCCGTCCGGACGCCGCTTCTCCTTCGCGGTGCGGACGATGACCGCCTTGACGACGTCGCCCTTCTTGACACCGGCACCCGGGATCGCGTCCTTGACGGTGGCCACGATGACGTCGCCGATACTCGCGTAGCGCCGACCGGAGCCACCGAGAACCCGGATGCACAGGATCTCCCGAGCACCCGTGTTGTCGGCGACGCGCAGTCGCGACTCCTGCTGAATCACGTCTATCTCCTATGTCTGCCGGTTCTCCGGCCGCCATGGCGGCCGGAGCCTGGCGGAACCAACGCCCGACGCAACGCCGGGCGAGCTCGAGCCTTCGCTACTTGGCCTTTTCCAGGATCTCCACGATCCGCCAACGCTTGGTGGCGCTCAGCGGCCGGGTCTCCATGATCAGGACCCGGTCGCCGGTGCCAGCGGCGTTTTGCTCGTCGTGCACCTTCAGCTTGCTCGTACGGCGCATGATCTTGCCGTACAGCGCGTGCCGAACCCGGTCCTCGACCTCGACAACGACGGTCTTGTCCATCTTGTCGCTGACCACCAGGCCCTCGCGAACCTTGCGGCGCGCGCGGGTGGCGTCAGTGGTGGTGTTCTCGGTCATGATGCAGTCACCTCAGTCGGCGCGGCCGAGAGCCCCAGCTCGCGCTCGCGCATGATCGTGTAGATCCGGGCGATCTCCCGACGGATGACCTGCAACCGCCGGTTGTTGTCCAGCTGCCCGGTTGCGGCCTGCACGCGGAGGTTGAACAGCTCCGCCTTGGCCTCCCGCAGCTTCGTGACCAGCTCCTCCTCGGAGAGCTCACGCAGCTCGGTCGCCTTAACGCCCGCTGCCATCAGGATTCACCCACTTCGCGCGTAACAATGCGGCACTTCATCGGGAGCTTGTGGATCGCGCGACGCATGGCCTCTCGCGCGGTCTGCTCGTTGGGGAAGGACATCTCGAAGAGAACCCGCCCCGGCTTGACGTTGGCAACCCACCACTCCGGCGAGCCCTTACCGGAACCCATCCGGGTCTCGGCGGGCTTCTTGGTGAGGGCCTGGTCCGGGAAGATCGTGATCCAGACCTTGCCACCACGCTTGATGTGGCGAGTCATCGCGATACGTGCCGACTCGATCTGTCGGTTCGTCACGTACGCCGGCTCGAGAGCCTGGATCCCGAACTCGCCGAACACCACCCGGTTACCACCCTTGGACGCGCCACTGCGGTCCGGGTGGTGCGGCTTGCGGAAGCCCTTCGGGGGCTTGCGCGGCATCAGCATCTGTCAGCCCTCCTGCTGCGTTTCTGCCGGAGCAGCAGCGGCGGCGACAGCAGCGCTGTCGACCGGCTCGCCGCTCGGCGTCTCGGCCTGCTGCGCGATGGTGGTCGCAGCAGCCCGACCGGCCTCGGTGCCACCAGCCGTGGTGCCGGACGAACCCGACCGGCCACGGCGCGGACGCTCGGGACGGTCGCCGCGCTCACCACGACGCGGACGGGACGGACCGGCCTCGGCCGGAGCCTCCCGGCCCGGGACGGCGTCACCCTTGTAGATCCAGACCTTCACACCGATCCGACCGAACGTGGTACGGGCCTCGAAGAAGCCGTACTCGATGTTGGCCCGCAGCGTGTGCAGCGGAACCCGGCCCTCACGGTAGAACTCGGTCCGGCTCATCTCGGCGCCGCCGAGGCGACCCGAGACCTGAACCCGGATGCCCTTGCAGACCGGGTTCTTCATGGCCGACTGCATGGCCTTGCGCATCGCCCGACGGAAGCTGACCCGGCTGGACAGCTGCTCGGCCACGCCCTGCGCGACGAGCTGTGCGTCCGACTCGGGGTTCTTCACCTCGATGATGTTCAGCTGCACCTGCTTGCCGGTGAGCTTCTCCAGCTCGCCGCGGATCCGGTCGGCCTCCGCACCCTTACGGCCGATGACAATGCCCGGCCGGGCGGTGTGGATGTCGACCCGGACGCGGTCGCGGGTGCGCTCGATGTCGACCTTGGAAATGCCGGCACGCTCGAGGCCCTTGGACATCATCCGGCGGATCTTGACATCCTCGCCGATGTAGTCCTTGTAGAGCTTGTCCGCGAACCAGCGGGACTTCCAGTCGGTCGAGATGCCGAGCCGGAACCCAGTGGGGTGAACCTTCTGACCCATTACTCGGCGTCCTCCGTCTTGCTCTGCGCTTCGGCCGGTGCGGCCTCCGTGGCCGGGGCGGCCTTCTTCGCCGCGGCCTTCCTCGGCGCTGCCGGCGCAACCGCTTCGACCACCACGGTGATGTGGCAGGTGCGCTTGCGGATCCGGTACGCCCGGCCCTGCGCCCGCGGCTGGAACCGCTTCATCGTCGGGCCCTCGTCCACGAACGCCTCGCTGACGAGCAGCGCGCCGGGGTCCAGCCGCTCGTTGTTCTCCGCGTTGGCGATCGCGCTAGCGAGCACCTTGTACACCTGCTCGCTCGCAGCCTGCGGCGCGAACTGCAGCACCGTGAGAGCCTCCTTCGCGGGCAGGCCGCGGACGAGGTTGACCACCCGGCGCGCCTTCATCGGCGAGATGCGCACGTGCCGCGCAACCGCCCGCGCGCCCGGAAGCACCGGAGCGTCGCCCTTTCCTGGCATCGCTGTAACCCCTTGTTCCCTCTATCCGTATGCCCGCGGCGTCAGCGCCGACGGCTCTTCCGGTCGTCCTTCTCGTGACCCTTGAACGTGCGGGTCAGCGCGAACTCGCCGAGCTTGTGCCCGACCATCGCCTCGGTCACGAACACCGGGACGTGCTTGCGTCCGTCGTGCACGGCGATCGTGTGCCCCAGCATCTCGGGGATGATCGTCGAGCGCCGCGACCAGGTCTTGATCACGTTCTTCGAGCCCTTGTCGTTCTGAACTTCCACCTTCTTGAGCAGGTGGTCGTCTACGAACGGGCCCTTCTTCAGGCTGCGAGGCATGTCTTATCTCCCTCAGCCGCGCTTACGCGTGGCGTAGCGACGGCGGACGATCAGCCGGTCACTCGGCTGGCCCTTACGGCGGGTGCGGCCCTCGGGCTTACCCTGCGGGTTGACCGGGTGGCGACCACCAGAGGTCTTACCCTCACCACCACCGTGCGGGTGGTCGACCGGGTTCATGGCGACACCACGGACGGTCGGGCGCTTGCCCTTCCACCGCATACGGCCGGCCTTACCCCAGTTGATGTTCGACTGGTCGGCGTTGCCGATCTCGCCGACGCTTGCGCGGCAGCGCACGTCCACACGCCGGATCTCGCCGGACGGCATACGCAGGGTCGCGTACGCGCCCTCACGGCCGAGCAGCTGGATGCCGACGCCGGCGGAGCGGGCGAGCTTGGCCCCGCCACCCGGACGCAGCTCCACGTTGTGGATCGTGGTACCGACCGGGATGTTGCGCAGCGGCAGGTTGTTACCCGGCTTGATGTCGGCGCCCGGACCGGACTCGACGCGGTCGCCCTGCTTCATGTCCTTCGGCGCGAGGATGTACCGCTTCTCGCCGTCGGCGTAGTGCAGCAGCGCGATACGCGCCGTGCGGTTCGGGTCGTACTCGATGTGAGCGACCTTCGCCGGCACGCCGTCCTTGTCGACCCGCTTGAAGTCGATCAGACGGTACTGGCGCTTGTGACCGCCACCGTGGTGCCGCGTGGTGATCCGGCCGTGGGCGTTACGCCCGCCCTTCTTCGGCAACGGAGCCAGCAGCGACTTCTCCGGCGTGGACCGGGTGATCTCGGCGAAGTCGGCAACGCTGGAGCCACGTCGGCCCGGCGTCGTCGGCTTGTATTTACGGATAGCCATTGTCTACACCCCTCAGCTGACCGGGCCGCCGAAGGCCTCGATACGGTCACCGTCAGCCAGCTTCACGATCGCCCGCTTGGTCGCCTTGCGCTGACCGAAGCCGGTCTTGGTGCGCTTGCGCTTCCCTTGGCGGTTGAGCGTGTTGACCGTCAGGACGCGGACGTTGAAGATCTGCTGGATAGCGATCTTGATCTCGGTCTTGTTCGCGTCCGGGTGCACCAGGAAGGTGTACCAGTTCCGGTTCAGCTCGCTGTAGCTCTTCTCCGAGACGACCGGCGCCACGATGATGTCGCGCGGGTCGGCGATCGTGCTCACTTGCCACCCTCCTCGGTGGTCTCGGCGGGCACGCCCAGGAACTCGTCCAGGGCGTCCTTGGTGAAGACCACGTCGTCGGCCACCAGCACGTCGTACGTGTTCAGCTGGCCGGACTCGATCAGGTGCACCCGCGGCTCGTTGCGCAGCGACACCCAGTTCAGCTCGTCGGTGCTGCTCAGCACGACGAGAACCCGACGGGCCTCGGTGAGCTTGGTCAGCGTGGCAAGGGCCGCCTTCGTCGACGGCTTCTCGCCCGAGACGAACGCCTCGACAACGTGTACCTGCCCGGCGCGGGCCCGGTCGGAGAGGGCACCGCGCAGCGCGGCGGCCTTCATCTTCTTCGGGGTCCGCTGGCTGTAGTCACGCGGAACGGGACCGTGTACCACGCCACCGCCGGCGAACTGCGGTGCGCGGATCGAGCCCTGCCGGGCGCGACCGGTGCCCTTCTGCTTGTACGGCTTCTTGCCGCCGCCGGCGACCTCGCCGCGGGTCTTGGTCTTGTGCGTGCCCTGTCGGGCCGCCGCGAGCTGGGCCACCACGACCTGGTGCATCAGCGCGACGTTGGCCTGCACGTCGAAGATGTCAGCCGGCAGCTCGACGGAGCCGCTGGTGCTGCCTTCGACGGTGCGCACGTCAACGGTGGTCACTTGGCCGCACCGCCCTTCTTGACCTTGCTCTTCGCCGCGGTACGGACCAGAACCAGCGCGCCCTTGGGGCCAGGAATGGCACCGCGGACGAGCAGCAGGTTGTTCTCGGTGTCGACCGCCTGGACGGTGAGGTTCTGCACGGTGTAGCGCACGCCACCCATGCGGCCGGCCATCCGGGTGCCCTTGAAGACACGACCCGGGGTGGCGCAGGCGCCGATGGAACCGGGCGAGCGGTGCTTGCGCTCGACACCGTGGCTGGCGCGCAGACCGTGGAAGCCGTGCCGCTTCATCGGGCCGGCGTAGCCCTTGCCCTTGGTCTTTCCGGTGACGTCGATCGTGACGCCGGCCGGGAACTCCTCGACCGTGACCTCCTGGCCGAGCGAGTATTCCCCAGCGTCGGTGGTGCGCAGCTCGACGATGTGCCGGCGCGGCGCCACGTCCGCCTTGGCGTAGTGGCCGCTGATCGGCTTCTTGACCTTGCGCGGGTCGATCGTGCCGTACGCCAGCTGGACCGCTGAGTAACCGTCCTTCTCGGCGCTACGAACCTGGCTGATGACGCACGGGCCGGCCTCGACCACGGTCACGGGAACAACCTTGTTGTTGTCCCAGACCTGGGTCATGCCGAGCTTGGCGCCCAGGATCCCCTTGACTTGCCTGTCCATTTGTCCGGTCCCTACAGCTTGATCTCGATGTCGACGCCAGCCGGCAGGTCGAGGCGCATGAGCGAGTCGACCGTCTTCGGGGTCGGGTCGATGATGTCGATCAGCCGCTTGTGCGTGCGCATCTCGAAGTGCTCGCGCGAGTCCTTGTACTTGTGCGGCGAGCGGATAACGCAGAAACGGTTGATCTCCGTGGGCAGCGGCACCGGGCCCGCGACCTGCGCCCCGGTGCGCGTCACCGTCTCGACGATCTTCCGAGCCGAGGAGTCGACGACCTCGTGGTCATAGGCCTTGAGCCGGATGCGGATCTTCTGTCCCGCCATGGTGGCTTCTGTTCCTTCTCTCGATGCCGCTGTGTTGCGGGCGCCTGTACCGGCTGGCACAGGCCCACTTCGCCGACCCCCGCGGTCGGGCGTGTCGCGCCCTCGGGCCGGGCTCCGCCCCGTGGTTCCGGAGTGGTGCTGACCGCGCGGTGGGTCAAGGCGCCGATCGCATTACCGCGACCTGAACGCCGTGCGAGGGTGGTTGGCGACTGGGCCGCCAACCACCCCACGCTCGACTGTCTCGCCACCCGGAGGTTCAGCGAAAGCCGAACACAGGCGACGAACTGTCGTTACGCAACCTGACTAGTATGCCGCACGACCGGCGGCGGGTCTAATCGGGGTTACCTAGTTCACTTAACGATCTTGTTGACGAACCCGGCGCCGACGGTGCGGCCACCCTCGCGGATCGCGAACTTGAGGTTCTCCTCCATGGCGATGGGCTGGATCAGCTTCACCGACATGGTGGTGTTGTCGCCCGGCATGACCATCTCGGTGCCCTCGGGGAGGGTGACGACACCGGTGACGTCCGTGGTCCGGAAGTAGAACTGCGGGCGGTAGTTCTGGAAGAACGGGGTGTGCCGGCCGCCCTCCTCCTTGGAGAGGATGTAGACCGTCGCCTCGAACTCCGTGTGCGGGGTCGTGGTGCCCGGCTTGATGACCACCATGCCGCGCTCGACGTCCTCGCGCTTGGTGCCACGCAGCAGGAGACCGACGTTCTCGCCTGCGCGCGCGTCGTCCAGGGTCTTCCGGAACATCTCGATCGCGGTGACCTTGGTCTTGAAGCCCTTCTCGCGGATGCCGACAACCTCGACGTCCTCGTTCGGGAGCAGCACGCCGCGCTCGACACGACCGGTGACGACCGTGCCACGACCGGTGATCGTGAACACGTCCTCGACGGGCATGAGGAACGGCTTCTCAGTCTCGCGCTCCGGCTGCGGAATCGCGGTGTCGACTGCGGTCATCAGCTCGAGCAGCTTCTCGGTCCAGACCGGGTCGCCCTCGAGCGCCTTCAGCGCGGAGACCTGGACGACCGGAAGGTCGTCACCCGGGTACTCCTGCGACGAGAGCAGCTCACGGACCTCGAGCTCGACGAGTTCCAGGAGCTCCTCGTCATCGACCATGTCGCTCTTGTTGAGCGCCACGACGATGTACGGCACGCCAACCTGACGGGCCAGCAGCACGTGCTCGCGGGTCTGCGGCATCGGGCCGTCGGTCGCCGCGACCACCAGGATCGCGCCGTCCATCTGCGCGGCACCGGTGATCATGTTCTTGATGTAGTCCGCGTGGCCGGGGCAGTCGACGTGCGCGTAGTGCCGCGCCTCGGTCTGGTACTCGACGTGCGCGATCGAGATCGTGATACCGCGGGCCTTCTCCTCCGGCGCCTTGTCGATCTCGTCGAACGGCGTGTAGGGGTTCAGGTCGGGGTACTGGTCGTGCAGGACCTTCGTGATGGCCGCCGTCAGCGTCGTCTTACCGTGGTCGATGTGACCAATGGTGCCGATGTTGACGTGCGGCTTAGTCCGCTCGAACTTAGCCTTCGCCACTGGTGTCCTCCTGTGGACTTCTTGGTTCGTACGCCCGGCGCGCCAGGTCGGCGCTTAGGACTCTGTCGACAGCCTTTCCGGCCTGGCGGCCGGAGAGCTTTTGTGGGTTCTGCGGCGATGAAGCCTACAGGCCCGGTCTCACGCGATCCGATCGTGGTGGCCGCGGGCGGGTGAAACCACCCGCGACCGACCACGAATCACCTGCTCGGGGAGAGTTACTCGCCCGTTGCCTTGGCGATGATCTCCTTCGCGACGCTCTGCGGAACCTCGGCGTAGGAGTCGAACTGCATGCTGTAGCTAGCCCGGCCCTGGGTCTTCGACCGCAGGTCGCCGACGTAGCCGAACATCTCCGACAACGGCACCAGAGCCTTCACGATGCGGGCGCCGCTGCGCTCCTCCATCGCCTGGATGATGCCCCGGCGGGAGTTGAGGTCGCCGATGACGTCACCCATGTTCTCCTCAGGAGTGGTGACCTCAACGGCCATCATCGGCTCAAGGAGTGCGGGGTCGGCCTTGCGGGCCGCCTCCTTCATCACCATCGAGCCGGCGATCTTGAATGCCATTTCCGAGGAGTCGACCTCGTGGTACTGGCCGTCCAGCAGCGTCAGCTTCACACCGACGAGCGGGAAGCCCGCCAGGATGCCGTACTGCATGGCGTCCTGGGCACCGGCGTCGACCGACGGGATGAACTCCCGCGGGATGCGACCACCGGTGACGGCGTTTGCGAACTCGTAGGTCGGCGAGTCGTTGTCAAGCGGCAGCGGCTCGACGCTCACGATCACGCGGGCGTACTGGCCGGAACCACCGGTCTGCTTCTTGTGGGTGTACTCGATCTTGTCCACCTTGCGGCGGATCGTCTCGCGGTACGCCACCTGCGGCTTACCGATGTTCGCCTCGACGTTGAACTCGCGGCGCATCCGGTCGACCAGGATGTCCAGGTGCAGCTCGCCCATGCCGGCGATGACCGTCTGACCGGTCTCCTCGTCCAGCTTGACGCGGAAGGTCGGGTCCTCCTCAGCGAGCCGCTGGATGGCGGTGCTGAGCTTCTCCTGGTCGGCCTTGGTCTTCGGCTCGATGGCGACCTCGATGACCGGCTCCGGGAACGTCATCGACTCCAGGATGACCGGGTTCGCCGGGTCGCACAGCGTGTCACCGGTGGTGGTCTGCTTGAGACCCTGCACCGCGATGATGTCGCCAGCGTGGGCCGAGCCGCGCTCTTCCCGCTTGTTGGCGTGCATCTGGTAGATCTTGCCGATGCGCTCCTTGCGGTCCTTGGTGGAGTTGACCACCTGGGTGCCGGTCTCGACCACGCCCGAGTAGATCCGGACGTAGGTGAGCTTGCCAAGGTGCTTGTCGGTCTGGATCTTGAAGGCCAGGCCGGAGAACGGCTCCTTGGTGGAGGGCTGGCGCTGCAACGGCGTCTCGCCGTCGGTCGCCGTGCCCTCGATCGCCGGGATGTCCAGCGGCGACGGCAGGTACGCCACGACGGCGTCCAGCATCGGCTGGATGCCCTTGTTCTTGAAGGCGGTGCCCGTGAGGACCGGGTTGGCCTTGCCACCGATGGTCGCGCGGCGGATGGCGGCCCGGATCTCGTCGGTGGAGATCTCCTCGCCTTCGAGGTACTTCTCCATCACCGCGTCGTCGACGTCGGCGAGGGTCTCCATCAGCTTCTCGCGCCACTCAGCGGCCGAGTCGGCGAGGTCGGCCGGGATGTCCTCGACCGCGTAGTCCTCACCCTTCTGGGTCTCGCCGCGCCAGGTCAGGGCGCGCATCTCGACCAGGTCGACGACACCGATGAAGTCGGCCTCGGCACCGATCGGGATCTGCAGCACCAGCGGGGTGGCGTTCAGCCGGTCGATCATCATCTGCACGCAGCGGAAGAAGTCGGCACCGGTCCGGTCGAGCTTGTTGACGAAGCACATCCGGGGGACGTCGTACTTGTCCGCCTGCCGCCAGACGTTCTCCGTCTGCGGCTCGACACCGGCCACGCCGTCGTACACCGCGACCGCACCGTCCAGCACCCGCAGCGACCGCTCCACCTCGACCGTGAAGTCGACGTGGCCGGGCGTGTCGATGATCTGGATCGTGTGGCCCTTCCACTCGCACTTCGTGGCGGCGGAAGTGATCGTGATACCGCGCTCCTGCTCCTGCTCCATCCAGTCCATGACGGCAGCGCCCTCGTGGACTTCACCGATCTTGTAGGTGATGCCGGTGTAGAACAGGATTCGCTCGGTGGTAGTGGTCTTACCGGCATCGATGTGCGCCATGATGCCGATATTGCGTACGTTGGCGAGCGCGTCTGCGGCGGCCACTTCAATCCCTACTTATCGTCGTCTCGACTCAACTGGTGGCGGTTCCGGCGTCCGTGGGACGCCGGAACCAGGGTGTTACCAGCGGTAGTGCGCGAAGGCCTTGTTCGACTCGGCCATCTTGTGCGTGTCCTCGCGCCGCTTGACGGCGGCACCGAGGCCGTTGCTCGCGTCCAGCAGCTCGTTCATCAGCCGCTCGACCATGGTCTTCTCGCGGCGGGCGCGGGAGTACGTCACCAGCCAGCGCAGACCCAGGGTGGTCGCCCGGGTCGGACGAACCTCGACCGGAACCTGGTAGGTGGCGCCACCGACACGACGGCTGCGCACCTCGAGGGTCGGCTTGACGTTGTCCATCGCCCGCTTGAGGGTGACGACCGGGTCGGTGCCGGACTTCTCGCGGCAGCCCTCGAGGGCCGCGTACACGATCGATTCGGCGAGCTGGCGCTTGCCGCGCAGCAGGATCTTGTTTACCAGCTGGGTGACCAGCGGCGAGTTGTACACCGGGTCAGCGACCAGCGGCCGCCGCGGAGCGGGTCCTTTACGCGGCATGTCAGCTCTTCTCCTTCTTCGCGCCGTAACGGCTGCGCGCCTGCTTGCGGTTGCGGACACCCTGGGTGTCCAGCGAGCCGCGGACGATCTTGTAACGCACGCCGGGGAGGTCCTTCACCCGGCCGCCGCGAACGAGCACGATCGAGTGCTCCTGCAGGTTGTGACCGACGCCCGGGATGTAGGCGGTCACCTCGATCTGGCTGCTGAGCTTCACACGAGCGACCTTGCGCAGCGCCGAGTTCGGCTTCTTGGGGGTGGTGGTGTACACGCGGGTGCACACGCCGCGCCGCTGAGGGGAACCCTTCAGCGCCGGGGTCTTGGTCTTGCTCGTCTTAGCCTGGCGGCCCTTTCGGACCAGCTGCTGGATCGTGGGCACCGGGTTTCTCCGCTCCCTTCGGCCGCGCTGTCGCGGCCGCGCCGTCTGCTCGTTAGCCGGCCTGATGACCGGCTCTCCTACATTCCGACCAGGGCCGCCTTGCGGAGGCCCCGGTACCCGCGGTCGGGCGTGTCGCCCCACTCACGGTCCCGGTGCGGACGCTTTCGCGGCGTACCGGGGTTTGTCACCGGCACGCGGGTCGCCCCGCCCCGGATCTCTGGCTTGTCGTGCCGCCGCCCGGACTATCAGATCCAGCGCACGCACGAGTTGCCCGGGCACGCCCGGGCACAAGGGGAAAGAGTACCTACCACAGCCGCCCAGGTCAAAACGGAATGGCCCGGCGAACGTCTCACGCTCGCCGGCCGGATCTCGTCCTGCCTCGTCGCCCGCGAAGGGCACCTACGAATACAAGTGTACCGGCTTGCCCGCCGCACCACCCGTCGCCCCCGGACCAGGCACCGCAGACCTGGTCCGAGAGCTGCGACGAAGCTCGCGTCGGTGACCGTCCTCACGTGGCCCGGTCGCCGCCCTCACGCGAAGGTGAGCAGCAGCGCCAGACCCAGTCCGAGGAGGCTGAGCAGCGCCCCCACAGCCCCGCAGCTGATCCCGGCCACCGCCAGCCCTCGGCCGGTGAACCGCACCGCAGGTGGCTCGGTCGGCCGCCGGATCTGGCGCTGGCCGAGCAGGCCGGCGACGATCGCCGCCACCCCCGCCAGCACCCCGACCACCGTGAACGCACCGGATGCCCAGGCCCCGCCGTCGTTGACGAACGCCACCCCGAAGCAGAGCACCAGCAGCGAGATCAGGATCGACGCGATCCCCGCGACGAGCGCACCGATGGCCAGCCCGGAGGTGACCGGCGGCACGTCCAGGTGCACCACACCGAACGGCGTGCCGGACACCGCCTCCACCCGCTTCGGCGGCCGGCGCTGATCATCACTGGGCGGCGGCACCGGCCGAGCGGGCGCCATCCCCCACCCCGGCCCACCCGACTGCGGCTGCCCCCACCCCTGCGGTCCACCAGAGCCCGGAGCTTGCGCCCACCCCTGCGGCGCACCGGGCCCGGACGGCGACGACCACCCCTGCGGCCCACCAGGCCCAGGCTGCGCCCAACCTTGCGGCTCACCGGATCCCGGCGCCTGCGCCCACCCCTGCGGCCCACCAGGCCCGGACTGCGGCTGCGCCCAACCTTGCGGCGCGCCGGATGCCGGCGGCTGCGTCCACCCTTGTGGCGCACCTGGCTCGGACGACGGCGGACCCCACCCCGGCGGTGTCGAGGCACCGGAACCCGGGTCGGGTTGGCCGGAGCCGGGGGCCGTAGCCCAGCCGGCGGGAGGGGCACCCCAACCTGGCGCGGGCGCACCCCAACCGGACACCGGCGCCGAACGGGGCGCGTCGCCCCAAACCGAAGGCGGCGACGAGAGAGGCGGCTCGCCCCACCCGGACGGTGGTGACGAACGTGGCGCATCGCCCCAGGCGGGCGGGGACGACTCGTTCCCGGCCGACGCGCGGTCGGGTGAGGGCGCCGGCGACGTACCCGAATCGGGAGAGGCCGCGGAGGCGCCTGGCTGGTCGGCCGGGTCGGGTCGTGCCCAGCCACTCGGCTCGGACGGGGCCGGGCCGGAGGCCGGCGCGCCAGGATGCCCGGCCGGCTCGTCCGCCGGGGGCCGCGCCGGTTCCGTCACGAGGTCCTCCTGTCGACAGGGCCACCACCGCCGCACGGCGGACACCGGCCAGGCTACCGGCCGGGCGCGACGCCGCCCGCGCCGACGCGACCGCGGCCGGATCAGTCCATGTTCGCCGGGTAGTCATGGCCGAACGGCATGTCCGCCAACCGGACCACGCCGATCACCACGGCGGCGACCACGCTGACCGCGACCAGCACCAGGCCGATCCACGCCATCCGCTCTCCGCGCCGCAACCAGGCGCCACCGGTGAGGAAACCCCCCGAGGAGTACGCCTCCCGGCGAGCCTGCCGCGCCAACTGGAGTGCCACCGTCGCCGGCACCACCCCGCCGATGAACAGGCCGGTGAGCATGCCGAGCAGCCCCAACGCGAATACCGCCCGTGCCTTCGTGGCGCGGGCCGGATCGGGATCCAGCGGGTGGCGCACGCCCTGAAACGCGACGGGCACCTGCCCGGGTGCTGTCGTCATGCCTCCATCATGCCGAACCCCGCCCGTGGCCGGGGCGGTCCGGACACGACGAGGCCCCCGGCAGGTGCCGGGGGCCTCGTCGGTACTGGTGCTTAGCGGTACGACCCGAAGTCGAAGTCGTCCAGCGGCACAGCCTGCCCGCTGGCCGGCCCGAACCCGTAGTCGGTCTCCGGGTAACCGGTCATCGAGTAGACCTTCGCCTTGGCCTCCTCGGTCGGCTCCACCCGGACGTTGCGGTACTTGCTGATGCCCGTACCGGCCGGGATGAGCTTACCGATGATCACGTTCTCCTTGAGGCCGACCAGCGAGTCGCTGCGCGAGTTGATCGCAGCGTCGGTCAGCACCCGGGTGGTCTCCTGGAAGGAGGCCGCGGAGAGCCAGGAGTCGGTGGCCAGCGATGCCTTGGTGATACCCATCAGCACCGGGCGGCCGGCGGCGGGCTCGCCACCCTCCGACACGAGCCGGCGGTTCTCCGACTCGAACAGCGCCCGGTCGACAAGCACACCCGGCAGGAACTCCGTCGAGCCGGAGTCGATGACCGTCACCCGCTTGAGCATCTGGCGAATGATGATCTCGATGTGCTTGTCGTGGATGAGCACGCCCTGCGAGCGGTAGACCTCCTGGACCTCACTGGTCAGGTGGACCTGGACCGCCCGCGGACCCATGATCCGCAGAAGCTCGTGCGGGTCGATGGTGCCCTCGGTGAGCTTCTCGCCGACCGCGACGTGACCACCGTCGTGGGTACGCAGACGCACCCGCTTGGAGATCTTGTCGTAGACGATCTCCTCGCTGCCGTCGTCCGGCACCACGATGATCTTCCGCGAGCGCTCGCCGTCCTCGATGCGGATCCGGCCGGGGGTGTCGGCGATGGGCGCCTTACCCTTCGGGACCCGGGCCTCGAAGATTTCCTGGACACGCGGCAGACCCTGGGTGATGTCCTCACCCGCGACGCCACCGGTGTGGAAGGTACGCATCGTCAGCTGCGTACCGGGCTCACCGATCGACTGGGCGGCGATGATGCCGACCGCCTCGCCGACGTCCACGCTCTTGCCGGTCGGCAGCGACCGCCCGTAGCAGGCACCGCAGACACCCAGCTTCGACTCGCAGGTGAGAACGCTGCGCACCCGGACCGTCTCCACGCCAGCGGCGACGATCTTGTCGACGCCGATGGAGTTGATGTCCTGACCCCGCTCGGCGACGACGGTGCCGTCCGGCCCCTTGATGTCGTCGGCCAGGGTACGGGCGTGCACGCTGGTCTCGGCGTGCTCGTGCACGACAAGCCGGCCGTCCTCCAGGCGCTCGCCGATCTGCATCGGGATCGCCCGGTCGGTGCCGCAGTCCTCCTCGCGGATGATCACGTCCTGGGAGACGTCCACCAGACGACGGGTCAGGTAACCCGAGTCGGCGGTCCGCAGCGCGGTGTCGGCGAGACCCTTACGGGCACCGTGCGTGGAGATGAAGTACTCCAGCACGGACAGACCCTCCCGGTAGCTGGCCTTGATCGGCCGCGGGATGATCTCGCCCTTGGGGTTGGCCACCAGACCACGGATCGCCGCGATCTGCCGGAGCTGGAGCAGGTTACCGCGGGCACCCGAGTTGATCATCTTCCACAGTGGGTTCTCCTGCGGCAGCGCGGTGTCCATCTCCTTGGCGACCTCGTTGGTCGCCTTGGTCCAGATCTCGATGAGCTCGCCGCGACGTTCCTCGGCGGTCATCAGACCACGCTGGTACTGCTTGTCGATCCGGTCGGCTTCCTTCTCGTACTTCGCCAGGATCTCCGCCTTGCGCGGCGGAGCGATGACGTCCTCCATGCCGATCGTCACGCCGGACCAGGTGGCCCAGTGGAAACCGGCCTCCTTGAGTCCGTCCAGGGTGGCCGCGAGGGCCACCTTGGGGAAGCGCTCGGCGAGGTCGTTGACGATCGCGGAGAGCTGACCCTTGCGGATCTCGTAGTTCACGAAGCGGTAGCCCTGCGGCAGCGTCTCGTTGAACAGCACCCGGCCCAGCGTGGTCTCCACGGTCAGCGGGTCACCCTCGACCCAGCCCTCCGGGGCGGTCCACGGCTCGGCACCGGCGCCGTTGTCGACCTCGGTCACGCCACGCAGGCGGATCTTCACGAGCGCCTGCAGGTGCAACTCGCGGTTGTCGAATGCCATCCGCGCCTCGGCGTCCGAACTGAACGACCGGCCCTCACCCACCTTCTCACCGGCGGTGCGGTGGGTGAGGTGGTAGAGACCGATGACCATGTCCTGGGTGGGCATGGTGACCGGCTTGCCGTCGGCCGGCTTGAGGATGTTGTTCGACGACAGCATCAGGATCCGTGCCTCGGCCTGGGCCTCGGCGGACAGCGGCACGTGCACCGCCATCTGGTCACCGTCGAAGTCCGCGTTGAACGCGGTGCAGACCAGCGGGTGGATCTGGATGGCCTTGCCCTCGACCAGCTGCGGCTCGAAGGCCTGGATGCCCAGACGGTGCAGGGTCGGCGCCCGGTTGAGCAGCACGGGGTGCTCGCCGATGACCTCTTCCAGCACGTCCCACACGACCGGGCGCTGACGCTCGACCATCCGCTTGGCGGACTTGATGTTCTGCGCGTGGTTGAGGTCGACCAGCCGCTTCATGACGAACGGCTTGAACAGCTCCAGCGCCATCTGCTTGGGCAGACCGCACTGGTGCAGCTTGAGCTTCGGGCCGACGACGATGACCGAACGGCCGGAGTAGTCGACGCGCTTGCCCAGCAGGTTCTGGCGGAACCGGCCCTGCTTGCCCTTGAGCATGTCGGACAGCGACTTGAGGGGACGGTTACCCGGACCGGTGACCGGCCGACCGCGACGGCCGTTGTCGAACAGCGCGTCGACGGCCTCCTGGAGCATCCGCTTCTCGTTGTTGACGATGATCTCGGGCGCGCCGAGGTCGATCAGTCGCTTGAGGCGGTTGTTCCGGTTGATCACGCGGCGGTACAGGTCGTTCAGGTCCGAGGTCGCGAAGCGGCCACCGTCGAGCTGCACCATCGGGCGCAGGTCCGGCGGGATGACCGGGACGCAGTCCAGCACCATGCCGAGCGGCGAGTTGCGGGTGTTCAGGAACGCCGCCACGACCTTGAGCCGCTTGAGCGCCCGGATCTTCCGCTGGCCCTTGCCGGAGCGGATGGTCTCGCGCAGGCTCTCGGCCTCGGCGTCGAGGTCCATGTTCTGGACCAGCGCCTTGATCGCCTCGGCGCCCATCGAGCCGGTGAAGTACTCACCGAAACGGTCGCGCAGCTCGCGGTAGAGCAGCTCGTCGGTGACCAGCTGCTTCGGCTCCAGCTTGCGGAAGGTGTCCAGGACCTCGTCCAGGCGGTCGATCTCGCGCTGGGCCCGGTCGCGGATCTGGCGCATCTCGCGCTCTCCGCCCTCCTTGACCTTGCGCCGGACGTCCGCCTTGGCACCCTCGGCCTCCAGCTCGGCCAGATCGGCCTCGAGCTTGGCGGCCCGCTTCTCGATCTCCGAGTCGCGGCTGTTCTCGGACTGCCGCTTCTCGGCGAGGATCTCGTTCTCGATGGTCGAGAGGTCACGGTGACGCGACTCGGCGTCAACGCTCGTCACGACGTACGAGGCGAAGTAGATGATCTTTTCGAGATCCTTGGGGGCGAGGTCCAGCAGGTAACCCAGCCGGCTCGGCACGCCCTTGAAGTACCAGATGTGGGTCACCGGAGCGGCGAGCTCGATGTGCCCCATCCGCTCACGACGGACCTTGGAGCGGGTCACCTCGACGCCGCAGCGCTCACAGATGATGCCCTTGAACCGGACGCGCTTGTACTTACCGCAGTAGCACTCCCAGTCCCGCTGCGGACCGAAGATCTTCTCGCAGAAGAGCCCGTCCTTTTCCGGCTTCAGGGTGCGGTAGTTGATGGTCTCAGGCTTCTTGACCTCGCCGTGCGACCACTGACGGATGTCGTCGGCGGTGGCGAGACCAATGCGCAGCTCGTCGAAGAAGTTGACGTCGAGCACTATGTCCCCTATGTCGTCGTCTTTACAGCTAGATCATGGGCGAGGTTGGGGGCCGTCCGACCCGCGTCGGGATCAAGCTTGACCGCCCAGAGCGGGTCGGTCGGCCCCCAACCCTCACCACTTACACCTCTTCGACCGAGCTCGGCTCGCGCCGGGACAGGTCGATGCCCAGCTCCTCGGCGGCCCGGAACACCTCGTCGTCGGTCTCGCGCATCTCCAGGGCCACACCGTCGCTGGACAGCACCTCAACGTTGAGGCACAGCGACTGCAGCTCCTTGAGCAGCACCTTGAACGACTCCGGGATGCCCGGCTCCGGGATGTTCTCGCCCTTGACGATGGCCTCGTAGACCTTCACCCGGCCGAGAACGTCGTCGGACTTGATCGTGAGCAACTCCTGCAGGGCGTAGGCAGCGCCGTACGCCTGCATCGCCCAGCACTCCATCTCACCGAAACGCTGACCACCGAACTGCGCCTTACCACCCAGCGGCTGCTGCGTGATCATCGAGTACGGGCCGGTCGACCGAGCGTGGATCTTGTCGTCGACCAGGTGGTTGAGCTTCAGGATGTAGATGTAGCCAACCGCGATCGGGTCCGGCAGCGGCTCACCGGAGCGGCCGTCGTACAGCTGCGCCTTGCCACTGGAACCGATCAGCTGGTTGCCGTCACGGTTGGGCAGCGTCGACGCCAGCAGGCCCGAGATCTCGGCCTCGCGGGCACCGTCGAAGACCGGGGTGGCCACATTCGTGTCACCCTCGGACTCGTGCGCGTCGATCGAGCGCAGCTGCCGCTTCCACTCCGTGTCGTCGCCCTCGACCTTCCAACCGGTCTTGGCCACCCAGCCGAGGTGCGTCTCCAGCACCTGGCCGATGTTCATCCGGCTCGGCACACCCAGCGGGTTGAGCACGATGTCGACGGGGGTGCCGTCCTCCAGGAACGGCATGTCCTCGATCGGCAGGATCTTCGAGATGACGCCCTTGTTGCCGTGGCGGCCGGCGAGCTTGTCGCCGTCCTGGATCTTGCGCTTCTGGGCGACGTAGACCCGGACCAGCTCGTTGACACCCGGCGGCAACTCGTCGCCGTCCTCGCGGGAGAACGTGCGCACACCGATGACCGTGCCGGTCTCGCCGTGCGGCACCTTCAGCGAGGTGTCCCGAACCTCACGCGCCTTCTCACCGAAGATCGCGCGGAGCAGCCGCTCCTCCGGGGTCAGCTCGGTCTCGCCCTTGGGCGTGACCTTGCCGACCAGGATGTCGCCGGGGACTACCTCGGCGCCGATCCGGATGATGCCGCGCTCGTCGAGGTCGGCGAGCATTTCCTCGCTGACGTTCGGGATGTCGCGGGTGATCTCCTCCGGGCCGAGCTTGGTGTCCCGGGCGTCGACCTCGTGCTCCTCGATGTGGATCGAGGTGAGCACGTCCTGCTGCACGAGGCGCTGCGACAGGATGATCGCGTCCTCGTAGTTGTGGCCCTCCCAGCACATGAACGCCACGAGCAGGTTGCGCCCGAGCGCCATCTCGCCTTCGTCGGTGCACGGCCCGTCGGCGATGACCTGACCGGCCTCGACGCGGTCGCCCTCGAAGACCACCGGCTTCTGGTTGACGCAGGAGCCGGCGTTGGAGCGGCGGAACTTGTGCAGCAGGTACGTCCGGCGGTGGCCGTCGTCCTGGTGGATGGTGACGTAGTCGGCGCAGAGATCCTCGATCACACCGCCGACCTCGGCGACCACCACGTCGCCAGCGTCGACCGCGGCCCGGTACTCCATGCCCGTACCCACGAGCGGCGCCTCGGCCTTGACCAGCGGCACAGCCTGGCGCTGCATGTTCGCGCCCATCAGTGCCCGGTTGGCGTCGTCGTGCTCGAGGAACGGGATCATGGCGGTCGCCACGGAGGTCATCTGCCGGGGCGAGACGTCCATGTAGTCGACGGCGCTGGGGACGACGTCCTCGGTCTCGCCGCCCTTACGGCGACACAGGACCCGGTCCTCGGCGAACGTGCCGTCGGCCTTCAGCGGCGCGTTGGCCTGGGCCTTGACGAACCGGTCCTCCTCGTCCGCGGTCAGGTAGTCGATCTGGTCGGTGACCCGACCGTCGACGACCTTCCGGTACGGCGTCTCGATGAAGCCGAACGGGTTGACCCGGGCGAAGGTGGACAGCGCGCCGATCAGGCCGATGTTCGGGCCTTCCGGCGTCTCGATCGGGCACATCCGGCCATAGTGGGACGGGTGCACGTCGCGGACCTCGAAGCCGGCCCGCTCCCGGGACAGACCACCCGGGCCGAGCGCGCTCAGCCGGCGCCGGTGGGTCAGGCCCGCCAGCGGGTTGGTCTGGTCCATGAACTGGGACAGCTGCGACGTCCCGAAGAACTCCTTGATCGCCGCCACCACCGGGCGGATGTTGATCAGGGTCTGCGGGGTGATCGCCTCGACGTCCTGCGTGGTCATCCGCTCACGGACGACCCGCTCCATCCGGGACAGGCCGACCCGAACCTGGTTCTGGATCAGCTCGCCCACGGTCCGCAGACGACGGTTGCCGAAGTGGTCGATGTCGTCGGCCTCGTAGCCGTCCTCGCCGGCGTGCAGCCGGCACAGGTACTCCACGGTGGCGACGATGTCGTCCTCGGTCAGCGTGCCTGTGGTGATCGGCACGTCGACTTCGAGCTTCTTGTTGAACTTGTAGCGCCCGACCTTGGCGACGTCGTACCTCTTCGGGTTGAAGAAGAGGTTGTCGAGCAGGGTCTGGGCGTTCTCGCGCGTCGGCGGCTCGCCAGGGCGCAGCTTGCGGTAGATGTCTAGCAGGGCCTCATCCTGGCCGGCGATGTGGTCCTTCTCGAGCGTGGTCATCATCAGCTCGGACCAGCCGAACCGCTCACGGATCCGCTCGGCCGACCATCCGATGGCCTTGAGCAGGACGGTGACGGCCTGCCGGCGCTTACGGTCGATACGTACGCCGACCGTGTCGCGCTTGTCGATGTCGAACTCCAGCCAGGCACCCCGACTCGGGATGACCTTGACGCTGGAGAGGTCACGGTCGGAGGTCTTGTCCGGCTGCTTGTCGAAGTACACGCCCGGGGACCGGACGAGCTGGCTGACGACGACGCGCTCGGTGCCGTTGATGACGAAGGTGCCCTTGGGCGTCATCATCGGGAAGTCACCCATGAACACCGTCTGGCTCTTGATCTCGCCGGTGGTGTTGTTGGTGAACTCCGCGGTCACGAACAGCGGAGCGCAGTAGGTCAGGTCCTTCTCCTTGCACTCCTCGATCGAGGCCTTGACCTCGTCGAAGCGCGGCGCTGAGAAGGACAGCGACATGGTGCCGGAGAAGTCCTCAATGGGACTGATCTCTTCAAGGATCTCCGCGAGACCCGAGCGTGCGTGCGGGTCGTCCGCCGACCGGCCCTGCCAACCCTCGTTGCCGACGAGCCAGTCGAAGGACTCGTTCTGAATGGCGAGGAGGTTGGGGACCTCGAGGTGTTCGGTGATCCTGCCGAATGAAACTCGGCGGGGAGCGAATGCGCTCGACGTACGACTGGTCTTCGCAGGGCGGGAAGCTGCCAAGATGCGTCCTTCCGAGGACCGGTGCTGCAGAACGGCTGGTACGCGTGCACTCCAATGACCCCACCAGAAATATCCATAACCGGACATTTCCGAGCAGGGGTCTAGTCGGAAGGCAGCGCAAACTAGCAGTGTAGCCGAGAGGCTAACCGCTGTCCAGCCCAACCCGCAGGTCGTTGCGGAACGCGCCCTGGCCCCCGGAAAACCGGGGCTGCCGGGCCGCTCGGAACGCAACGTTCCCGTCGGGCCGCTCGGGATGTTGCTGCGGCGATGGTGCCGCCGCTGACATACCCACATCGTGGCCGTCGCAAGCGCGGTGTCTTGCTGGTGTCAGCGTGCCTGGCAGGCCGGGGCCGCGTCAAGGCCCGGTATCCGGGTCGTCCTCTCTTTCCCACCTGAGGGCGACCGTCGACGCTCGTCCGGATGGTCGGCGACCCCGATCGGCGCCCAGCTCAAGGCAGCTGTCACACCGGTACACCAACACGGCGGGCGGCGATCCCTGTCGGATCACCGCCCGCCGTGACGCGATGGTGCCCCGGCTCACGAACCGGAACGCAGCGCTAGTGGAGCTCAGGTCACTTGAGGGTGACCTTGGCGCCTTCGCCCTCGAGCTTGGCCTTGGCCTTCTCGGCGGTCTCCTTGTTGACCTTCTCCAGGATGGCCTTCGGCGCGGACTCGACCGCGTCCTTGGCCTCCTTGAGGCCCAGGCCGGTCAGCTCGCGCACGACCTTGATGACCTGGATCTTCTTGCCACCGTCAGCCTCGAGGACGACGTCGAACTCGTCCTTCTCCGGCTCGGCCTCGGCGGCGGCCGGAGCCCCACCGGCGGCGGCCACGGCGACCGGGGCCGCAGCGGTGACCTCGAAGGTGTCCTCGAACTGCTTCACGAACTCAGAGAGCTCGATCAGCGTCATCTCCTTGAACGCGTCGAGCAGCTCGTCGGTGCTGAGCTTCGCCATATCTGGCGTCCTTTCTAAAGGTTGTCTAAGAACGTGGGTGCGCCGCGGGGCCTCAGGCCGCCTCGGCGCCCTCCTGCTCGCGCTTCTTGTCCGCCAGGGCGGCCGCCGCGCGGGCGGCCTTGGAGAGCGGAGCCTGGAACAGGGCCGCGGCCTTGCTCAGGTTGCCCTTCATCGCGCCGGCCAGCTTGGCCAGCAGCACCTCACGGGACTCCAGGTCGGCAAGCTTCGTGACCTCGGCCGCGGAAATGGCCTTGCCCTCGAAGACACCGCCCTTGATGACGAGCTTCGGGTTGGCCTTCGCGAAGTCGCGAAGGCCCTTCGCCGCCTCGACGACGTCGCCCGAAACGAAAGTCAGCGCGGTAGGACCGGAGAACAGCTCGTCGAGGCCGGTGATGCCTGCGTCCGTCGCAGCACGCTTCGCCAGCGTGTTCTTCGCGACCGTGTAGCTGGTCTCGGCACCGAGCGAGCGCCGCAGCTGGGTGAGCTGGGAGACCGTCAGACCCCGGTACTCGGTCAGCACGGTAGCGCCCGCGCTGCGGAAGCTCTCGGTCAGCTCAGCGACGGCCGTGGCCTTGTCGGCCCGGATCGGCTTGTCCGCCATGTCCCTCCTCTCTCGTTACTCGAGGCTGATCCCCGTACCGTCCGAAGCCGGACGTCAGGCGGAGGCGGCGACAACGAAAAAACCCCGGCGCAGGGCGCACGGGGCGAGGGCCGGCGGATCGACACGGTCGGCGGACCATGCTCACTGCCGAGTTACGCTTGCCGCCCTACGCGGGTCGCCCGTGTCGCGGGACCTTCGACCGTGCCGGAGCACGGTGACCAGCGGTCTCTGGGTGGTTCCTCATCCGTGACAACACGGATGACGTTTGAAGAGTACGCGCCCTGTCCCACCAGCGCCAAATCGCCCCCGGTGAGCCGGGTCACCTGCACTCTGGCGTGGTCAGCCCTGCGCCCGCCGCCGCCACAGGTAACCGCCGACGGCCGCGGCACTCCAGGCCAACGCCCACACGGTAAGTCCGACAAGTGTGAGCGCGGCGGCGTCGCCAGCGGTCGTCCGGGCCGCGGCCATGATCGGCGGCGCCAGCCAGGGGACCACCGAATCGCTCAGCCCGAGCACCACCGCGCCGACGCCACCGACGGCAAGCACCGCGACGCCGTACGCGGCGCCGCCCACCGACGCCCGGCTGGCCAGCGCGCCAAGGGCAACCGCCGACGGTACGACCAGCAGGTGCGCCCACAGCCCCAGCGTGAGCCCGGCCAGCAGTGACCGGTCCCCCGGGTCGGCCGGACCGGTGACCCCGCCCACCAGCCACGGAAAGACAAGCGCCACGGACACCGCCACAAGCGCCGTGACACCTGCAGCGAGCAGCCCAGCCGCCCGCTCCCGGGCCACCCCTACCGTCACCTGGGCGAGGCGGCGCTGCACGTCCGGCTCGATGTCCAGCAGGATCTTGGTCTGCCAGGCGAGCACCGGAAAGAGCACCACGGCCGAGACGCCGTACGCCTCCGCCGGCTGGGCCCGGCCGCCGCCGTACAGGATGCCGAGCGCGACGAGGCCGGCGAGCAGCGGTGCCAACGCCCGCCCGGTACGCAGGAAGCCGGCAAGCCGCAGCCGGACCAGGGCGTTCACTGCGCCTCCCCCGCCGCCGGCTCGACCACTGCAGTGGCGCCGCCGGGCTGCTCGGATGCCGACCCAGCAGCCGGTCGGATCGCTGGCACAGCGGGTTGGAGCTGGGCTGTGGCGATGGAGGTGTCGGCGCGTACCCGAAGAATCTGGTGGCCGTCGGCGCGCAACCGGGCGACGGTGCCGGCGACCCGCGCGGCCGGCACCGCGACCTCGACCACAGCGAACGTCTCGTCTGCAGGCGGCGTCTCCTCGGTCAGCGAGCCGTCGGCCACCGACAAGCGTCGCGCGCCCGGCAGCCGGACCGTCTCCCCCCGGTGGTCACTGACCAGGACGCTGCCGCCGCCGGCCAGCACCTCGTCGATCAGCTCGGGAACCAGCTCGCGTGTCGCGGCGTCCAGGCCCTCCCACGGTTCGTCGAGGACCAGCAGGCCCGGCCGTCGCAGCATCGCCTGGGCGAGGCCCACCTTCTGCGCGGTGCCCTTGGACAGCTCCGGAAGTCGCACCGTCTGCATCGCGCCCAGCCCGAGCCGTTGCGTCCAGGCCGTCACCGCCTCGTCGGCGGCCGCCCGGCCCAGGCCGGCCATCCGTGCCATGCCGGTCAGGTAGCGGGCCACTGTGAAGGGCTGGTCGGCAGGGAAGCGTTCCGGCACCCAGCCCACCCGGGCGGGTCGGTCGGCGACGCGGCCCCGGCCCGGCCGGAGCACGCCGGCGGCCACCTGGAGAAGCGTCGATTTGCCCACCCCGTTGCGGCCCAGCACGACTGCTACCTCACCCGGGCCGATCCGCGCGTCCACGCCCCGCAGCACCCACGGGCCACGCCGGTGGTACCGCAACCAGACGTTCTCCAACCGCATGGGCCGAGACTGCCACAACACAGACGCGCCGGGGCGCCGCCACAGTGGTGGCGGCGCCCCGGCGGAGCGAACTGTCGGCTCAGGCCTCGGCCGAGTCCTCAGTAAGGTTCTTCACCAGGTTCGGGTCGACCGGAACGCCCGGGCCCATCGTGGTGGTGAGGATGACCTTGCGGAGGTACTTGCCCTTGGCCGCGGACGGCTTGGCCCGCAGGACCTCGTCGAGCACCGCCGCGTAGTTGTCCACCAGCTGGGTCTCCGTGAAGGAGGCCTTGCCGATGATCAGGTGCAGGTTGGAGTGCTTGTCCACCCGGAAGGTGATCTTGCCGCCCTTGATGTCCTGCACCGCCTTGGTGACGTCCATGGTCACCGTGCCGGTTTTCGGGTTCGGCATGAGACCGCGCGGGCCCAGGATCCGCGCGATCCGGCCGATCTTGGCCATCTGGTCCGGCGTGGCGATCGCCGCGTCGAAGTCGAGCCAACCACCCTGGATGCGGGCGACCAGCTCGTCGGTGCCCACCTCGTCAGCACCCGCCGCGACAGCCTCTTCGGCCTTCGCGCCGCCGGCGAAGACGATCACGCGGGCGGTCTTACCGGTGCCGTGCGGCAGGTTGACCGTGCCGCGGACCATCTGGTCCGCCTTGCGGGGGTCGACGCCGAGGCGCATGGCGACCTCGACCGTGGCGTCGAACTTGACGTTGGTGGTCTCCTTGGCCAGCTTCACGGCCTCGGCGGGGGTGTACAGCTTCGACCGGTCGATGACGTCGGCGGCCTTGCGGTAGCTCTTGCTGCGCTGCATTGCTGAATACTCCTGTGGTCTCTGGCGGGCCGCTCGGAGCGGCCCTCCCACGGTCGGGTCTTCGAAAGGGCCGACGTCAGTCGTTGACGGTGATGCCCATCGACCGGGCGGTGCCGGCGATGATCTTCTCGGCCTGGTCCAGGTCGTTGGCGTTGAGGTCGGCCATCTTCTTCTCGGCGATCTCACGCAGCTGGGCGCGGCTGACCGAGCCGACCTTCTCGCTCTGCGGAACGCCCGAGCCCTTCTGCACACCGGCAGCCTTGATCAGCAGCCGGGCGGCGGGCGGGGTCTTCAGCACGAAGGTGAAGGACCGGTCCTCGTACACGCTGATCTCGGCGGGGACGATGTCGCCCCGCTGGGACTCGGTCTGCGCGTTGTAGGACTTGCAGAACTCCATGATGTTCACGCCGTGCTGGCCGAGCGCGGGGCCGACCGGCGGCGCCGGCGTGGCCTGGCCCGCCGGCAGCTGAAGCGTGAACGTCTTGACGAGCTTCTTCTTCGGAGGCATGTCACTTCCTGGGGCTTGGAGCTGGGAAAATGCGGCTGACGCCACAGCGAGCGGGCGCGCACGGTCAGCGCGACGCGACAGCGGCGACGTTCAAGGGTAGCGCAGGCCGCTGCCCGCTCGTCCGCCGAGGTCGAGCGGGAGGGCGTACGCCGACGTCGGCGGCGGGTCGACCCGCCGCCGACGACCGGGTCAGATCTTGGCGACCTGGTTGAAGTTGAGCTCCACCGGGGTTTCCCGACCGAAGATCGACACCAGCACCTTGAGCTTCTGCTGGTCGGCGTTGATCTCGCTGATCGTGGCCGGCAGCGAGGCGAACGCGCCGTCGGTGACGGTGACGGAGTCGCCGACCTCGAAGTCGAGGACCTTGACCTCCGGCTTCGCCTTCTTCTGTTCGGTCTCGACCGCCGGCGCCAGCCACTTCAGCACCTCGTCGAGCGAGAGCGGCGCGGGCCGGTCAGCCCGGTCCGTCGCGCCGACGAAGCCGGTCACACCCGGGGTGTTGCGGACACAGGAGTAGGACTCGGCGGTCAACTCCATCCGGACCAGGATGTAGCCCGGGAAGACCTTGGCCTGGATCTGGGAACGCTTACCGTTCTTGACCTCGACCTCTTCCCGGGTCGGCACCTCGACCTGGTAGATGAAGTCCTCCATGTCGAGGCTCGTGATCCGGGTCTCGAGGTTGGTCTTCACCTTGTTCTCGTAGCCGGCGTACGAGTGCACCACGTACCAGTCGCCCGGGGCGTAGCGCAGCTTCTGCCTCAACTCGGCGACCGGGTCGTACTCCTCGTCCGGCGCTGGCTCGGTGGTGGGGAACTCCGGCTCGCTGGCGGCCTCAACCGACTCGTCACCAGCCGCCGTCGCGACGGTGGACTGCTCGTCCACCGGTCCGGCGGTCTCGTCGTACTCAGGCACGCTCGCTCACTTCCGTCACTATCGGCTCTGGAGGCAGCCGGTCAGTCCGAGTTGCCGAAGACAAACAACACGACCTTGGCGAACCCGTAGTCCAGCAGGGCCACGATCGTCAGCATCACCGCGACGAACGTCACCACCACTCCGGTGTAGGTCAGCAGCTCCTTGCGCGTCGGCCAGATGACCTTACGCAGTTCGGCAACGACCTCGCGGAAAAACCGGGCGATGCGGCCGAACACGCCTACCCGAGACGTTTCCGACCGGGTGGTCGGCCGGCTGTCCGCCGACTCGGCCCGGGCGCGGGACCGCGTTGCGGTGCCACCCCGGGAGACCGGCTCGTCCTCCGCGCTGGTGGCGTCGTCGTCGGCTGCCTCGTCGACGATCTCGTCGTCCAGACGATCGTCGCCGTCGTCGTCGCCGCGCCGCTTGTTGTCGGCCACTTCGCCCTCCGTCGCGGAATCTCGGGTCGCACGCCGGGTGGCGTACGCGGCGCTGGTCACGCCGGCCGGGCCCAACCGTCCCGCGACGGGCCGCGGCCGGTGGATCAACCGGGGTGCCCGAATGCCTCGGACCCACCCCGCCGATGCCACCACCACGGGCCGGACGCCGCCATCTCGGCGGCGCGACCCACGGGAACGGTCAGGCCTGAGGCGCAGGGGTGACAGGACTTGAACCTGCAGCCTGCGGTTTTGGAGACCGCTGCTCTGCCAATTGAGCTACACCCCTGTGCGGCAACACTCGCCCCACGCGGTCACAGACGACCGAGCAGGGGTCACTTGCCCCACGGCGGACCAGTGTACGGGTAGCCGCCCGACTTTCCCAACCGGTCTACCCGCCACGCGTGGCGGGTCTGTTTCAGCGTGCCGTCCGGATGGTCGCCCGCGCCTGCGCGAGCACCTTCTCGCCCAGACAGGTGGCGGTCACATCGAGCCGGGTGAGGCCGTCCTCGGTCACCTCGCGGACCACCGCGGACACCTCGATCTCGGTCCCCTCGTCGTCGTCAGGGACCACAACGGGCCGGGTGAACCGCACGCCGTACTCGACCACCGCGTCGGGCGCGCCGGCCCACTCGGTGACCGCCCGACCGACAAGCGCCATGGTGAACATGCCGTGCGCGATCACACCGGGCAGCCCCACCTTCGTGGCGAACCTGTCGCTCCAGTGGATCGGGTTGAAGTCCCCCGAGGCGCCCGCGTAGCGGACCAGGTCGGCACGGGTCACCCGGAACGTCTTGGCTGGCAAATCCATCTCAGGCCTCCCCGCGTACGACGATCTTGGTCCAGACGGCGACCACCGGCTCGCCGGCGACGGTGCTCACGTCGGTGCGGGTGGTCAGGAAGCCGTGCCCGCCCCGGGTGGTGACGTCCTCGATGGTGCTCGTGCAGACCAGCTCGTCGCCCGCCACGACCGGCCTGGTGTACGCGAAACGCTGGTCACCGTGCACCACGCGGCTGTAGTCGACGCCCAACGCCGGGTCCTCGAAGATCTGCTGGTTCGCCGCTCCCGCGACGATCACCGGGAAGGTCGGCGGGGCGACCACGTCCGGATGGCCCAGGGCCTGGGCAGCCGCTGGGTCGTGGTAGGCCCGATCGGTGGCGCCGATGGCGGTGGCGAACTCACGGATCTTTTCTCGGCCCACCTGATAGGGGGCCGTCGGCGGATACGTCCGGCCGACGAAGGAAGGGTCCAGAGACATGCCGCGAACCTACACGTACAACACGATCGCCGACCTGGGCGGTCGACGGCGGTCAAGCCGCGTCGGACCGGTCAGATCGGCGATCGGAAAGCTTGCGACGGTGGCCGGCGCGAAGCCGGCCACGAGTCAGCGGGTCTCGCGGTGAACGGTGTGCCGACCGTCACGCGGGCAGAACTTCTTCAGCTCGATGCGGTCGGGGTCGTTCCGGCGGTTCTTGCGCGTGATGTAGTTGCGCTCCTTGCACTCCACACACGCCAAAGTGATCTTCGGCCGGACATCGGTAGCCTTCGCCACGGCGGAGTGCCTTCCTCGCTAACGGAAACAACTACGACGCGTCAGCCTAGACGCTGACTGCGCGGACATGCAAAGTGGGCGCCATTGGCGCCCGGGTTCACGACCACCGGGAACGAGCCCGGAAGACGAGAGTAGCGGTGGCCGGACTTGAACCGGCGACACAGCGATTATGAGCCGCTTGCTCTGCCATCTGAGCTACACCGCCGCGGTGGGTCCAGCTGAACCCTCGAGCCCCCTTACGGAATCGAACCGTAGACCTTCTCCTTACCATGGAGACGCTCTGCCGACTGAGCTAAGGGGGCCTGCGCGATCTCCCCGTGGGGCGCGCAGAAGTAAGAGTACACGGCACCTGCCGGCAGGTGAAATCGGATCCCCGGTGACCCTCTACGCCCAGCTCAGGGCACGACACGAAGGCGCGGAAGCTCCGTGCCGGAGGTCGCTTCCGGGTCGGCCTGGGCGCCGAACCAGGCTGCCAGCCGCTCGTACGGCAGCGGCCGGCTGAACAGGAAGCCCTGACCTATCTCACAGCCGATGTCCTGGAGAAGCTCCAAGGTCAGCTCGCTCTCCACGCCCTCCGCGACCACGGCCAGGCCGAACTGCTGGGAGAGCGTCACCACCGCGTTGACGATCGCCAGGTCGCCCGGGTCGGTCGCCATGCCCTGCACGAAGGAGCGGTCCACCTTCACCTCGTGCACGGGCAGCCGGCGTAGGTGGGCGAGCGACGAGTCGCCGGTGCCGAAGTCGTCCACCGACAGCCGGACGCCGAGATCGCGCAGCCGGTGCAGTGTCGGAATGGGCCTGTCGGTGCCGTCCAGCACCCCTGCCTCGGTGATCTCCAGGGTGAGGCGCTGCGCCGGCACGCCGTACTCGGTCAACAGCTCCTGCACCCGATCCGGGAAGTGCCGGTCGGTGAGCGTTCGGGCGGCGAGGTTGACAGCGATGGGCAGCGCCTGGTCGGCCTGGGCCCAGTCCCGGCTCCGCCGCAACCCCTCGCGGAGCACCACCTCGGTGAGCCGGCTCAGCTGGCCGGTGTGCTCCGCCACCGCCACGAAGTCCTCGGGGGCGACAGTGCCGTGGGTGGGATGCTCCCACCGGGCCAGGCACTCCACGCCGACCAGCCGCCGGTCACGCAATGTCACCTTGGGCTGGAAGTAGACCTCCAGCTCGTTCTGGTCCAGTGCCCGGCGCAGGTCGCCGGCGAGGCCCAACCGGCGCAACGACCGGGACTCCAGGGCCGGGTTGAACAGCTGCACGCTGCCCGGCACCGACTTGGCGGCCGTCGCCGCCAAATCGACCCGCAGCAGCAGGGTCGCGGCATCGCTGCCATGATCCGGGTGTACGGCGACACCGACCGCCGTGTTCACGTCGAGGGTGAGCGCGTCGAAGACCATTTCGTCGCGGATCTGGTCGCGCAGTTGACCGGCCAACTCCAACGCCGCTTCGGCGCTCTCCAGACGCAGCGTCACCAGGAACTCGTCACCGCCGACCCGGCCGACCAGGGCCGACGACGGCGCACTGGCCCGCAACCGGTTGGCGACCTCGACGAGAACCTTGTCGCCGGCCGCGTGGCCGAGGGATTCGTTTACCTGACGCAGCCCGTCGACGTCGAACAGCAGCAGCGCCACCACCTCGTCGGGCGCCCCGATCTTGGCCGACTCGTCAAGCGCCGCGATGATCCGGCGGCGGTTGGGCAGCCGCGTCAACGTGTCGTGGTAGGCGTCGTGCCGCAGCCGGTCGACAAGCCGCGAATTTTCCAGCGCGACCGCCGCGTGCGCCGCCACCGTCTCGAAGATGGGGATGTCGCCGGGGGCGAAGTGGCCGATGTCGCTGAGCCGGTTCGCCACCTCCAGGGTGCCGATCACGGCCTGCCCGGAGCGCAGCGGCACCACGATCACGTCTTTGATCTCGCGGGCGCTGATCTCGCGGCGCAGGGCGCTCTCGTCGCCGAGCAGACGCCCCATCGACAACGTCTTCGCGAGATCCCGCGCCCGTACCCGCAGGATCGCCGGCGTCGGAGCGACGTCCAGCAACCCCGGTGTGTCGACCCGGGCCGTCAACAGCACCTCCGGATGCCGGCCCTGAGCGGGCAGCCAGAGGGTGGCGGACTCCGCCTGCATGAGGGCACGAACCCGGTCGAGCAGGACATCGGCGAGTGCCGCGTCGGCACCGCTTGTGGTGATCAGCCGGGCCAGGTCGTACATGCCGGTGAGGGTGCGGTGCTGCCGGAAGAACTGGGCGTAGGACCGGTAGACCAGGGCAAGAGCGGCGAAGAGGGCAGCCAGCAGCAACGCCGACCACCACGTCGCTTCCAGCGCGATCAGGACGAGCAGACCGACGGACGCGTTGATCGAGGTGGTGAGGAACACCGACGGTGTGGTCCGCAGTGCCTCCCGGCCCGCCTGCCAGCCCTGCAGGAGCACATGGACGCCGACAACCGAGATAAGGCTGACCAGGGTGATGGTGTTCACCGCGAGGAAGAGGCTGCCCCAGGTGCCGGGGCCCACGTCGTCAAGTGACGGCAGCCGCAGGAGCAGCAGGCTGGCAATCGACGTGGCCGCTGCGGCCTTTGCGACGTTGAACCAGAACTTCGCCGGTGGGAAGCGCTGCGTGGCGCTCCAGATCAACGAGGCGAGCGTGTAGATCAGGACAACGGTCAGCGGCGGCAGGAAGAACAACGCCACGACGAGGGGGATCTCGGTGAGCGTCACGCCCACCGACTGCCGGCGGACGACGAAGTTCAGCACCGGAATGCTGATGCCCGCCATCGCCAGGAAAATCAGGAACGCCAGGCCCCAGTTGCCGAACGGCTCATCGGAGATGACGCTGATGGCAGTGCAACAGAGGACGGCGAGCAGAGCCAGCGGGCCGGTGATGAGCCAAGCGTGGTCCGTGGACTTGCGTCGCTGGTCACGCCTGGCCATACCGCTCCCTCGAAGAGACGCCGCCCGCTGGTGCTGCCCTCACGGGCGGCGACCTCGCCAGTTACCGGAGGGCGTCGACGCCCCAGACGACGTCACCCTGGCTCGAACCCCAGACAACGTCACCGTCCTGGCCTGCGCCCCAGACAACGTCACCGTCCTGGCCTGCGCCCCAGACAACGTCACCGTCCTGACTCGCGCCCCAGACAACATCGGCCAGTTGAGCCTTACCGCCGGCCAGGGAACCGGCGCCCTGCAGTCCACCGAGGACAGCAGCGAGCAAGAGGAGCGAGCCGAGCAGCCGGCCCAGCCTTCGACCAGACATGTTTGCTCCTGTCGGGGAAGTGTCACAGGGATGGTGGAGATTCCACGATCGTGCCACACGGTCGGTACGCAGAAAAGCGGTGAGGGCTGGACCCGTCCGAGCGTTCGCGAGGTTGCACCCTTCGGCCCACTCCGCCTCGACAAGCTGGGCCAGATCAGGGCCCCTTCCTGCAACATCAGCGCTTCATAGAGCGCTTGATGCGACCTTCAGCACAATTCACCCAGGGCACTGGAGCACCCGCCGGCCTCATCACAACCGGTTACGTTCCGTGATTTCCGGAACGGCATGGAGGCGCATCGACGCGGGTCCACGCATCGACCACCATACCTTTTAACGGGCTCGACACAAGCAAGCGAGCGAACCCGTTCAGCGCGATATGTGGATCTTGGCTGCGACCAGGAACGACGCGGCCCACCTCCTTCCCGCCCTTCGATAAAAAGGCCGTGCTCGTGGCGGCCGGTGCGGGGATCATCGACGCCCCGAGACCAGCCGCCGTCTCGTCGGCGGGCGCGCGTGTCCTCCGCGCAAGTGGACAGGCGCGGCAGCACCGCGAGTTCAACCTCTGCGAGTTGCTGTCCGCTACGTGACGGCAACCCGCCGGAACGGCAGGACGCGCCTACGCTGAGCGCACTTCGCCCGGCGATGCTCTGAAAGGAGCCGTCCCCGTGCCATCGATCCTCGCCAGCGCCCTCCTCGCGGCCGCCTTGACGGCCGCACCCACCCAGGTACCCACCGTCGCCGCGCCCGGCTATCGCATGGTGGTCCTCGGAACCCTCGGCGGCGACAACAGCTTCGCCAGCGCCATGAACGACCGCGGCGACGTGGTCGGCCGCTCCCAGGTCGCCGACGGCACCTACCGCGGGTTTTTCTGGCACCGCGGCCAAATGGTCGACCTCGGCGCCTTCACACCCACCGACGTCAACAACCAAGGCCAGGTCATCGGCACCCGTGACGGAGGCTTAGGCGCCCACGTCTGGCACCAGGGTGTCCTGCGGCCACTGGCCGGCCTGCCCGCCGCGCCCGTGGCGATCAACGACCGCGGCCAGATCGTCGGCAGCGGCGATGCAGGCCCCGTCCTGTGGACGAACGGTCACGCCCGGCCCTTGCCCCTGGCCACAGTGTCCGACATCAACGAGAGCGGCCAGGTCTCCGGCGGGATACACGTGCCGGACGGCTTCCACGCCGCCCTGTGGCACCTTGGCCGCGGCACAGACCTCGGCGCGGGCCCCTTCAACCGCAGCAACACGTACGCCCTCAACGACCACGGCTGGACGATCGGCTGGCAGTTCTCGGCCCAGCAGTACCCGCGCGGAATCCTCTGGCGGCACGGCCGCGCCCTGGACATCGGCACCCTCGGCGGCAACACCACCGAGCCGCGGGCAATCAACAACAACGGCGAAATCCTGGCCATGTCCACGGCAACCGACAATCTTGCCCGCCCAGCGCTGTGGCGGCGCGGCGTCCTGCACGACCTCAGCCTCGCCGGGGTCAGCATGCAAGGCGAGGTCGTCGACCTCGACGACCTCGGTCGCATCGCCGGGTGGATCCGCCAGGATTCGGGGATCGTCCGCGCGGTCGTTTACGAACCGCGGTGACGGGCCGGCCCCGTGCGGCTATCGGTCGCGACCGGCGGGCCATGGCCTGGCCGGCACCTCGCTCCGGCTCTGGCCGGCAGACCGCTCCGACTCCGGCCGCCAGGCATCGACGCGCACGACGCCCAGTCCAGTTGACCTGGCGACGCAGCTACGCCATAGCCAGCGAGAATCGAGCAGGCTAGGGGATTTGGGCGAGGCTAATGGAAGAGGCCCCTGACCGGCGTTCGCGCTGGTCAGGGGCCTCTTTGCGCACCTGGTGGCGGGTAGAGGATTCGAACCTCTGAAGCTTTCGCGACGGATTTACAGTCCGCTCCCATTGGCCGCTCGGGCAACCCGCCAGGGCACCCCACCGCGTCGCAACGCGGCGGCGGAAGCAAGGATAGCGGCTCACCCCGGGACCGGCGCAACCGGGTACGGTCAGGGGGTCGTGCCGCTGGTCGGCGGCCGATGGTAGGACCAGACCGCCGGACAGCAGGAGCAGACGCATGCCAGCGAACCCGTCTTTCGACATCGTGAGCAAGGTTGACCGCCAGGAGGTCGACAACGCCCTCCGTCAGGCGGAGAAGGAGCTCTCGACGCGGTTCGACTTCCGCGGTACGGGCGCGGAGATCTCCTGGTCAGGTGAGGAGGCGATCGGCTTGCAGGCGGAGACCGAGGAGCGGGTTCGTGCCGCGTTGGACGTCTTCAAGGAGAAGCTGGTCAAGCGGAACATCTCGTTGAAGTCGCTGGATGCCGGCGAGGCTCGACCCTCGGGCAAGATCTTCAAGATCGACTGCAAGGTGATCCAGGGCATCGAGACCGACAAGGCCAAGGCGATCAGCAAGAAGATCCGTGACGAGGGCCCCAAGGGCGTCCAGGCCCAGATTCAGGGCGACCAGCTGCGCGTCACCGGCAAGAAGCGCGACGACCTCCAGGCGGTCATCTCGCTGCTCAAGGGTGAGGACTTCGGCGTCGCCCTCCAGTTCACCAACTACCGCTAGTCAGGTCCGGCCGCCGCCGGAGGCGAAGCACGCTGGACGGCGGGTCGGGCCGCTCTGTCAACGGACGACGCTGTACCAGTGCGCGGTTTCGCCGGGAACCGGCGCCAGTCGCACCTGCGCGCCGCCCGGGTCGTCGAACATGCGCACGCCGTCTCCGAGCAGCACCGGCGCAAAGAAGATCAGCACCTCGTCGAGCAGTCCGGCACGCAGGCACTGTCTGGCGACGTCCGCGCCGAGGACGTTCACGTACCTGTCGCCGGCAGCGTCCTTGGCCTGCGCGACGGCGCTGTGCAGGTCACCGACGAACGTGACGTCCTCGGGTGGTTCGGCCGGCGGCCGGTGGGTGAGCACGAACACCGGTCCGTGGTACTGGCCTCCGAACGCTCCCTCACTGTCGGTGCCGCGGTTGGGGTCGTCGCCGCCGAAGGTGCGGTTGCCGGCCAGGATGGCGCCGACGTTCGCCAGCAGACGTTCGGCTGTCGCGTTCTCGCCGGTGAGGTGCTCGGTCAGCCACGACATGTCTCCGCCCGGCCCGGCGATGTAGCCGTCGAGTGACGCGGTCGCTGAGTACAGCAGCTTGGCCATGGTGGCCAGTCTGCTGGACCGGCTCAAGGCGGCAGATCAGCGGCACGCCGGCAACCGGAACACCGACACCACGGCCGCCGTCGCCAGTATTCGCAACATGGGGTACGTCGACGGCGACGGGCTAAGGCTTGCATCCGGTACCCGGGTACGGGCTTACCGTCGGATGGTGACCGACGAACACCCAGCGGCCGGCGACACGTGGGTTCCCGAGTCCTGCCGCCTGCCCACATTCGAGCAACCCGTCCGCCTCGCCGAGTTCGACAAGTTCTTCGCCGAGTCCGTCCGGCGGCTCGACCGGCCGTCGGCGCGACACCTGCGACTACACCTGACCGGCACGGCGGAGGCCGAGCACGCCGCGCGGGACCTGAGCGCCCGAGAGTCGGCGTGCTGCTCGTTCTTCACCTTCGACGTCACGCGGCACGGCCCGGACGCGGTGACCTTCGACGTTCAGGTGCCAGAGTCGCGCGTCGGCATCCTCGACGCCCTCTCCAACCGGGTACGCGCAGCCGGCAGAGCCACACCCGACGGCACGCCCTCAGCCGAACCCAGCACGCACGCACCCGACGGCACGCCTCCACCCGAAAGCAGCGCACAGGCGCCCGACGCCGCAGCCGCCCCCGACAGCAGCGCGCCGACACCCGCAGACCCGCCCGCGACCACGCGCCCACGCGACGGGTTGCGCAGTGGTCAACTCGCGGACGCTGCCGGGGTGAATCCGCAGACCTTGCGCTACTACGAGCGTCGTGGGCTCCTCGCCGCGCCCAGGCGCTCGCCGGGCGGGCATCGACTCTACCCTGCGGAGTCGGTCACCCGGATCCGGGTCATCAAGACGGCGCAGCGTCTCGGCTTCACGCTCGACGAGGTGACTGACCTGCTCAGCGCGGGCCGGCGTCCCCACGCACGTACCGGCCTGTCGGCCCGGGCCACGGCGAAGCTGGCCGAGGTGGAACGCAGGCTTGCCGACCTCACCGCCGTCCGGGACTCCCTGCTGGCGGCGATCTCGGCCGGCTGTGACGATCTGGTCGCCTGCGCGGGCAGCGCCTGCTGTCCGCTGCCCTTCGCTGAGGCTCAGCCAGCCCCGCGTGGGTGAGATCGGCGACCACAACACGAGCCGGCGCACGGTCAGACGGTGATCGGCTCTTCGACGCGTACCGTCGCGGTTTCCGCTCGGGCGATGGGCCCGGCGGGCAGGGCGGCTACCACGGCCGCGACGGCGACCGCCGCACCGGCGAACACGAAGGCCCACGGCACCCCACCGGCGTGATCCACGATCAGGCCGGCTCCCGCGCCGCCGACGGCGCTCGTCGCCACGGCCACGGTGACCACCCAGGTGTACGCCTCGTTCAGCATGCCGGTCGGGGCGATCCGGCCGACAAGGGTGTTCTCCAGGGTCAGCGCGGGTGCGATGGTGGCCCCACCGATGACAAGCGCGACGCCCAGCGCCAAAGGTGTGGGCATCAACGCGAACACCACGAACGAGCCGGCCACCGCGGCGAGCAGCAGCGCGAACTGTCGGGTCATGTTCGCCGCCGGCCGGCGGACACCGAACCAGAATCCGCCGATCGCGCTGCCGACACCCCAGACCGCCAGCAGGATCCCGGCGAGGCTCTCCGGGTCGTCGGCGGTGGAGTTGCCGGCGTACGCGGGGACTGTCACACCTGCGGCGCCGAACGCGATGCCGAGGCCTGCCACGCAGACCAGCAGTGCCGGGAAGCCGGCTACCCGCAGCGGGCCGAGCCCTCGGGCATGGTGCTCACGCGGGTGCGGTCGCCAGCCGCGCATGACCCGACCGAGGGCCACGGCGGTCGTGCCGACAAGGGTGACCACTGCCGCTCCGATCAGCGCGGCGGCGGCGTCGGCGAAGATGACGAAGCCGGCCACGAGCAGCGGCCCGAGCACGAAGACGATCTCGAAGAGCGAGGTCTCGGCGGCCAGTGCGGTGTTGCGCAGGGCGTATCGGCCGGAGTTGAGGCTTGTCAGCTCGTTCCAGGCCCCGCGGATGGCGGCGCTGAGCGGCGGGTACGTCGCACCGGCGACGCCGGCCGCCAGGTAGATGACCGGCAGGCCGTCGTCGCCCGCCCGGCTGGCCAGCAGCAGCCCGGTGAGCGCCAGCGGGTGGGCGACGGCGGTGACCAGCAGGACGGGGGTCGGGCCGACCCGGTCGGCGATCCGCCCGGCCACGGGGCTGAGCGCAGCGCCGGAGACGGCGTAGATCCCGCCCGCCGCGGCGGCGAGGGCGTACCGCCCGGTCACCTGCTCGACCACAAGCAGCAGCGCCAGCGGGGTCATGCCGATCCCGAGCCGCCCGATGATGCCGGCGACCAGCAGCATGGGAGCACCGGGAATCCGCCAGACGCCCAGGTACTGACGCAGCGCTGCCACCGTGGAACCTCCGAGATTGTAATGAGCGTGAGCCGTTACGACCCTAACGCCGCCGATCGGTGGGCTGGTACCGGATATCGGGCCGCGACACAGCTCCGCCCGCACCCGGTGATGGGTGCGGGCGGAGTGTCGAACGTCAGCGGGTCAGCGCTGGAACTGCACAGGCCCCGAGTTGGCGGCCATCTTCTCCAGCCGGGCGACCCGGTCCTCCATCTTCGGGTGGGTGGCGAAGAGCGCCGAGACACCACCACCCCGGAACGGGTTGGCGATCATGAGGTGTGCGGTGCTGGTGAGCTGCCCCTGGGCCGGCAGCGGTCGACGCCGCGCCACCGCATCGATCTTGCGCAGGGCGCTGGCCAGCGCCAGCGGGTCACGGCTCAGCGCCGCACCCGAGGCGTCCGCCTGGAACTCGCGGCTCCGGCTGATCGCCAGCTGGATGATGCTTGCCGCGATCGGGCCCAGGATCAGGGTGAGCAGCAGCACAGCCGGGTTGGGCCTGTCCTCGTCGTCCCCGCCGCCCAGCGGGAGGAAGAACGCGAGGTTCGCCAGCAGCGTGATGATGCTGGCCAGGCCCGCCGCCACACTGGAGATCAGGATGTCCCGGTTGTAGACGTGTGACAGCTCGTGCCCGATCACACCGCGCAGCTCGCGGTAGTCGAGGATCTCCGTGATGCCCTGGGTGACGCAGACAGCGGCGTTCTGCGGGTTACGACCCGTGGCGAACGCGTTGGGCTGTGCCGTGGGGCTGATGTAGAGACGCGGCATCGGCTGCTTTGCCTCCGCCGCCAGCTCCCGCACCATCCGGTACAGCTCGGGGAACTGTGCCTCGCTGACCGGTTGCGCCCCCATCGAGCGCAGTGCGATCTTGTCGGAGTAGAAGTAGGAAACGCCGTTCATGACGAGCGAAACGACGACAGCGATGACCAGGCCGCCACTGCCGCCGAACCAGTAGCCCACCACGAGGATCAGCGAGGTGAGCAGGCCGAGCAGCGCGGCGGTCTTCAGACGGTTGTGGTGCACGATCTCTCCTTCGGTGCACGGATCGCCGGGATCCGTCGACCGGTTCAACAACCCGGTACCCACCAACCATCCATCTCAACGCTGAGAGTTCACTGAGACATGCCCAGGTCGGAGCAGGTTTCGGGTCAGCGACCGGCCAGGTCGAGCACCAACTGAGGGGCGAAGCCGAGCACCACGGCGGCCACCGTCGCCACCGCCAGCACCACGCCCACCACGGGTACGGCCGCCACGCCGCTCGGACCCGCGGGTGCGGCCAGGCGCGGCGGCGCCCAGAGCGCGGCGGTCACCCGCAGGTAGTACGCCAACCCGATCACCGCGTTCACCGCCACCACGAGCGCCAGCCACGCGCCGCCGCCGTCCAGCAGCGACCGGACCACAGTCACCTTCGCGAACAACCCGGCCAGCCCTGGCGGTAGGCCGGCCAGACCCACAAGCGCGAGACCGAGAGCAGCGCCCCGCCACGGGTGCCGGCGGGCCGCCCCGCGCAGATCCTCAAGCGTGCCGCCGTCCGCCCCCACCGGGCGCAACGCGACCACCCCGGCGAACGCCGCCAGCTCCAACACCACGAAGAAGACCGCGTACGCCATCGCGGCGGCGTACGCGGCGGACCGGGCCTCGTCCGTGCGGCCGGCGACCAGGGCCAACGCGCCGAGCGGGGCGAGGATGTAGCCGGCCTGGGCCACCGACGACCAGGCGAGGAGCCGGACGGTACGCCGCTGGCGCAGCGCCACCAGGTTGCCGACGGTCATCGTGAGCACCGCCAACAGGGCGAGCACCGGGCCGGTCTGGTCCGCCGGCAACGCCCGCTGCACCACTGCCAGCAGCGCCACCAGGCCACCCAGCTTCGACGCCGTCGACAGGTACGCGGCCACCGGCAGCGGCGCCCCGTCGTACGTTGCCGGCGCCCATGCGTGGAACGGCACCGCCGCCACCTTGAACGCCAGCCCCAGCAGCAGCAACGCCACGGCCGCGGTGGTCAGCGGCAGGTCCCGCAACTCCTGCCGCTCGGCGAGCAACGCGCCGAGCCGGTCCAGGTGCAGCCCGCCGGTCACCGCGTACAGCAGGGCCGCACCGAGCAGGGTGAGGGTGGTGGCCACCACACTGACAACGAAGAACGTCACCGCCGCCTCGGCACTGGCGAGGCTCCCCCGACGCAGGCCGACAAGCACGTACAGCGGCAGGGTCAGCGTCTCCAGTGCCACGATCAGGGTGATCAGGTCACCGGCAGCGCCGAGCACCACGCCGCCGGTCATCGAGCAGGCGAGCAGGAAGCAGAACTCCCCCACCGGCGACCGCCCGGCCCGAAGCGCCGGCACCGACAACCCGAGCACCGCAAGGGTGAGCAGCGCCACCACCGCGCCGACCAGAGCCGCCCGCCCGCCGAAGATCCAGGAGCAGTCGGCGCCGACGCAGAACGTCCGCCGCGGCTCCCCCGCGCCGACCAGAGCGGAGCCGACGGCGGTGCCTGCCGCGCCGAGCGCTGCCACCACCATCGTCGCCCGTGGCCGGGCCAGCAGCAGATCGGTGAGGAGGACGAGCACGGCGGTGCCGGCCGCCAGGTACGCCGGCAGCAGCGCCACGCTGTCCACGCTCTGCACCATGGTCACTGAGCCACCTTCGTTCGCGACTGCGGGGCTCGCAAACCCGGCTCACTCCTCGCGCTCACGGAGCCACCTTCGTTCGCGACTGCGGGGCTCGCAAAACCGGCTCACTCCTCGCGCTCACCGGGCCACCACCGCGATCAGCGCGTCGACCGGCGCCTCGGCGACGCCCAGGACCAGCGCCGGGACCAGCCCGATGGCCAGGGCGAGCAGCACCAGCGGCGCCCACGCTGTCACCTCCGCGCCGGCCAGGCCGGGACCGGCGCGACCAACCGCCGGACTCGGCCGGCCGTGGGTGACCTGACGCAACAACCGCAGGAAGTACGCGGCAGTGAGCGCGCCACCGACCGCCGCCAGCACCCCGAGGGTGGTCCACAGCGGTCCGCCCACCTGCACCGCCGCGACCACAGCGAACGCCTCCCCCCAGAAGCCGGCCAGCCCGGGCAGGCCGAGCGACGCGACCGCCGCGAACGCGAGCAGACCGGCCAGGCGGGGCGCGGTCTCCCGCAGCCCGGACAGGTCGGCGAGAGTGCCAGTGCCGGTACGGTCCTTCACCGCCCCGGCCAGGAAGAACAGCAGGCCGGTGATCACCCCGTGCGCGATGTTGCCGATCAGCGCCGCCTGGATGCCAGTGGCCGTCAACGTGGCGACGCCCAGCAGCACGAAACCCATGTGCCCCACGCTGGAGTACGCGATGAGCCGCTTCACATCGGTCTGGGCCAGGCAGACGAGCGAACCGATCAGGATGGCGGCGACGGCAAGCACGCCCAGCGCCGGCGCCGCCCACCGCGCACCCTCCGGTGCCACCCCCACCGCCACCCGGATCAGGCCGTAGGTGCCCATCTTGAGCAGCACCCCGGCCAGCACGACGCTGCCCACAGTCGGCGCCTGCGTGTGCGCGTCGGGCAGCCAGGAGTGCAGCGGCCAGAGCGGGCTCTTCACAGCGAACGCCAACGCGAGCAGCGTGAACGCGGCCAACTGGGTGCCCCGGGACAGCCCGCCGCCACCGGTCAACGCCACCACGTCGGCGGTGCCGGCGGCGGCGACCACGACGTACACGCCGACCAGCAGCAGCACTGACCCGAACAGCGTGTAGAGCGCGAACTTACGGGCTGCCCGCCGCCGGTCCGCGCCGCCCCAGCCGGCGATGATCGCGTACATCGGCAGGAGGACGACCTCGAAGAACAGGAAGAACAACACCAGGTCCAGGGCGAGGAACGTGCCCAGGATGCCCACCTCGACCACCAGCAGCAACGCCACGAGCGCCCGGCCGCTGCCGCCGTCGGGCACCCGCCACATCGTGTACGCGCAGCACAGCACTGTGAGCAGCGCCGTCAACACCACGAGCGGCCAGGAGATCCCGTCGACGCCGATGTGGAAGCGCAGGTCCAGGCCGGGCACCCAGGGCAGGTCCACCTGATGCCACGGGCGCACCGCGGGCGTGCCCGCCGACCAGGCGAACCACCCCCGGCCCCCGAACACCAGCGGCACCGCGGCCAGCAGTGTCAGCGCCGCCGCGACCGTACCCACCAGCCGGGCCGCCCGGTCCCGGGGCGTCGCCGCCACCGCGACCGCGCCGAGCGCCGGCACCACGAGCACCGCAACAAGCAACACCTGGCCAATGCTCATCGGGTAACCCCCATCAGGGCCGCCGCCAGGCCGATCAGCAGCGCACCGGCAAGCACCCCGGCGGCCGCTCGGGGCAACGCCGCGCGGTGCAATGCGGCCAGCCCGGCACCCAGCCCGGACGCGGCCCGCCCACTGCCCTCGACAGCGCCGTCCACTACCGACTCGTCACCGGTACGCGCGGCGCGCGTCAGCGCCCGGACCGGACGTACGACAAGGGTGTGCTGGACGTCGTCGAGCCGGAACGCGCTGGCGAAGACCGGCCGCAGCGGACCCAGCGCGCCCGCCGGGTCGGCTGTGGTGTCCCGCCGCCAGCCCAGCCACACCAGCCCCGCCCCGACCAGCAGCAGCGCCAGCGGCAGCAACAGCCCCGGCCCGATGTGGACCAGACCGTCCTCGGCGCCGGCCACCGGCACCGTGGCGAACCGCAGCCGGTCGGCGAACGCCCCGACGAACCCGGCGAGGCCGAGCAGCGCGGCCGGCACGGCCAGCAGCAGCACCGGCCACCGCATGACGGCCGGCGGATCGTGCGGCTGGACCAGCGGCAGCCGGGGAGCGCCGAAGAAGGCTCGCAGCAGCAGTCGGCCGGCGTACCAGGCGGTGATCGCCACGCCCACGAGCCCGGCGAGCCAGACCAGCCAGCCCACCCACGACGGCGCCGGGCCGGTGCCCTCCAGCGCGGCCGACTCGGCGACCGCAAGCACGCCGTCCTTGCTCCAGAAGCCGGCCAGCGGAGGCACCCCGGCCAGCGCGCCCAGGCCCACCACGGTGCACCAGAACGTCACAGGCATGCTGCGGCGCAGCCCACCCATCTCCGACATGAGGGTGCTGCCCACCGCGTGGATCACCGCGCCGGCCGCGAGGAACAGCAACGCCTTGAACGCCGCGTGCGTGAGCAGGTGGAACAGCGCCGCCGACGGCGAACCGACAGCCAGCGCGCCAGTCATGTAACCCAGTTGGGAGACCGTCGACCAGGCCAGCACCCGTTTGATGTCGTCCTGCGCGGTGGCTGCCAGCGCGCCGAGCAGCAGGGTGATCGAACCGATCACGCCGAGCACCGTCAGCGTCACCGGCGCGGCGGTGAACAGCGGGTAGAGCCGGGTCACCGCGTACACCCCGGCGGCGACCATCGTCGCGGCGTGGATCAGCGCGGAGATCGGCGTCGGACCGGCCATCGCGTCCGGCAGCCAGGTGTGCAGCGGGAACTGGGCGCTCTTGCCGGCCACCCCGGCCAGCAGCAGCAGACCGGCGGCGGTCACTGTCGCGCCGGAGTGGTCGTGGGCGAGCACGTCGGCGATCCGGAAACTGCCCGCCGACACGCCGAGCAGCGCGATGCCGAGCAGGAAGCCCACATCGCCGACCCGGGTCACCAGGAACGCCTTCATGGCGGCGGCCGGCGCGCCGGGCAGTCGCCGGTCATGGGCGATGAGCAGGTACGAGCAGAGGCCCATCACCTCCCAGCCGACAAGCAGCATCACCAGGTCCCCCGCGACCACCACAAGCAACATGGCGGCGGTGAAGAGACTGATCTGCGCGGCGTACGGCGGGTAGCGGTGGTCGACGTCGACGTCGTCGTGTGGACCGCGCCGCAGGTAGCCGATCGAGTAGACCTGCACTGCCAGCGCGACGGCTGTGACAGCGAGGGCGACGAGCGCGGCGGCGCCGTCCAGCCGTACGCCGAGGGTCACCGTCAACCCGCCGAGGTCGATCCAGGTCGTCGACGTCTCCGTCGGAGAGTCGACTGTGACAAGCAGCGCGACGGCCAGCGCCAGCGCGCCGGCAGCACCGGCGACCCCGAGCGCCACTGCCACCCGCCGCGCCCGGTCGCCTCCGCCCGGGTCGCGCGGGGCCGGCGGCAGCAACAGCCCGACCAGACCCGCCACCAGCGGTACGGCGGGCAGCAACGCCCCGAGCAGCCCGCTCACCGCCCCACCTCCGGGCCTGCGGTGGCCTGCTCCCGCCCAGCGCCGACCTCCGGCGGGTCAGCGGGCTCGCCAAGCGGCACCTCGTCCACCGCCACTGTCGCCCGCAGCCGGTAGAGCTGAAGGACGATCGCCAACCCCACTCCGATCTCCGCGGCGGCGAGAACGATGACGAACAGCGCGAAGACCTGACCCGAGTGCGGCAGCACCGCGCGGGCAGTCGTGTCGGCGGTGACGAGGATGAGATTCACCGCGTTGAGCATCAGCTCCACCGACATCAGCACCAGCACGGCGTTGCGACGGCGCAGCACGCCGTACACGCCGAGGCCGAAGAGCAGCGCGGCGGTGACGTACGGGATGACCGGCCTCACCGGCGACCCCCGGAGTCCACCTCGGCCGCCGTGCGGGTCGGCGTACCCATGTCGTCTACGCGTTGGGCCGGTCGGCCGATGTCCGGCCGGGACAGCACCACAGCGCCGACGAGAGCGGACAGCAGCAGCACGGACAGCACCTCGAACGGCAGCACCCATGCCCCGAAGATCTGCTCGCCGAGCCGTTCGGCAGTACCAGTGTCGGGAAACTCGACAGTGCTCCACCGGTACGCGTCGACGAGCAGGACGCTCAGGCCCAGGCCGGCGCCACCGCCGATCAGCGCGGCCGGCCAGCCGGGCCGGTCCAGATCGTCGGACGCGCCGATCGGAGCCCGGGTCAGCATCACCGCGAACAACAGCAGCACCACCACCGCGCCCACGTAGATCAGCACCTGCACCCAGGCGACCAGCTCGGCACCGAGCACCAGGTAGTCGCCGGCCAGCGCGCCCAGACACACCACAAGGTAGAGCCCGGCCCGCACCAGGTGTTTCGTGGTCACCACCAGCACCCCGGCACCGACCGCGACCGCGCCCAGGGCGAGCAGCAGCACGTCCGCCCCGGTCACCGGGCCACCCTCCTGCCGCCATACCCCGTCTGCGGTGTCACGACGCGGAACCCGGCTCGGGGCGTACGGCGGAAGGGGCCGGACGCACGGCGGCCTTGCGGGCCGCCGCGGTCTCCTCCTTGGCGGGCTCGCCGTTGGGGTCGTGCGCGGGCGGCGGCGGAACCGTGGCCATCCACTGGCCGAGGTGGTCCTTGTCGTGCAGCAGGTCCTTGATGTCGTACTCGGCGTACTCGAACTCCGGCGACCAGTAGAGCGCGTCGAACGGGCAGACCTCGATGCAGATGCCGCAGTACATGCAGAGGGAGAAGTCGATGTCGAACTTGTCGAGCACGTTGCGCTGGCGGGGGCGGGCGGCGCCGGGCACCGCCACCTCCTCCTTGTGCGAGTCGATGTAGATGCACCAGTCCGGACACTCGCGGGCGCAGAGCATGCAGACCGTGCAGTTCTCCTCCGACAGGGCGATCACCCCACGCGAGCGGGGCGGCAGCTCGGGGGCGACGTCGGGGTACTGCTGGGTGGTCGAGCGGCTGGTCATCGTCTTGAAGGTGACCGCCAGCCCCTTTACCAGGCCCGCGCCGGGCATGCCGCGCTCGCTGGCGCCACCGGCCGGGTCGCCGTGCTCGCTGGGGTCGGTCATGTCGACCATCCTGCCCTGTGGCCCGGGCGCGCGCGACCACCCCCCGCAGGTCTGCGGCGGGACTGTGGCCGACGCCGAGAGCGGCTCACGCCCCGGGGGCGGTGAGCCCGCCGATCGGCGGCAGCATCTCGACGCCGAGTTGCTGGAGCAGTTGGAACAGCTCGGTGCAGCTCCAGACCTCGACGATCCGGCCCGTCGCGTCGAACCGCAGGAACGTCGCGCCCGAGTAGCTGACCACCTGACCGGTCGGAGGCACCGGCCCGAACTGGCCCGCGTTGGTGCCGGCCGCCCGCCAGTGCACGGCCACCCGCTCGCCGGCGGCCACCACGTCCACGATCTTGTAACGCAGGTCCGGGAAGGCCGCCCGCCGCTCGTGATGCCAGGCCAGCGTCGCCTCCGGCCCGGTGCCGCCCAGCCCGGGGCACTCGTCGGCGATCAACTCGTACGCCGATTCCTCCTGGCGGGCGTTCCACACGTCGGCGACGAAGCGGCGCGCGGCCGCCTCCACATCCGTCATGACGGCAGGGTAGCCGGGCTCACCGCATCGGCAGGTTGGAGATCCGTAAGGATAGGGACAGACACTGACCTGACCAGGAGGGTGACGTGGGCGAGGAAGCAGGCGGCAAATACGTCGAGCCGGGCGGCGAGTTCACCCGGGACCAGCGCTACATCGCCACCCGGATCACCATGGACGGGCGGGACGGCTACCCGGTCGAGCCGGGCAGGTACCGGTTGGCGGTCAGCCGCGCCTGCCCGTGGGCCAACCGCCTGATCATCGTGCGGCGGCTGCTCGGCCTGGAGGACGCCATCTCGATGGCGGTTGCCGGCCCGACCCACGACGCCCGCAGTTGGACCTTCGACCTCGACCCGGGCGGGCGGGACCCGGTGCTCGGCATCGAACGCATCCAGGAGGCGTACTTCAAGCGCTTCCCCGGCTACGAGCGGGGCATCACGGTGCCGGCGATCGTCGACGTGCCGACCGGGCAGGTGGTGACGAACGACTACGCGCAGATGAGCCTCGACCTGTCCACCGAGTGGACCGCGTACCACCGCGACGGCGCACCGCAGCTCTATCCCGAGCACCTGCGGGCGCAGGTCGACGAGGTCAACGACGTGGTGTTCGCCGACGTCAACAACGGTGTCTACAGGTGTGGCTTCGCCGGCAACCAGGAGGCGTACGACAAGGCGTACCACAGGCTCTTCGACCGGCTGGACTGGTTGACCGCGCGGCTGACCGACCAGCGGTACCTGGTCGGCGACACCATCACCGAGGCCGACGTGCGGTTGTTCACCACACTGGTTCGCTTCGACCCGGTCTACCACGGCCACTTCAAGTGCAACAGGCAGAAGCTGAGCGAGATGCCTGTGCTGTGGGCGTACGCCCGGGACCTGTTCCAGACCCCCGGGTTCGGCGACACCATCGACTTCGACCACATCAAGAGGCACTACTACGAGGTGCACAGGGACATCAACCCGACCGGCGTCGTGCCGCTCGGTCCTGACCTGTCCAACTGGCTCACCCCGCACGGTCGGGAAGCCCTCGGTGGCCGCCCCTTCGGCGACGGCACCCCACCTCCACCCCCCGCCGAGCCGGTAGACCCGGCACACACCCCGCTGCGCTGAGCCACCCCGGGCCCCCGACCCCGCCACCCCCGGGATCTTGCACTTTGTGACGCCGGTATGCCCGGTTAGCCACGTTCGTCGGGGCAGAAAGTGCAAGGTCGGCGCGGTGGGGGGCGGGCTCTACAGGGCGACGCGGACCGCTGCCGTGAGGACCAGTTGCGCCAGGGCGGCCGGCACCAGCACCAGCCAGCAGAGCCGCTGGAGCTGGTCCTCACGCAGACGCGGGTAGGACACCCGCAGCCAGATGATCACGAACGCGACGGCGAACACCTTGAGCAGGGTCCAGAGCCAGCCCAGCTGATCGTCGGCGAACGGGCCCTGCCAGCCGCCGAGGAACAGCACCGTGGTCAGCGCGGCGATCACCACGATGCCCACGTACTCGGCGAGCAGGAAGAACGCGAAGCGCAGACCCGTGTACTCGGTCATGTAGCCGAACACCAGCTCCGAGTCGGCCACCGGCATGTCGAACGGCGGCCGGCGGATCTCGGCCAGCCCGGCCACGAAGAAAATGATCATCGCGGGTGCCTGCCAGATGAGCCACCACGGCTGCCACGCCTCGACGATCCCCGACAAGCTGAGCGTGCCCGCAGCCATCGCCACCGACGCCGCCGCCAGCACCAGCGGCAACTCGTAGCCGAGCAACTGGGCGGCACCGCGCAGCCCACCGAGCAGGCTGTACTTGTTTGCCGACGCCCACGCCGACATGAGCACCGCCACCACACCCACGCCGACGACGGCCAGCACGAAGAACAGGCCGATGTCCAACGGTTGCCCGACAAGGTCGTTCGGGCCGAGCGGGATGACAAGCAGCACCAGCAGGTAGGGCACGAGCGCCACCGCCGGCGCCAGCCGGAACACCGCCCGGTCCGCCTCGCGCGGTGTGATGTCCTCCTTCTGGACGAACTTGACGCCGTCGGCCACGAGCTGCGCCCAGCCGTGGAAGCCGCCCGCGTACATCGGGCCCAGGCGACCCTGCATGTGCGCCATCACCTTGTGCTCGGCCTGACCGACGAGCAGCGGCAGCGTGAGGAACGCGACCACCACACCGCCGATCCGGAGCACCAACTCCACCCAGAGCGGCATCAGGGCGTACCCCCGTCTTGGTCGCCCGTCGCGGGCCGGCCGGCCGGGCCGGCGTCGGGCGCGGGCTCATCGGTCCGAGCCGGGCCGTCGGCGGGCGCGGCCTTGTCGGTCCGAGCCGGGCCGTCGGCGGTGCCGGCGACCCGGGGAGTACGCGCCGGACGGGCCCCCGGTGCCGGACGGGCGGGACGCTCACCGGCCGGACGCGCCGGGGTGCCACCTCGCGGCCCCTCCCCCATGCCGCCCGCACCCGCGGGCGTGGGAACCGTCCCCCACTCGCCCGGGGCGGGCACGCCCGGCGGGCGGATCGGTCGACGGCCACCGCCTGCTTCCGACTCGCCCGGTTCCTTCGCGCCCGGCCAGGGCTTTGCCACCCGCGAGGCGAGTACGAACTCCTTGCGCAGCGGATGGCCCTCGAACTCCGGCGGCAGCAGCAGCGGTCGCAGCTCCCCGTGGCCGTCGAAGCCGATGCCGAACATCTCGTGGGTCTCCCGCTCGTGCCACGCGGCACCCGGGTAGACGTCGACCACCGAGGCCACAGTCGGCGCGCCGCGCGGCAACCGGGTGCGCAGCAGCACGCCGTGCCGCAGCCGCGTCGACCAGAGGTGAACCACCACGTCGAAGCCCTCGGCCAGCTCGTCCACCGCCGACAGCCAGTCGAAGTAGTCGCAGGCCAGCTCGGTGTCGTCGCGTGCCGCGCGCACCGCGGCCGACCAGCTCGACGGGGGGACGTCGACGGTGGCCCGGGCGTACTGCTGCCCGCCGGAGACCGACGGGGTCGCCTCGACCGGCGCGAGCAGCGCGACCAGCCGAGCGCCGACCTCTTCGGGAGTCATGCCGCTGATCCTAGGGCGTCGGTCCGGCACTGGCCCGGCCCGCGCCGCACCACAAGCGCCCCGGCGATCTGCAGGCTTTGCCGGGCGATGCGACGACCGACGGGGAAAGATGAGGGTGTGCGCGCTGTGACTGTGGAACCCGGAGTCGCCAACTCGCTGAGTCTCATCCAGGATCAGCCGGAGCCGGCGCCCGAAGAGGGCGCGGTCCTCGTCGAGGCGCTGTCGGTAGGCATCTGCGGCACCGACCACGAGATCATCGCCGGCCTGTACGGCGAGGCGCCGCCCGGCGCGGACCGGCTGGTCATCGGGCACGAGTCGTTGGGCCGGGTGCTGGAGGACCCGACAGGCACCCTGCAGCCCGGCGACCTGGTGGCCGGGATCGTCAGGCATCCCGATCCGGTCCCCTGCTCCAACTGCGCGGCCGGCGAGTGGGACATGTGCCGCAACGGCCTGTTCACCGAGCACGGCATCAAGGCGCTGGCCGGCTTCGCCCGCGACCGGTGGCGGATCCAACCCCACTTCGCCGTCAAGCTCGATCCGGCGCTGTCCAGCGTCGGCGTGCTGTTGGAACCCACGAGCGTCGTGGCCAAGGCGTGGGACCACATCGAGCGCATCGGGCACCGGGCCGAGTGGCAGCCGCAAACCGTCCTGGTGACCGGGGCCGGGCCGATCGGGTTGCTGGCCGCTCTGCTCGCCACCCAGCGCGGCTTCACCGTCCACGTGCTGGACCGGACGACCGGCGGGCCGAAGCCGGAGCTGGTCGCCGCGCTCGGCGCCACCTACCACACGGTGTCGGTGAACGACCTTCAAGTCGAGCCGGACGTCGTGGTCGAGTGCACCGGCGCACCCACCGTGGTCCTCGACGTGATGTGCAAGGCCGCCCCGACCGGCATCGTCTGCCTTGCCGGGGTGTCCAGTGGTGGTCGGCGCATCAACTTCGACGCGGGCGCCCTCAACCGGGAGTTGGTGCTGGAGAACAACGTGGTGTTCGGCTCGGTCAACGCCAACCGCCGGCACTGGGACCTCGCCGCGCAGGCGCTCGCCCAGGCCGACCAGAACTGGCTCAGCTCGCTGATCACCCGGCGGATGCCTGTGGAGAGGTACGCCGAGGCGTACACCGCCGGGCCGGACGACATCAAGGTGGTGCTGGACTTCGCCTCCTGAACGGCGGGCTGCCGCTCAGATGCCGGGCAGCCGACCGTTGCGGAACAGGTCCACGAAGAGCTGGTGATCCTGCCGGGCACGCACCCCGTACGCGTGCGCGAAGTCCACCAGGTGGGTGACGAACCCCGACTCGTCGGAGCCCACCGCCGCCACGATCGCCTCCTCGGTGGAGTAGTCCACCAGGTCGTGACTGGACTCGTCGTCGGCGACCGAATGCATCCGGGCCACCGCCCGGCCCAGGTCGGCAAGGATCCCGGTCAGCTCCTCCGGCTCGTTGACGTCCGCCCAGTCAAGGTCGGCGGCGTACGGGGAGACCTCCGCGACGAGCTGGCCCACCCCGTCCAGCTCGGTGAAGCCCAGCCACGGGTCGGCGTGCGCCTGCAACGCCCGCTGCGACTCGGCGGTCCGGTGCCCCTGGTGCCGGAAGTAGTTCCGCACCGACTCGTCGGTGCTGTACCGGGCCACCGCCGGCACCTGCGCCTGCTTCATGTAGATCACGACGTCGTTCTCCAGCGCCTGGGTGTGCCCCTCCAGCAGCAGGTTGTACGACGGCAGCCCGGCCGACCCGATGCCGACACCCTTGCGCAGCACCACGTCCTTGATCTGTGCGGCAAGCGGGCGGGGCCGGGTCGACGTGGCGGGCAGGGTGCCCAGGTACTCCTGGAAGGCCGCCACGACCTTGCCCCGGGTGTCGCCGTCGACCTCGAAGACCCCGTCGCCGATCGAGAACCGCCGCTCGTAGTTGTCGACGGTGGTCTGCGTGGCCAGCAGGTCGACCCGCGTGTTGAGCCGGGCCTGCTGGAGCACCCGACGCAGCACACCGTCGGCGTTGTCCAGGGTGATCGAGCCGATCGCGTCGTCCCCGCCGTCGGCGATCGCCCGCAGCTCGGTCAGGTACGACCCGGCGAAGCCGGCCACCAGCTCACCGATCACCGCATCCGAGAGCGCCTTGCTGTAGCCCAGCAGCGCCACGCTCGCCGCGAACCGCCGCAGGTCCCAGGTGAACGGCCCCACGTACGCCTCGTCGAAGTCGTTGACGTTGAACACGAGCTGCCCGGAGGCGTTCATGTAGGTTCCGAAGTTCTCCGCGTGCAGGTCACCGTGGATCCACACCCGGCCGGTCCGCTCGTCCAGGAACCGGTCGTCGGCGAAGTCGCCGCGCTGGTCGGCGTAGAACAGCGCGGCGCTGCCCCGGTAGAAGGCGAACGGTGACGCGGCCATCTTGCGGAACTTGCGGCGGAAGGCGGCCGGGTCCATCGCCATCGACGCGCCGAACTCCTCGGTGAGCACGTCGATGATGTGGGCGGATCGCTTGTCCACGGAGTTGCTCATGCTGCGCAGGCTAGCCCCGCCCAGCCACCCTTGGCGTCAATCAGCCGTTGGTGGGCGTACCGGCGGGGCGGTGAGCGAGTCGACGGAGCGCGGCGCGGCGGCTTCGCGGGGTGCGGTGTCCAGTGGCGCGGCGAGCAGGTCTGGGCGGGACACGCCGCCGATGCCGGCCTGCTCGGCGGCGATCTTCTCCTGAAGGCGCAGGATGCCGTGCAGCAGCGCCTCCGGCCGGGGCGGGCAGCCGGGCACGTACACGTCGACGGGGATGATCTGGTCGACGCCCTTTGTCACCGAGTAGGAATCCCAGTAGGGACCGCCGCAGTTGGAGCAGGCGCCGAACGAGATGACGTACTTCGGCTCGGGCATCTGGTCGTAGAGCCGCTTGATCGCCGGAGCCATCTTGTCGGTCACCGTGCCGGACACCACCATGAGGTCGGCCTGCCGGGGGCCGTGGGCGAACGGGATCACCCCGAGGCGCATGAAGTCGTGCCGGCCCATGCTGGTGGCGATGAACTCGATGGCGCAGCAGGCCAGGCCGAAGTTGAACACCCAGAGCGAGTAGCGTCGCCCCCAGTTCAGCACGAACCGGATCGGCTCGCCGAGCACTGCCGGTAGCTGCACGACCGCCTCCCTCATGTCCTCACGGACAGTCAACCACAGCTCGGGCCCCGGACCCCCGGGGGCGCTGTCGGCACCGGCCGATGGTCGGAACAGTCGGGTTCGCGGCAGGAAACCACGCAACCACACCCGCTGCTGTGGAGTGTTACCGGCGCCTAGGGCATCGGCCCGACGGCTACGGGGAGGGGCAGTGACAGCAACGATGGGAGCCCGTGCCAACGAACCACCTGCGGCGTTGACCGCCAGCAGGCTGGACGCGGTGACGATCACCTTTGACGACTTCTACCACGCGCACTTCCGGAGCGTCACCACACAGCTGTGCGCGTACACGGGGGATCTGGGCCACGCGCAGGACCTGACCCAGGAGGCTTTCTGCCGGGCGTTGGCCCGCTGGGACCGCCTCGTCCGCTACGACGATCCGGTGGCCTGGGTGCGGCGGGTCGCCTGGAACCTGGCCCGCAGCCGCTGGCGCCGCCTGCGTACCGCCCGGGACCACCTCATGCGGCAGCGCCGGGTGGAGGCCGAGGTCGACGGCCCCACCCCGGACCGGGTAGCCATCGACGCGGCGCTGGCGAAGCTCCCCGCCAACCATCGGCGGGCCGTCATCCTGCACTACCTGGCCGACCTGTCGGTCAACCAGATCGCTCTTCAGGAAGGGGTGGCCGAGGGCACCGTCAAGTCCTGGCTGCACCGTGGCCGGACAGCCCTGGCCGGACTGCTCGACGAGAACACCGAGGGGGTGTCCGATGTCTGATCTCGAACCCCGACTGCGCGAGCGGTTCACCGCGTACCGCGTCGATGTCACCACCCAGGTCGCCGGTCCCGGCCCCGACCAGGCCCGGCGCACCCTGCGTCGACGTCGGCAGACGAGGGCGGTGGCCGTTGCCGCCGCAGCCGTCGTCCTGGTGCTGGCGCCGGTCGTCGCGAACGCCGCGCTCAACAGTGAGCGGAGGACACCGACCCCGGCGGAGACGGTGAGTCCGACGGACCCGCCGACGACCGGGCCGCTGCCGACGCCATCGATCACCGGGACACCGAGCGCGACACCGTCGACGGCTCCCAGCGCGCCGGACGGCCGGATCAGCCGGGCGCAACTGCTCGCCGCCCGCGTCGACCTGCCGAAATGGCCGTCGGAGACACCCGAGCGATGCACCACCTCGGACGTGCGGCTCCGGGGCGACGCGAAGCCGACCGACGTTCCATGGTTGAGCGGCGTCGCGATCAAGCACGGAGACCTCGACGGCGACGGCGCCGACGAGACGGTAGCCCTCATCGGCTGCCGTGGGTACGGCGAGACGTGGGCGAAGCAGGTAGTCGCCTTCGACCGGGATCGGGACGGCCGGATCGTGACGATGGGCCGGGTGGTACGCACCGGCGACGGCTTCGACGACATCCTCGGCACCGAGATCGCCTCCGGGGCGGTGCAGGTGCGGGTGGGCGACATCCAGCCGTGTTGCAGCACCCCCAAACACCTGGTGCGGGAGCAGGTGCGGACGTACCGGTGGACCGGGGAGGAGTTCCGCCAGACCGACGGCCCCACGAAGTTCGGCAAGGATCCCCGCCTCACCGACCTGCGGTTGACCATGACCCACGAGTTCGTCGACGCCCCGGGTGGTCGCAAGTTGACCACCGTCCTCACGGTCACCAACGCGGGGCCGGTAGACGCTCTGAAGATCCAGTTCAACGGCCTTGACGTGGGCGAGCGGGCCGGTGGTGACTGGTCCAGGTGCGAGCGGGACGCGGCGGCGGCGGATGACAACCTGTCGTGCCGGCTACCGGGGGTGCCGGCCGGTGAGTCGCGGCGCTACACATTCGTCTACCTGGTGCCCGACCGCTCGGGTGCCGACGCGAGGGCCCGGAGCTTCTTCGTCTTCCACTACGACGACCAGGGTCGGGAGTGGCCCGACCTCAAGAAGGACGACAACAGCGCGAAACTGCCCGGCCTGCTCTGAGAACGACACGACCGGTGCCCCACCCCGTTCGGGGCGGGGCACCGGCGTTTTTTCAGTCGTCCAACCCCCACGCGGGGCGTTGCAGCAGGCCGACGAACTCGACGAGCAGCCGCTCACGCAGCGCGGGGGGCGCGGCGTCGAGAAGCGTGTTCACGAGCGCCATCCGTTCCGGCAGCGGCCCGGAACCCGCCCCGCCCGCGCTAGGCCCGCCGCCCGCGCCCGGCTCGTTGCCCGCGCCTAAGCCCAGTCCGGCGGCCAGGCCGACGACCAGTTCCGGGGTCAACACCTCCGGGGTCAGGGCGCCGACCAGGGCTGCCAACTCGGCCGGCAGCCGCACCGGGCCGGCCGCCCGCGCCGCCGCCACGGCTTCGGCGAGGTCCGGGCCGAACTCGGCCACCCGGGGGGCCACAGCGGCCGTCACCGTGAGGTGCACGCTTGCCGGCAGGCCGGCGTACGACAGTTGGGGTTGGGTGTGCCAACCACGCTCGGTCAACTCGTCGACCAGGACGAACAGGTCAGGCCCGCCCTCGGTGGCGGTGAAGCAGACCACTGTGGACTCCGGCTCGGCCATCAGCCGCAGGCCGTCGACGGCGCGGACGGCGTCGGCGAGGCTGGCGACAGCGTCCCGGGTGACGGTGGCCAACCGCAGGTAGCCGGCGTCGCCGATGTGCCGCAGGGTCGCGTACGCGGCGGCGATCGGCCCGCCCGAACGGGTGGACGCGATCACCGGATTGATCATCGTGTAGCCGGGCCAGTCCGCGTACGCGAAGTACTGCGGAGCGCGTAGCGCGGCATTCCGGTGCAGCAGCACCGACACGCCCTTCGGGGCGTACGCGTACTTGTGCAGGTCCACCGAGATCGAGGTGACACCGGGTACCGCGAAGTCGAACGCCGGCACCGGCTCACCGAGGCGGCGCAGGTACGGCAGGGTCCAGCCACCGAAGCAGGCGTCGACGTGGCAGCGCACCCCGGCGTCGGCGGCCACTGCGGCGATCTCGGCGACCGGATCCACCACCCCGTGCGCGTACGACGGCGCGGAGCAGGCCACAAGCACCGTCTCCGGGCGGATCGCGGCGGCCATCGCGGCCGGATCGGGGCGCAGCGTGGCCACCGGTACCGGCACCACGTCCAGCGCCACCCGCAGGTAGTGAGCCGCCTTGGCGAACGCGGCGTGCGCGGTCGACGGCACCACGATCCGAGGTGCGGTGATCTCCGGGTGCGCGTCCCGGGCCGTCTTGACGGCGAGGATCAGCGACTCGGTGCCGCCACTGGTGACGCTGCCGACCACGTCCGGCGCTGTCGTTCCCGGCCCACCACCGAGCACCCGCCCGGCGGCGCCGACCAGCGCGTTCTCCATGGCCAGCAGGGACGGGAACGCGGTCGGGTCGAGCCCGTTGACGTGCGCGCTCTCCCGGTGCGCGGCGGCGGCCAGCTCGTCCAGCCCCGGCACGGCCGGGTCGTAGACGTAGGCGAACAACCGCCCCCCGTGCGTAGGCCGATCAGCAGAACGCAACCGACGAACCGAAGCCAAAACGTCCTCAGCAGCCACCCCGTCAGGCGACAGTGCCCCGCCCGCAACCCTGCTCTCGTCGATCATGGAGTCGTGGTGCCTTTCTTGTCATCGTTTACCGCTTTCATCCCCCACCACAACTCCATGATCGACGCCCTCGTGGGGAATGGCGGCGGCTAGGACTTCGGCAGTCAGGTTGTAGCGGCGTAGTAGCAGGAGAGGTGGGGCTATCAGTAGTGCTGGCAGGACTGTGAAGCCGAGCAGGACGCCGAGCCTCGCTGTGTCGGACTGGCTCGCCGCCGTGCCGGTGTCGGACGAGACGTAGCCGGAGAGCTGGAGCACCAGCCCGTAGATGCCGGGGCCGAGGGCCAGACCGAAGGTCTCCCCGGCGGTCCAGAGGCCCGTGAAGACGCCAGCCTGTCGCCGGCCGGTACGCGCCGTGTCGTACGCGATGCAGTCCGGCAGCATGGCCAGCGCGAACACCTGCTGACCCGCGTACCCGACGCCGATCACCGCGACCACAAGGTAGACGGCGACCGCTGGCAGCACCGGTGCGGCGACCAGGCCGAGCGCCCCCGCGGCGAGGATCAGCGCGGCGGCGACCAGCGCTGCCCGCTTGCCCACCCGGGCGCCGACGCGGGACCAGAGCGGCATCACCAGCAGCGCCGGCCCGACGAAGCAGACGAACAGCAGGGTCGGCCCGCTCCGCTCGTCGCGCAGGATCTGCCCGGCGAAGTAGTTGACCCCAGCGAGGATCGTCGCCACCCCGGCGGACTGCACAACGAAGCAGATCAGCAACGCCCGGAACGGTCGATTGGCGCCGGCCACGGCTAGCTGGGCGCGCAGTGTCGGCTCGCTCGCCCCCACCACACCGCTCGGCGCGGACCGGGTGCCGAGGAACGCGCCGACCGCGCCGACGGCGATGAGCACCGCCACGAACAGGCCCATCCACCGGTGCCCGGGTACCCCGTCGCCGCCGGCGGTCACCACAAGCGGGGCCACCGCGCCGGAGACCAGGATGGCGAGCGCCAGTACGGCGATCCGCCAGGTCATCAGCCTGGTGCGCTCGGTGTAGTCGTCGGTCATCTCGGCCGGCATCGCCACGTACGGCACCTGGAAGAAGGCGAACGCGGTGGCCGTGGCCAGGAAGGCGAGCGCCACGTACGCCACGGCGGCCGGGCCGTTGCCGAACGGTGCGGCGAAGATGCCCGCGAACAGCACGGCGAGCGCGAGGCCTGCCACGAGCAGGTACGGCCGGCGGGCGCCCCAGCGCGACCGGGTGCGGTCGGAGATCCGTCCGGCGACCGGGTTGACCAGGACATCCCACGCCTTGGGCAGCAGCACCAGCAGGGCGGCCAGGCCGGCGGCCACACCCAGTGTGTCGGTCAGGTACGGCAGCAGCAGCAGACCGGGCACGGTGCCGAACGCGCCGGTGGCAAGCGATCCGAGCGCATATCCGGCGTGCACCGGACGAGGCAGCGGACCTGCGGCGGGCGGGCTTGCGTCACCCGGCGGCTGGTTCATGAGGCCGAATGTTACTCACGTTATGGCGCGCGTCACATCCCCTCATCCGGCGACCAGCCCGCCGCCGCGATGTCCACACCTTCGCCGCGCAACGGCGCCCCCTCGGCCCGCAGCCGCGCCCGCGCCTCCCGCTCGTGCCCCGGCGGCAACCGACCGGACGAGGTCACCACACGGTGCCAGGGCACCGAGCCACCGTGCCGGGCCATGATGTTGCCCACCAGCCGGGCCGAGGCTCGCCCCGACCGCTCGGCCAGGGCGTCGGCGACCGCCCCGTACGACATCACCCGACCCTGCGGGATCCGCTCAACCAGGTCGAGCACCGCCTCGACGTACTCGTCAGGTGTCACAATCGGCCACCATATGGGAAGGCCGCCGGGCGACGCTGCCCTGACCACGCAGAATGGGCGGGTGCGTGACGCAGTCACGGCGGCCCGGCGGGTCGTCGTCAAGATCGGTTCCTCCTCGTTGACCACCGCCACGGGTGGGCTGGCCGACGAGCGCGTCGACGCGTTGGTCGACTCCCTCGGCGGGCTGGCCGCCCAGGGCCGCGAGGTGGTGCTCGTCTCCTCGGGCGCGATCGCCGCCGGCCTCGTCCCGCTCGGGCTGACCCGACGCCCGCGCGACCTGGCCACCCAGCAGGCCGCCGCCAGCGTCGGCCAGGGCCTGCTGATCGGCCGGTACGCCGCCAGTTTCGCCCGCCACGGCCTGACCGTCGGGCAGGTGCTGCTCACCGTCGACGACGTGACCCGGCGGGCGCACTACCGCAACGCGTACCGCACGCTGCGCAAGCTGCTCGACCTGCACGCCGTGCCGATCGTCAACGAGAACGACACTGTCGCCACCGACGAGATCAGGTTCGGCGACAACGACCGGCTGGCCGCGCTTGTGGCCGCGCTTGTGCACGCCGACCTGCTGGTGCTCCTCTCCGACGTGGACGCGCTCTGGACCGGCGACCCGGCCCGCCCGCAGTCGACGCGGATCGCGGAGGTCCGCGGCGACGAGGACCTCGCCGGCATCACCATCGGCGGCGCCGGCCGGTCCGGGGTCGGCACCGGCGGCATGGTGACGAAGGTCGAGGCGGCCCGGATCGCCACCGGCTTCGGCATTCCGGTGGTGCTCACCTCCGCCGACCTGGCCGGACCGGTGCTGGCCGGCGAACCGGTCGGCACGCTGTTCCATCCGCAGCGCCAGCGCCCGACGGCCCGGCTGTTCTGGCTTGCCCACGCCACCTCGCCACGCGGCCGGCTGCACCTCGACCCGGGTGCCGTGGCCGCCGTCGTCGGGCGACGCAAGTCGCTGCTGCCCGCCGGCATCACCGCCGTGGACGGCACGTTCACCGCCGGCGACCCGGTCGACCTTGTCGACACCGCTGGCGCTCCGGTCGCCCGTGGGCTGGTCAACTACGACGCGGTGGAGTTGCCCGGGCTGCTCGGTCGCTCCACCTCCGAACTCGCCGCGGCGCTCGGCCCGGCCTACGAACGGGAGGTCGTCCACCGCGACGACCTCGTACTGCTGTAAGCAAGGGCACCTTGTTAACGCCTGGCGTTGTGAAGGGGCCCCTTCCTAACACCGAGGAGTGCAGAATGAGCGTCGCCGAGCAGGCTCGACGGGCGCGGGACGCCGCCGCGACCTTGGCAGTGGCCACCCGTACCGCCAAGGACGCCGCGCTTGTCGCGATGGCCGACGCGCTTGTCGCGCGTACACCGGAGATCCTGACCGCGAACGAGGCGGACCTGGCGGCCGGACGCGACGCCGGGCTGAGCGCGGCCGTGTTGGACCGGCTCGCGCTCGACGCGGGCCGGGTGGCCGGCATCGCGGACGCGCTGCGCCAGATGGCCGCGCTGCCCGACCCGGTCGGCGAGGTGGTCCGGGGCTCGACACTGCCCAACGGCTTGGAGCTGCGCCAGATCCGGGTGCCGTTCGGGGTGGTCGGCATCATCTACGAGGCGCGCCCCAACGTCACGGTGGACGCCGCCGGGATCTGCCTGAAGTCCGGCAACGCCGCCCTTCTGCGCGGGTCGTCCTCGGCCGCACACTCAAACGCCGCGCTGGTCGCGGTGCTGCGGAACGCCGTCGCCGAGGCAGGGCTGCCCGCCGACGCGGTGCAGCTGCTCGACGCCAGCTCCCGCGAGTCGGTAAAGGAGCTGATGCGCGCCCGAGGGCTCGTCGACGTGTTGATCCCGCGCGGTGGCGCGTCGCTGATCCGCACTGTGGTCGAGGAGTCGACCGTGCCGGTGATCGAGACCGGGGTGGGCAACTGTCACGTCTACGTCGACGCCGCAGCGGACGTCTCGCAGGCCGTGGCCGTGACGCTGAACGCCAAGACCCAGCGGCTGTCCACCTGCAACACCGCCGAGTCGCTGCTGGTGCACGCCGACGTCGCCGACGCGTTCCTGCCGCCGATGCTCGCCGCGTTCGCCGAGGCCGGGGTGACGGTGCACGGCTCCCCCGAGGTAGCCGCGTACTCCCCGGCGGTGGTCCCGGCCACCGAGGAGGACTACACCACCGAATACCTGTCGGCCGACATCTCCGTCGCGGTGGTCGACTCGCTGGACGCGGCGGTCGCGCACATCCGCACGTACGGCACCGGGCACACCGAGGCGATCCTCACCGACTCGGCGAACGCCGCCCGCGACTTCGTGGCCCGTGTCGACGCGGCGGCGGTGATGGTGAACGCCTCCACCCGGTTCACCGACGGGGGCGAGTTCGGCTTCGGCGCGGAGATCGGCATCTCGACGCAGAAGCTGCACGCCCGTGGCCCGATGGGGCTGCCGGAGCTGACAAGCACCAAGTACGTCGTCACCGGCAACGGCCACCTGCGCTGACGCGGCGGCTCAACCGGCGGTCTCGGCCAGCCCCGGCGGCGCGGTCTCCTGCCAAACGGGCGGCACGGCAGCCTGGCGGGCCGGCGGCACCGCAGCCGGGCGGACGGGCGGCACGCCTGTCTGATGGACAGGCGGCACCGCAGCCGGGCGGGCCGGTGGCCTGGCCTCCGGACGGACGGGTGGCCCGCCGGCCTGGAGGGCGGGCCGCTTCTGGCCGGGCACCGTCGCCGGACGGCAGGCCCGGATCGCCGACAGCGTCGAGTGCACGTCGAACTGGTGGCCGTCCTCGCTCTCCCAACCGCCGTCGCTGCGCTGGGTCTCGGCCAGTCGCCGCAGGGCGCGGACCATGATCCAGTCCTGGAGGTCGATGCCGACCCGGCGCAGCGTGGCCGCCAGCCAGGCGACGTCGCCCGGGGACATCTTCGGCATCCGTTCGGCGAGCACCACCTGGATCCGCGCGGACTCCTGGAACATGTCCTGCCGGTGCAGGACGGCAGCGCTCAGCCACCCGGCGGCGAGGAACGACGGCCAACTGCCGTCCGGTCGCAGCCGCGCGGCGATCGAGTGGGCCGCCGCCTGCACCACCCCGGCGTACGCCCCGCCGACGCGGTGATCGAGCGGGCCGGAGGCTCGGGCGTCCAGGCCGGCGACAGTGAGCCAGAACCCGGCGTTGCTGGTGAGGAAGAGCTTGGCCTCCGGGTCGCCGGGGCGGGCCCACTCCGGCGCCGAACCGGCAAGCGAGGCGTCCTCGTCCCAGCCGCCGTCGGCCTGCTGCCGGGACGCCAGCCAGTCGAGGGCGCGGCGTGCGGCGGGGCGGGCGAGCGCGCCCAGGTCGTCCAACTCGGCGAGCCGGAAGCAGGTGGCGTCGACTGAGGCGATCTCGCCGCCCCACGTCGCGGGCCATCCGCCGTCGGGCGACTGGCCGATCTCAGCGGTGTCCAACACCTCCGGAGGCGGGGGTGTGCCGTTGCGCAGCCAGGAGAGGCGGGCACGCTCCACCGCATCCCCATGCGCCACGACGAACCCGATCGCGGCATTCAAGTCGACCACGGCAGAGACGCTACCTGCGCAGACGTGATACCGCCTCGGGGAATCGGCCAGGCCGGTATGGCTGCGACGCTCCGGTCACAGGGCTGCTCGGAGCGCTTTCGCGTCGATTTGCCGCACTGTCGACGGGCTTGCCGTGCGGGCGCTCGTCGTACCGGGGGCGGCTCGGGGCGCGGCGTGCACCGCAGCCCCGAGCCGGCCGGTCAGTACGCGGGCAGCGACGGGTCGATCTGCTTGATCCAGGACAGCACGCCACCCTGCACGTGCACGGCGTCACGGAACCCGGCCGCCTTGAGCGCGGCGAGAGCCTCCGCCGAGCGGACACCGGACTTGCAGTGCAGCACGACCTGCCGGTCCTGCGGCAGCTTCGCGAGGGCCTCACCGGAGAGGATCTCGCCCTTGGGGATCAGGGTGGAGCCGGGGATCCGGACGATCTCGTACTCGGCCGGCTCGCGCACGTCGACGAGGAAGATGTCCTTGCCGGCGTCCTGCCACTCCTTGAGCTCCAGGGCGGTGATCGTCGAGTCGAGGGTGGCCTCCTGGGCCTCCTCGGAGACCGCGCCGCAGAAGTCCTCGTAGTCCTCCAGCAGGTCGGTGACCGTCGGGTTCTCGCCGCAGAGCACGCAGTTCGGGTCCTTGCGGACCTTGATCTTGCGGTACTCCATCTCCAGGGCGTCGTAGACCATCAGGCGGCCGACAAGCGGCTCGCCGACGCCGGCGAGCAGCTTGATCGCCTCGTTTACCTGGATCGACCCGATCGACGCGCAGAGCACCCCGAGCACGCCGCCCTCGGCGCAGGACGGGACCATGCCCGGCGGCGGGGGCTCCGGGTAGAGGCACCGGTAGCAGGGGCCGTGCTCGGCCCAGAACACCGACGCCTGGCCGTCGAACCGGTAGATCGAGCCCCAGACGTACGGCTTGCCGAGCAGCACCGCCGCGTCGTTGACCATGTAACGGGTGGCGAAGTTGTCGGTGCCGTCCACGATCAGGTCGTACTGGGCGAAGATCTCGCGGACGTTCTCCCGGTCCAGGGCGGTGTTGTGGATCTCCACGTTGACCAGCGGGTTGATCTCGCGGATCGACGCGGCGGCGGACTCGGCCTTGGACCGGCCGATGTCGGACACGCCGTGGATGATCTGACGCTGGAGGTTCGACTCGTCGACGGTGTCGAAGTCGATGATGCCGAGGGTGCCGACACCCGCGGCAGCGAGGTACATGAGGGCGGGCGAGCCGAGGCCACCGGCGCCGACACAGAGCACCCGGGCGTTCTTCAGCCGCTTCTGCCCGGTCACCCCGACGTCCGGGATGATCAGATGGCGTGAGTAGCGGCGGATCTCGTCAACGGTCAGCTCGGCGGCGGGTTCGACGAGCGGGGGCAACGGCACGGTGGACTCCCCGGGATCGGCGGTGCGAACCGCGCCATTGTTGCTCGCCGGAGCCCGTGTCGGCCATGAGGGAGGACACTGGCCCGCGATGCGGGAGCGGGAATAACGACGACCGGGGTCGATCAGGGCACGATGTCGCCCGAATAGCGGCGGCCGTCCAGGTACGGCCAGGCGTTCGCCACACAGCCCTGCAGCCCGTACGTCTGCTGCTGCATCACCGGCGCGGGCTCCCCCGGGCCGGGGCACGCCTCGTGCTCCTCACCGAACTCGTGGCCGACCTCGTGGTTGATCACATATGTGCGATACGCCTCCAGCGGTGCCCCGTAGTCAGGCACCGCCTCCTGCCAGCGGGCGAGGTTGATGATGACCTGGCCCGGCAGCCGACAGGACGTGTAGCGCTCGGTGGTCAACCCGCCCTCGGCGCACATCCGCTCGGAGGTGACAGGCGTGGCCAGGTAGATGGTGAAGTCGGCGGCTCCGGCGTCGGCGACCCGCTGGATCCGCAGCTCACCGGAGGCGATCCAGCTGCGTGGGTCGGTGAGCACCGCGTCCACCCGGGCGGCGAACGTAGCGGCGTCCTGGCCGGTCCCGCGCTCCACGACCACCCGGTAGCGGCGCAACGGCCCGTCCTCGCCGTGCACGGGGGTCTCACCGTCGGCGGCTGTGAACCGGCCCGCGCCGACCGACGGATACCCGGTGGGCTCCGGGTGGGCGCCCAGCCCGCCGCCGTGCCCCATCCCGCCCTGGGTGGTGGCCGGCGCCTCGACCGGGTCTTCACCGCCGCGGCTCACTGTCACGCCGATGGCGGTGGCGAGCAGGAGTACGCCGAGCAGCAGGCTGCGGCGTCGCCGCCGTCGCATCCGGACGAGCGTGGGACGCGCGCCCTCGTACGCCGGCTGGTCCGCTGGGTCGTGCGGCTCGGGCGGGCCGTAAGGGGCAGACGGCATCATGGTGTCAGCCTGCCAGATTATTCGGGCATATCTCCGCTTTTGCCGCTATTTACGCAAGACGACCTGAAGGCGGCGAACCCGGTCGGCCTATCGGAGCAGCAGCTCAGAGCGGAGGGCCGGAGTAGCGCCGACCGTTCAGGTACGGCCACGGGTTGGCGCGGCACCCCTTGAGGAAAATGGTCTGCTGCATCATCACCGGCGCCGGCCGGCCCGCACCCGGGCAGCGCTCATGCCGGTGCCCGAGCTGGTGGCCCACCTCGTGATTGACCACGTACGTCCGGTAGACCGAGAGCGGCACACCAGCCGACACGAAGTGCGGCACGGACAGCCGCCACCGATCCAAATTGATGATCACCTGACCGGCCGCACGGCACGACGTGTACGGCCGCCCGCCGATGGAGATGTTCACCCCACCGGCGGCACACATCCGACCCGCAGTACGGGCGGTAGCCAGGTAGACGGTGAAGTCCCGGGGCCTGTCCCCCGGCACCTGCCGCAACCGCAGCCGACCGCTGTCGACCCAGCTGCCCGGCCCGGCCAACGCCGTCTCGACCGCCTGCCCAAACGCGGCGACGTCCTCGTTGCTGCCCGCCTCGACCGCCACCCGGTAGTTGCGCAGCACACCCGCACGGCCCAACACGGGACCGGTGCGGTCGTCGTAGCCGAACCGGCCGGTGCCCGCTGTCGGCACCGGCCCGGGCATCCGCAGCACCGGCGCCGGGCTCGACGGAGTCACCGCCGTCACGGACGGGGACGGCTCGACAGACGGTGGCAACGGCCCGGCCACGAGCGGCGGCGGGCCGACCTCCTCGGCGGACAACTGGTCGGGCTTGCGGCCCGGCCCCTCGGCGACGACTGTCACCGCCGCGACGACAGCCACCACCACCGCCACCAGCTGGGCGATCAACGCGAAGCGCCGGCGACGGCGAGCAGACGTGGGCATCCGGCTCAGCCTGCCAGATCAGACCTCCGCCCGGACTCCTCCGTTTCGGCGAGCAGACCGACCACCGCGCGGGCGACCAGCCGGGGCACCTCCAACTGCGCCACGTGACCGACCCCGTCAAGCATCAGCAGCCGACTGTCCGGGATGACACGGGCGGTCTGCGGCGCGACACGTACGTCGACAAGGCGATCCGCCCGGCCACCCACAATGAGCGCCGGCGCGCGTACCGACGCGGCGAGCCGCCACAGCGAACCCGGCCCCGGCAGGTACGACCGCAGGAAGCTCGACACCAGACCCCGGAACGTCCGGACGTACGCGGCCGCGTAGTGCGCCGCCTCGTAACGCACCCGGATCTCCTCCAACGCCTCGGCGCGGCGCTGCGCACCGATACGGCTCAGGTCGGCGACACACGCCTCCAGCACCTGCTGGGCCATGATCTCGGGCGCGAGCTGGGTGAGGTACCGGGCGACCAGCCGCTCGCCGCCGGGAATCGCCAGCACCGGCAGCATCCGACCCTGCAACGAGCGCCGGAAGTCCAGGAACGGCAACGCCGGAGAGATCAGCGTGAGGGTACGGACCAGGTCGGGTCGGAGCCCGGCCACCTGCACCGCGATCGCGCCGCCCAGCGAATTGCCGAACAGGTGGACCGGCCCCCGGTCGGAGTGCTCGATCCATCTGATGACCAGGTCCGCGAAGGCCGGAATCGTGTAGCGGCGACCCGGCTCACTACGGCCGAAACCCGGCAGGTCGATGGCCTGACCGTCCAACCGGTCGGCCAGCAGCCCGGCCAGGTCCGTCCAGTTCTGCGACGAGCCTCCCAGCCCGTGCACGTACAGCGCCGGCTCCGCACCGGCGGACGTGGCGGGGGTGTCCCGGACGTACAACGCCGAACCGCCGAAGCGGACCTCCCGGCCCGGCCACGGCGGCGGAAGGTCGGCCTCGGGAAGGAGATGGTCCGGCCAGAGGGTCGCGCGCTTCATACCTCCAGTCTGCCCCGGACCGTTCAGGACAGCAGCGCCTCCAGCCGACGGTTGACCGCCGCGAGCGTGGCCCGTACCACCGCCTGCCGGGGGTCGCCTGCCACAAGGGCCGAGCCGGCGAGCTGCTCGACCCAACCGTCGCAGACCAGCAGCACCACAACGGTTGCCACCTCGCAGTTGCCGAACGGCACCACTGCGGCGTGCTCGACGAAACAGCGCCCACGCTCAGCGTTCTCGGCGCCGCTCAGCAACTCGTCCACGGCGGCGCCCGCAGCCACCGCGCAGAGACGCAGCACGTAGCCGTCGACCGCCGGACCGGTGGCGTACCCGGCGGCGCTGTCGTCGCCGGCCAGCAGCCGGACCTCCACATTGGCGTCCAGGCCGAAGGTGCTGACCTGCACATGGTCGATGACCACCCGCGGCCCCGGCGTACCGCCGGTGTCCAGCGGGCGGGAGGGCGCCGACTCCGTCGTGGTCACCTGACCACCGGAGTACGACGTACCCACCGTCGCCGGACTGCCGGTGGCTGCTCCGGTGGGCGCGGACGAGACCGAGCCGGGCTCCTCGACTGTGGCGCGGCCCCGGTGCGGGGCGGCTGCCCGCCGTCGACGCGCGGCGTCCGGGCCGGACCACCGCTCCGGTGCCGCAGGCGTGGCCTCGACCCTGCTCCCCGTTGGGCGACCGGCCGCCGCCTCGGTGGCCGGTCGCGCCTGCGCGAGGGTGTCGCGCGGCTCGATGCCAGTGGGTTCGACGGCACGCGGGTCGGCCGCACGGCGGCGGACCGGTGGCGGCGGGGCGGTTGGCAGGCCTGGCACGTTCTGTGGGGCGGCGGCAAGCCCCATCCGATCCTGGAGCAGCCGTGCGACCTGCCGACTCACCTCGGCCGGGTCGGCTCCGTCAGCCAGGTCCAGTCGCAGGCTGTGCGCGCCCGCCGGGGTACGGCGCAGCGCGGCATCGCGGACGCCGGCCACCTCCCGTACGGCGTCCAGGATGGCGTTGACGTCGAACCCTTCGGGACGCTCCCGCAGCGGTGCGGGCTCGTCGTCGCGTCGCAGGTGGGTGGCGATACGGGCGAGTTCGGGAGTTTCGGCAGGTGGTTCCACGGCTGGCGGCTCCGGCACGACGGGCACGTCCGGTTCCGCGGGGACGCGCTGCGGCAGCACCGCGGTGTCCGGCAATCGGCCGCTGCCGGAATCGGCCGGCGACGCCAGGTCGGGGGCGGATCGGCGAGCGGCGTAAGGAGGGACGGACGTGGATGAGGGCCGGTCGTGACGCCCGGACCCACTGTTGGCAGAGGCCGGAACGGCACCGGCCGAGGGCTGCGGGCCGGCGGACGGACCGGTCGCCGGGAAAGCGGTGCGGGACGACTCGGCGGAAGGCGGACCGGACGGCTCGGGCGGCTCCGGCCTGAGCCGGAACGGTGCGACCGGGCGTGCCTCCGGCCGGAGCGGCCCGGCCGACTCCCCCGCGTCGCTCGCGCGGGGTGCGCCGGGCAGACGGGCAGCCGGCCAGGACGGCCGATCGGTCGAGGTCGTTGGTAGACGCCCCTCGGACCAGTCAGGCCGGTCGGTGCCTGCGCTCGCCGGGGTCGTCGGCGCTCCGCCGGCCCAGGAGGGGCGCTCCGCCGGTGGTACGGGTTCCCCCAGCGGCGGAGTCGCCGGCGGTGCGATCGGTGGTGGTGGCGCGTCGGTAAGCGTCGGCGGTGGGCCGGCGGGCGCAGACGGCAGGTCGGCCGGCGTTCGGTTGCCGGTCCGCACGGGGCCGTCGGTCCGCACGGGGCCGTCGGTCCGCACCAGGCTGTCGGCTTGCGGTGCGATGTCGGTTCGCGCTGGACCGTCGGTCGGCGCTGGGCCGTCGGTTCGCGCTGGGCCGGCCCAGGACGGCCGCGTACCGGCAGGCGGGCTGACGGGGGTCGGGTCGCCGGGCCACGCCGGACGGGACGGGGGACCGCTGGTGGGCGCCGGGTCCGAACCGGACCAGGGCGGACGGGACGGGGGACCGCTGGTCGGCGCTGGATCCGGACCGGACCAGGGCAGCCGGGATGGCGGGCCGCTGGTGGGCACCGGGTCCGACCCGGACCAGGGCGGACGCGACGGCGGACCACTTGTCGGCGCCGGGTCCGAACCGCCAGCCCAGGACGGCCGGGGCGGGGACGGGATGGTCGACGCCGGGCCGGCCCACGACGGGCGAGGAGGCGGACTGACCGGGGCCGGATCGGACCCACCGGTCCACGACGGGCGGGACGGCGGAGCACTGACCGGTGCCCGATCCGAACCACCCGCCCACGACGGACGGTCGGCCGGCGGGCCGCTGGTGGGGGCGGGGCCGTCTGCCCAGGGCGAGCGGGCGGCCGCGCCGGACTCGGTCGCATCCTCGGCGTCCGGGTCGTCCCGGGTCGTGTCGTACGCCTGCGGCAGGTCGGCACGCACCGGCTCGTACGGGCGCGGTGACTCGACAGGCACCGGCTCGTACGGGCGGTTGGGCTCGGCGGCCCAGCCCGGCGCGGACTCGTCCCGGGCCTGACGACCGGCAGGCTCACCGGCCTGGCGTGACCAGGGCGGCTCCCAGCCACTGCCCCGACTCGGGTGGTTCCAGCTCGGCCCGGACCAGTCCGGTTCGATGGTCGCCGACTCCCCGGCCCGGTGCGTGTCCCCAGCGGGGCGGTCGGGCGGACCGTCGAGACCACGTTCAGCATCGAACCCGCGCTCATCGTCAAAGCCGCGCTCAGCGTCAAGCCCGCGCTCATCGTCAAAGCCGCGCTCATCGTCAAAGCCACGCTCAGCATCGAACGCACGCTCGGCGTCGGCGGCTTGCCGCTCGCCGGTCGGCGCGTGGAGTCCGGGCGGCACCTCGAAGCCCGAGGCGGCGGTGCCGACGGGCGGCACCTGGACGGGTGACGGCGTCGAGGTGGGCAGCCCGGGGTCGGCCCAGCGGGCGCTACGCGGGCCCGTCGGATCGGCCGTGGAGTGCCGCACGGCGTCGGTGTCGCCGGCGGTCTGCTCGCCCGGCGGCGCGGGGCGCTGGGCCGGCACCACCAGACGGTCACCGGAGGCGTCGGACCGGGCCTCCGCGGTCAGCCCGGGCGGCGCGCTCACCGGCGCGGGACGGCTCGACGGAAGATCGGCGCCGGGAGGGCGTACACCGTGGGTTTCGGCGTCGGCGCGTCCCACGCCGTTGGTCTCCAAGTCGGCGCGGCGGACGCCGTTGGTGTGGTGACCGTTGACCCGCGCCGGGGGCTCGGGCTCGGGCTCCCCGGGCCTGCCGCCCAGCGGGGCGGGCAGATCGCCGTGCCGCGCGGAGGCGGCCCGCCAACCGGACGCGGGGTCGGGCTGCCAGCGTGCCGCCTGCTCCCGGGCGGCCTCGCGCTCGGCGGCTCGGGACCACCCGCCCGCCGGGGGCGCCCACCCGTCGCCGGAACGGCCCGGGTCGTCGTGCTGACCCGTTCCGTCACCGTGCTCTCCCGGGGTGGCGGCTCCGGGTTGCCCTGTTTCACTCACCGCGCGCTCCTTGGTCGCCCCCGCTGAGGCTACCGTGTGGGGAGAGTGGCGATAAGTTACAGCGGCGGGCCATTTCCACGACGCGATCGCGGGCCGCCCCGTCTTGGGGGGAAAATGCCGGCTCGTACGGAGAACTCGGAGGATCCCATGACCGCTGTGGGGAACGGTGCACAGACCGCTGGCAGGCCCACCCGCCTGCCCCGTTCGGCGCGCCGTAAGCAGCTGCTCGCGGCGGCGCAGGAGGTGTTCGTCGCGCAGGGTTACCACGCTGCGGCGATGGACGACATCGCCGAGCGGGCCGGGGTTTCCAAGCCGGTGCTCTATCAACACTTCCCGGGGAAGATGGAGCTCTATCTCGCCCTGCTCGACACGCACTGTGATGCCATCGTTGCCAAAGTGCAGGACGCGATGCACGGCACGAGCGACAACAAGGAGCGGGTCAGCGCGTCGGTGCGGGCGTACTTCGACTTCGTCGACCACGAGAGCGAGGCGTTCCGCCTCGTCTTCGAGTCGGATCTGCGCAACGACCCGGCCGTACGGCAGCGGGTGGAGCGGGTCGAGCAGGGCTGCATCGCGGCGATCACCGACACGATCATCTCGGACACCGGCGTGAGCAGGTCGCACGCCGAGTTGCTCGCCTCCGGCCTGGTGGGCGCGGCGGAGACGGCCGCGCAGTTCTGGCTGGCCCGGGGCCGGCAGGTGCCCAAGGCCGAGGCCGAGGCGTTGGTGGCGGCGTTGTCGTGGCGGGGCATCGCGAGCTTCCCGCTGCAAGGTGAGTCAGCCTGACCACCGCCCCCGTGATCGGATAGCCTTCGCAGGGCGGTTCTTTCGCCCCAGTTGAGGAGGCACAGTGGAGGTCAAGATCGGCGTGCAGTACGCGCCGCGCGAGCTGGTTCTGGACAGCGCGCAGTCGCCGGCCGAGATCGAGCAGATCGTGACCGACGCCTTCGCCGGCGATGGCGGCACGCTCTCCCTGACCGACGAGAAGGGCCGGCGGGTAATCGTTCCGGTCGAGAAGGTCGCCTACGTCGAGATCGCCGAGGCGTCCCCCCGATCGGTCGGTTTCACCGTCCGCTGACTGGTCCGGCCATTGCGGCAGGTCGGCGTCGCCCACCTGCCGCGGGCCGGGACCGCACCATCCGGCGCGTAGGTCGCCTGCTCAGCCCGACGGTTGCCATTCGTCCGGTGTGCGCCGCAGTGAGCCGCCTGGACAACCCGACACATCCGGCCCGGACGCCCTGCGCGATGAGCGCAGTGAGCGCGGGCCGCTCGACAGCCTGGGGCAACGCGTAGCCGACCCAGGAAGCCGTTCGACAGGCCCTGTGGCGCAGGTCACAATCAATGCCCCCGCGTGGCGGCTGGCCGCCCGGGAATCGGGACGTGAGCTTGCCTGTTCAGGTAGCATGGAGCAGTTGCCGTGGGCGCCGATCTGATCGAAGCTCAGCCCGCGGCGCGCGTGCGGCCCGGTCCGGCTCGGCAGTCTGCCCCCGACCGTGTGGCCCGCGTCATACCGAACGCGCCCTGAGGACATGACGGGCGCACCCACGAGAGGGCACCCCCAAATCCACATGAGCGAACTGATTGAAGAACTGATGGACGGCCAGGAACTGGCACCCACAGCCCCGGTTCGGCCGGAGGCCCCCACCTTCGCCGCGCTCGGCGCCCGCGACGAGACCGTCGAGGCCCTGGCAGCGGCCGGCATCACCCGCGCGTTCGCCATCCAGGAGTACGCGATCCCGATCGCCCTGCGCGGCGTCGACCTCATCGGCCAGGCCCCCACCGGCACCGGCAAGACCCTCGGCTTCGGCGTTCCGCTGCTGGAGCGGGTCTTCGCGCCGAGCGAGGGCAGCGACGGCGTCCCCCAGGCGCTTGTCGTCGTCCCCACCCGTGAGCTGGGCATCCAGGTCGCCAAGGACCTCGCCGCCGCCGGCCGCACGCGCGGCATCCGGGTGCTGCCGATCTACGGCGGCGTGGCGTACGAGCCGCAGATCGACGCGCTGCGCAAGGGCGTCGAGATCCTGGTCGGCACCCCCGGCCGTCTGATGGACCTCCAGAAGCAGAAGCACCTCCGACTGGACCGGGTGCGCGCGCTCGTCCTCGACGAGGCTGACCGGATGCTCGACCTGGGCTTCCTCGACGACGTCGAGAAGATCCTCGCGATGCTCCCGGAAGACCGGCAGACGATGCTGTTCTCGGCCACCATGCCGGACCCGATCGTCACCCTGTCCCGGCGCTTCCTGCGCCAGCCGATGACGATCCACGCCGGGCACACCGCCGAGACCGGCCCGTCGCCGCAGACCCAGCAGCTGGTCTACCGCACCCACTCGATGAACAAGGTCGAGGTGGTGGCGCGCATCCTCCAGGCGGAGGGTCGCGGGCTGACCATGATCTTCACGCGTACCAAGCGGGCTGCCGACCGGGTCGCCGAGGACCTCGACTTCCGTGGGTTCGCCGTCGCCGCGGTGCACGGTGACCTGGGCCAGGGTGCCCGCGAGCGGGCGCTGCGGGCCTTCCGGGCCGGCAAGATCGACATCCTGGTCGCCACCGACGTGGCGGCCCGAGGGCTGGACGTCACGGGCGTCACCCACGTCATCAACTACGACTGCCCGGAAGACCAGGACACCTACACCCACCGGATCGGCCGGACCGGCCGGGCCGGAGCGACGGGCGTCGCGGTGACCTTCGTCGACTGGGACGACATGCCCCGCTGGCGGATCATCGACAAGACCCTCGGTCTGGACATGCCCGAGCCGCCGGAGACGTACCACACGTCGCCGCACCTCTACACCGACCTGCACATCTCCACCGAGGTCAGCGGCACGCTGCCCACGGCGGAGCGCACCCGGGCCGGGCTGTCCGCCGAGATCGAGGAAGACCTGGGTGGGACGACCCGTTCCCGCCGGGGCGACAGCGGTGGTCGCGGTCCGCGTCGCGGTGAGAGCCGTAGCGAGGGGCGGGGCGAGCGCCGTGGTCGCAGCGACGGCCGCCGCGACCGCACCGACGCCGCCGCGCCGGCCGCCGAGGTGCCCGTGGACGCGGCTGGCGACGAGGCCACCCGTACTCCCCGCCGCCGTCGTCGCCGCCGGGCCGGCGAGCCGGTCGCGGGCGAGGCCACCGCGGTGATCTCCGCCGACGCGGCACCGGCCGAGCCGTCCGCGGCCGCGGACGGCGACCCGTCCAAGCCGCGTCGCCGCCGGCGCCGCCGTTCTGGCGGTTCCGGCGCGGGTACGCCGGCCGAGGCGACCGCGGACTGACTCACAGACCCACCCGACATCCCCCGGACCGCCTGAGCGCGGTACGGGGGATGTTCCCTTCCCGCCCCACCTGCCGAAGATGGAACGATGCCGGAACCACTGGACGCCGCCCTCACCGAGGTCCGCACCCTGCTCCTCGACCCCACCCTGACCCGGGCTGTCGCCGCCGGCCGCCGACGGGGTCGCCGTCCCACTGTGGCCCGCGCCGAACTGCGGCCGGTGACGCTCAAGGCCGGGCCCCGGCTCCAGATCGCCACCTCCGACGGTGTACGCCCGTACACCCGCAATGTCGCCCCCGGTGCGGAGTCGGCAGCGGCGGTCGACGAGTTGCTGGCCGAGCCGTTCGGCAACTGGCACGTCGAGACGGCCGACGCGACGCTCCAACTGCGGGTGACCAAGTCCGGCGAGGCGCAGGTGCACCGGGCGGCGACGGCCCGACCAGCGGCGGCGCCAGCCGGGCACGACCGGGCGAAGGAATACCTGCTGGACCCGGGTGACGAGATCTTCGCCGAGATCGGCGGCTCGGCGGCCAAACGCCGCCAGGTGGACGCGTTCCTGCGGGCCCTGGCCGCGACCCTGCCCGACGAGCTGACCGGCTCGTTGCGGGTTGTCGACCTGGGCTGCGGCAACGCCTACCTGACCTTCGCCGCGTACCGGTACCTGTCCAGGCGGGGGCTCGACGTCGAACTGATCGGCGTCGACGTCCGGGAGGACCAGCGGCGGCGCAACACCGAGCTGGCACAGCGAATGGGCTGGGCCGACAAGGTCAGCTTCGTGGCCGGGACGATCGCCGACGCGGTCGTCGATCCCGCCCCGGATCTGGTGCTGGCGCTGCACGCCTGCGACACCGCCACCGACGAGGCGCTGGCCCGCGCGGTGCGCTGGGAGGCCCGCTGGGTGCTTGCCGCGCCCTGCTGCCACCACGACCTCGCGAAGCAGCTACGCGCACAGCCCGCACCAACCCCGTACGACCTGCTGACCCGGCAGGGCATCCTGCGCGAGCGCTTCGCTGACGTGCTCACCGACGCGCTGCGCGCCGGGCTGCTGCGGGTACACGGCTATCGGTCCGAGGTGGTGGAGTTCGTGGACTCCCAGCACACCCCGCGCAACCTGCTGATCCGTGCCCGCCGTACCGGCACCGAGGCAACCGGGGCCCAGCGTGCGGAGTACCGCGAACTGGTCGACCAGTGGCGGGTCACGCCCCGCCTGGAGACCCTGCTGGCCACCGCCGAGCAGCCGCCCGTCGCCTGACCGGTACGGCGGTTCAGCGTCGCCGGCCGCCGTTGCTGCCCCGGTCCCGACCGCCGAGACCACGGCCGAACGCCGACGCCCGGTCCCCGTCGGGCCGTTGGCCAGCGCGGTCGCCCCCGACCGGGCTGATCGGGAAGGGCACCACCTTGCCCGCGCCCTCGGCGTTGCCGGCCGCCGCGAAGGCGTTCCACGAAATGTCGACGAGCAGCTTCTTCGTCTCGGCGTGCCGGATGGCGGCGTTACGCTGCAACGCCATCCGGGCACCCAGCACGACGGTGACAAGCGTCGTGGTGATGGCACCGGTGGCGGCGAGCACGTCCGCACCTGTCGCCTCGTGGGTGCGGAGCACCATCCACAGCAACCAGATCCAGAACGCGGCGGCGAAGACGCCAGCATTGGCAACGAAGAAGAGGCTCACCGCACCAGGTTGGTACGGCCGCGGACGACTCGATTCGGCCATGGTGCTCCTCGGCGGTGGTCCGATCGGAGGCGACAGGCGAACAAACGCCCTGCCGGGACGGGCACCGAGCTTAGTAGAAGAACGACGATGATCGCTCGGTGGTGGTACGGGTACAGCGGGAGACGGAGTCTCATCGATGGGACGGTTTGTGTGGTCAGTCAGTGGTTTCCGCCTGCGGGCGTACTACTCTCGTGATGCATCGCCCAGTGCCCAGCCGGGAGGGATCAACACACACGGATGGGTTCCTCAGACGTTACACCGCAGATGGCCTTCGCCCGCTTCGTCCGTCGCGCCATCGACGACGCGCGCGACGAGCGCGGCTGGACCGTGACCGATCTTGCCTCACACACGGGCGTGGGTCGCTCCACGGTGTTCCGTTGGCTGGCTGGCGACTGGCAGGATTACCCCGAGCTGGCAAAGGTGCGCGGTTTCTGCGCCGCACTGGATCTGCCGGTGGCCGCCGCGTTCCGGGCACTCGGGCTGCCCGACGCGGGGCCGGCACCCCGCAAGCGCGGCGACGACGGTCCGGTAGAGGCGGACGTCCGCGTCATCCTGGACCGGCTGGCCGACCCCACGGTCCCGGCCGAGGAGAAACACCACATCCGCGACCTTCTCCGCTACCTGGCCCGCCGCCCCATCCGCCGAGCCGGCTGACCCCGCCGCGAGGCGGGTCAGGGGATCGTCAGTGTGAACTCGGCGGTGTGCACATTCGCGCCGACCTGGAAGTCCAGGTAGAGGCGGTAGCGCCCCGGGTCGGGAACGGTCAGCCAGAACTTCACCTGGCCGTCCACCAGTTCGAGCTCCGGGTGCACGTGCAGGTAGCCGAGGTCGCCCTCGCGCAGCGCCACCAGGTGCCCGTACGCGCCGAGGTAGCGCTCCAGCGCCGCGACACCGCCGACGCCGTCGACCCGGAACGTCAACGGCACAGTCGCCCCGGCCTGCGGGCTGCCCTGGTAGCTGACGGTGAACCCGTCCACAGTCGTCGACGTGGCAGGCTTCGGCAGCGGGCGCGGCTGGTAGCCGCCTGGCGCGACGAGGTCCACGCCGACGGTCACGGCCGTCTGGCCGCCGTCGTCGGCCACCGCTGTGAAATCGGCGTACGCCCGCCAGACGCCCGGCTGGGCGAGGGTCAGCGGCACCGACCAGGTGCCGTCGGGCGCCATTGTCGGATGCAGGTGCTGGTAGCCGGTGAGGTCCCGACGGACCACGATGAGGTGCATGGGCTTGTCGTGCACGACGGCGAAGCGGGTGACCGGCCGGCTCTGCGCGTCCCGCACCTGGAAACGCAGCTGCCCCGGCTGGCCGGCCGGGAACTCGGTGGCCAGCGGCGCGAACGTGTAGCCGGACGAGCTGACCGACAGGCCGCCAGCTTCGGCGCCCGCCTGCCCGTCGGTGCCCGTCACGGCACCGTGATCGTGGACTCCGGTGCCCGGCGGGTGGGTGTGCCCGCCGGTCGAGGACGACACACCGGCGGTGGCGGTGCCGCCGGTCCCACCGCCGTTGAGACGGCCGAGGCCGAACCCGAGCAGCACGGCGAGCACCAGGCCGCCGACCACCAGGGCCAGCCGGATCGTGCTCCGGTCCGCCACGGCGGAGACCTGGTCAGACACCGCAGGCGTCCAGCACGTGGCCCGTCGCGGCGGCACCGGCGTCCAGCGGGCGCGCGCGGGGGACGGGGTGCGGATCGGTCATGTCGCCCACGGTACCGTCGCCGCTGGCCAGCCCTGGTCGACGTCGCGACGGCGTGGCGACCGTCGCAATCCGCCCGCCTCGGGAACTTTTCCGCTCCGGCCGGGGAGCGACAGGTCAGCCGGCCACCGCGAGGGCGAGGGGCAGCACGTCCGGTGCGCCGGCCCGGCGCAGAGCCCGGGCCGCGATCGTCATCGTCCAGCCCGAGTCGACGAGATCGTCGACGAGCAGCACCGGGCCGTCCAGGGCGGTCAGTGCGTCGGCCAGGTCGGCTGGCACCGTGAAGGCGTCGTGCAGCGCGCGTACCCGCTGGGCGCTGTTGCCGCGCGGCCCACCGGGGCCACCCGGACCTGTCGAGGCAATCTCGCCCAGCAGTGGCAGCCGACCCACGGCCGCGATCCGCTCGGCCAGCGAGCCGACCAGCCGGGGCCGTCGCCGGGACCCGACCGCGACCACCGCCACCGGCCGGCGGGGCCACGGGTCGTCGCCGTGCGCCCACGCCTTCAGCACCTCCACGACGGCCCCGGCCACGTCGTCGGGCACCGCCGTGTCGAGGGCCTCCGGGCCGACCAGCTCGCGCAGCCGGCCACCCCAGCCCAGGTCGGAGAGGCGGCCCACGGCGCGGCCCGGCAGCGTCTGGTCCGCCGGGGCGATCCGGCCCTTCAGGGGTACGCCCACAGCCTCCAACCCGGTCGGCCAGAGCTTCTTCGGCGCGATCTCTACGCCGGGGCGGCCCAGGAACGCCTGCGCGGCGGTGAGCGCGGCTGTGGACACGTCGGCGGAGAACAGCGGCTCGGCGCACGTGTCGCACCGGCCGCAGTCGGTCGCCCCGGTGTCGTCCAGGCGCTCCCGCAGATATCGCATCCGGCAGTCGGGTGTCGACGCGTACTCCCGCATGGCCTGTTGCTCGACGGTGCGCGCCTCGGCGACGCGGCGCAACCGGCCCTCGTCGTAGACCCAGGGCTCGCCCGTGGCGAGCCAGCCACCGCGCACCCGGCGGACCGCGCCGTCCACGTCGAGGACCTTGAGCATCAGCTCCAACCGGGCGCGGCGCAGGTCGACAAGGGGTTCGAGAGCCTGGGTGGAGAGCGGGCGGTCGGTGTGCAGGGCTGCCAACACGGCCCGGACCTGCTGCTCGGGCGGGAACGCCAGCGAGGCGAAGTAGCGCCAGATCGCGGCGTCCTCGGCGCCGGGCAGAAGCAGCACCTCGGCGTGCTCGACGGCGCGGCCGGCGCGACCGACCTGCTGGTAGTACGCGATCGGTGAGGGCGGCGCGCCGAGGTGGACGACGAAGCCCAGGTCGGGCTTGTCGAAGCCCATGCCCAGCGCACTGGTCGCCACCAGCGCCTTGATCTTGTTGTCCAGCAGGTCCTGCTCGGCGGCTCGTCGGTCGGCGTCCTCGGCCTGCCCGGTGTAGGACGCGACCGGATAGCCCCGGGAGCGCAGGAACTCGGTCGTCTCCCCCGCTGCCGCCACGGTGAGCGTGTAGACGATGCCGGAGCCGGGCAGCTCGTCCAGGTGGTCGGCGAGCCAGGCCAGCCGGTGCGCCGGTGTGGGCAGGTCGAGCACACCGAGGCGCAGCGACTCGCGGTCCAGGGTGCCGCGCAGGACGAGCGCGTCGCCCAACTGCTCGGCCACGTCCTGGGTGACCCGGGCGTTCGCGGTGGCGGTGGTGGCCAGCACCGGGGTGCGCTCCGGCAGCTCGGCGAGGAACGTGCGCAGCCGCCGGTAGTCCGGCCGGAAGTCGTGCCCCCAGTCGGAGACGCAATGCGCCTCGTCGACGACCAGCAGGCCGGTGGTCGCGGCAAGCTTCGGCAGCACGCCGTCGCGGAAATCGGGGTTGTTGAGCCGCTCCGGGCTGATCAGCAGCACGTCCACAGCGCCGGCCTGGATCTCGGCGGTGATGGCGTCCCACTCGTCGAGGTTCGCGGAGTTGATCGTGCGCGCCCGGATGCCGGCCCGAGCTGCCGCCTCCACCTGGTTGCGCATCAGCGCCAGCAGCGGCGACACGATGACGGTCGGGCCGTGCTGGCCGCCCTGTGCGCCGCCCTTGTCGCTGTCGCGCAGCAGCGCGGTGGCCACGAAGTAGACAGCCGACTTGCCCCAGCCGGTGCGTTGCACGCAGAGCACCCGCCGCCGGTCGACGACAAGCGCCTCGATGGCCCGCCACTGGTCCTCACGCAGCCGGGCGTGCTCACCGGCCAGCCGGCGCAGCACCGCCTCGGCCCGCTCCCGTACCGCCGCCCGCTCTGCTGTCTCCACCCGACATGTCTACCAGCGCCGTGCGTCAGAACCCCGGCCCGCGCGGGAGGTGGCGGTCACGATCCGTGCGCCCGCGCCTCGTCGGCCAGTACGGCTGGAGGGAGGAACAGCAGCAGGTCGCGCAGGGGCTCGGTGGCCGTCGGCTGCAGCAGGCAGCGCGCGGCAAGTTCTTCCATCGATGTGTACGGGCCGCGCAGCCACCGGTCCACAGCGATCTGCCGGCACTGCTCGGACGTCAGGCCGGGCAGGCCGGTGAGCACCTGCTCCGGGACCGCGTTGACGTCGATCAGACCGCCGTCGTCGAAGGTCCGGGGAAGGTCGGGCCGCCCGACGCGCAGTTCGTCGCGGGCCGCCGGGTGGTGGTAGAGCAGGTAGCGGGCGTGCTCACGACGGATGCGCCGCTCCTCCTGGGCGCGTTGCTTCGCGCTGCCGCCCAGGTTTCCGGTGATCGCCGCCCAGAGCCCTCGGCTGAGCAGGATCACGTGCACCGCTCCGAGGATCCAGGTGACGACGGCCAGCCCGAGGAACGTCACCGCCTCAAGGCCGGGCACCTCGGCGTCCGGGTGCTCGATGTCGAGCAGTGCCACCTCGACGACGACTATCGCCAGGTAGCCGATGCCGGCGACGGCGAGACGCCAGCTACGCCGCCAGACCGCGTAGGCCAGGATCACCAGCCAGGTCAGACAACCGAAGGAGAACAGGACGAGCACAGTACCGGCGAAGGTGGCGGCCCTGCTCGCCCAGGGCGGCGACTGCGGTCTCGCAGGCCGGCTGTCCGCCACCGGTTGCGGGAGCAGGATCGGCGGCGGATAGCCGACGTCGCTCGGGAACCGATCCGACGTGGTCGGCGACTCCCAGGGGCCGGACCTGAGGCCGGCGGTCGGGGACGGCGCCAACGCGGGCGGCTGCCGATCGTCCGACGGCTTCGCCGGTGCTGCGAGCGCCTCCGCCGGTGCCGTGAGCGGCATCGCCGGTGCCGTGAGCGGCATCGCCGGTGCCGTGAGCGTCGGGTCGGAGCGCAGGATGCGCCTGTGCAGTTCCTGGAGGGCTTCGCCAGGCTCGATGCCGTACTCCTCCCGGAGCAGGCTGCCGAACTCCCGGTAGGCGGCGAGCGCCTCGGCCTGCCGCCCGCTGCGGTGGAGCGCGAGCATGAGGTGGTGCCGCAGCCGTTCCCGAACGGGGAACTCCGCCACCAACTCCCGCAGCTCGCCGATCACCTCCCGGTGCCGGCCGAGGTCCAGTGTCAGCTCGGCCCGGGTCTCCAGCGCCACGGCCCGCAACTCGACAAGCCGCTGGCGCGCGGCATCGAAGATCGGCCCGGTGAACCCGACGAACGGCTCTCCCTGCCACAGCTCCAAAGCTGCGGCCAACTCGCTCAGCGCCTCGGTGGCGCAGCCCTCCGCGTGGCGTTGCCGGGCGCGGTGCACCGCCCGCTCGAAGCGGACCGCGTCCACCCCCTCGGGGTCGACCCGCAGCAGGTAACCGGCGTCGGTCAGGCTGAGCACCTGCCCCGGCGTACGCGGTGACCGCTCCGGCTCCAACACCCGGCGCAACCCGGCGACGTGCTTCTGCACCACGTTGGGGCCGTTCGCGGGTGGATCCTCCGGCCAGACCGCCTCGACGATCTGCCCCGTGGGCACCGGACGGCCGACGGAGAGCAACAGGACGGCAAGCACGGCACGCTGCTTGCCGGGGCCGAGGTCGATCTCCCGGTCGGCGTACCAGGCCCGCTGAGGCCCGAGGATCTCGAAACGCAGCGTTCCTGACATGCGAGTTTCCGCTCCTGATACCCCCGTGGGGCACCGGACGGCAGTGCCCGGCAGCCGGACGGCAGCATATCGGCAGTCGGACCGCCGCGGCGGCCGGCAGCATCGTCGTCGGCAAGAGCCACGCATCGAGAAAGAGAAGTGTGATGACACAGGCAACGGGCACCGCCGGCACCATCCGACGGACGTTCGGCACGGTCGCCGCTGTGCTGGCCACGGCCAGCCTGCTCGCGGGTTGCGGGTCGAAGGACGAGCCCGCAGCGGCGCCGCAGGACGCCCCGAGCGTCAGCCCCAAGGAGGCGCTCGTCGACGCCGTACCCGACGGCACCGAGGGGACGTTCCGGTTCAGCGGCAAGGATGCGTCCAGCACGCTCACCGGCCTGATCGACCACGAGTCGAAGGCGTTCGAACTCAACACCACGCTGCCGCCGGACTCCGACGGCATCGCCGTGAAGATGTCGTTCCTCGTGATCGGCGACGACACCTGGATGAAGGCGAAGTTCACCGGCCGCCCGGGCCTGCCGAAGCTCCCGGACAAGTGGATGAAGCTGGACCCCGCGAAGCTGACCGACGCCGCCTCCATCCCCACCTACGACGGCGCGGACCAGGGCAACGCCGGGCCGCTCCTTGAGGCGGCCACCTCGGTGGAGGAGCAGAGCCCCGGACGGTACGTCGGGTTCATCGACGTGAGCGGGGGAGAAGCGGCGAAGTCGCTTGAGGACGGTGAGGCCGCGGCGCTCGGCGAGGCCGCCAAGAAGGTGCCGTTCACCGCAGTGGTCGGCGCGGACAAGCACCTGACCTCGCTGACGCTGAAGATCCCGGCCGCAGGCAAGGCGAAGGCGTACGACTACGTCGTCAAGTACACCGACTACGGCACCGCGCCGAAGATCAGCGTGCCGACCGGTGCCGCCGCCATCAAGGCACCAGCGATGGCGTACGAGTTGCTGAACGGCTGAGTCACGACGTAGGGGGCGGCGGTCGCACGGGGGGCCGCCGCCCCTTCGTCGTGTCTGGACGGTCGCGTGCTCAGCGACCGAGGACCGAACCCCCGTTGACGCCGAGCACCTGACCGGTGACGTAGCCGGCGGCCGGACTGGTGAGATAGCGAACGGCTTCGGCGACGTCGTTCGGCACGCCGGCTCGCCCCACGAGGGTCGCCGCCACCCGCTTCGCATGCCCCTCGGCTGTCATCCGGTCGCCGAAGAACTCGGTTTCGGCGACATAGCCGGGGCTCACCACGTTCACCGTGATCTGCTCTGGGCCGAGCTGCGCTGCCAGGTCGTACGACCAGCCGTGCAGGGCCGCCTTCGCCGCCGAGTACGGCCCACCGCCGCCGCGTTGGGCGGAGATCGAGCTGATCAGGATCACCCGGCCGCCCGGTCGGCGAAGGGCAGGCCGCAGCGCCTCGGTGAGCAGCACTGCGGTGAGCACGTTGGCGTCCAGGTTGGCCCGCCAGTGCGCGGCGGTTCCGGCGAGCGTGCTCGTGTCACCGGCGAGGTAGCCGCCGGCGTTGTTGACCACCACGTCGACCGGCCGGTCACCGATCGCCGCGAGAACCCGGTCGAGGTGCGCCGGGTCGGTCAGATCGGCGGTGACGGCGGTCACGGCGTCGGTACGACCACATTCGACAGAGAGTCGCTCCGCGGTATCGGTCAACACGTCCGCCCGTCGGCCGACGATCAGTACGTCGTAGCCGTCCCCGGCGAGCACCCCCGCGACGGCGGCGCCGATCCCGGTCCCGCCCCCACTGACAACCGCAAGTCGCCCAACCATGTCCCCGACCTCCCCGTGCAGAGAATCCCGTCGATCATGAAGTTACCGCCCTCAACCACGGCGTGGCGTAGCAATAACTTCATGATCGACCGGAAGCCCTAGCGGGAGCGGAGGGAGCGGGTCAGGTGGGATACGCGGGGGGCCAGGCTGGTCAGGCCTCCTGGGAAGAAGTAGACGGCCAGGATGAAGACAGTGCCGAGGACGAAGAGCGGCTGGCTCAGCGGGTTGCTGAGGAAGGCCGGCAGGTTGTCCACCGCGTCGCTCGTGCCGAACGCGGTGAGCCGGTGGTCCAGGTACATGTAGAGGACGCCACCGAGCACCGGCCCCCACCGGGTGCCCGGGCCGCCGAGCACCACCATGACCAGCAGCGACAGGGTCAGCTCGGACGACGTGATGTGCGGTGACGCGCCGCCGACGATGAGGACGTAGACCACCCCGCCCGCCGACGCCAACCCGCCGGCCAGGGTGAACGCCACAAGCTTGTAGCGGTACGGGTCGAGCCCGAGCACACCGATCCGCCGCTCGTCGTCGCGGAGGCCGGCGAGCACCCGACCGGTGGGTGAACCGCTCACCCGGTGCACCACGAAGACCACGAGCGTCAGGTACGCCAGCGCCAGCCAGTACAGGTTCACCGTGTTGGTCACCCCGACCAGCCCGGCGGGCAGCCCGGACACGTCCAGCGGCAGACCTTCCTCGCCGCCGGTGAGCCCACCGAAGTCCCGGGCCACCAGGATCGCCCCCACCTGGGCGAAGGCCAGCGTCACCATGGCGAACGCGATGCCCACGGTCCGCAGCGCCACAGCGCCGAGCAGCGCGGCGAGAATCGTGCCGCCGGTGATGGTCAGCAGCGCCGCCTGCCACAGCGGCAGGCCGGCCCGGGTGATGAGGATGTCGGTGCCGTACACGCCTGCCGCGAAGTAGAGCGCGTGCCCGAAGGAGAGCATCCCGGTCCGGCCGAAGAGCAGGTCGTACCCGGCGGCCAGCCCGCCGAAGATCAGGCAGATGGCGAGCAGTTGCAGGGTGCCCGGTGAGTTGATCGGCCCCTCGAAGATCCCCGGCAGGGAGAGCGTCGAGTACGGCAGGGCCACCAGCACCGCCAACGCCACGAGCGGCAGGAACGGGCGTACGCGGTGCACACGGCCCGGTTTCGGAGCGGGAGGTGCTGCCGCCGCCGGGGTCACGTCGAGGAGCGTCATGCCGTTGCCACCTTTCCGGCGATGCCCTGCGGGCGCAGCAGCAGCACCACGGCCAGCAGCCCGACCACGCAGATGTCGCCGAGCCCGGACGTGCCGTAGTAGTTGACGAACTGCTGCACCAGCCCGACGACGACCGCCGCGTACGCGGAGCCGACCACCGAGCCCATCCCGCCGATCACCACCACGATGAACGCGAAGATCAGCAACGAGCCGCCCTGACCGGGCGAGACGGTGCCGAAGTAGACACCGCCCAGCGCGCCGGCGAGCGCGGCGGCCGCCCCACCGATCGCGAAGACAAGCGTGAACGCCTTGCGGACGTCGATGCCGAGCGCCGTCACCATCTCCCGGTTCTCCACGCCGGCCCGGATCACCAGGCCGTACCGGGTCCAGCGCAGGAAGGCGAGGATCGCGCCGAGCACCAGCACCGCCGCAATGATCAGCAGCAGGCCGCCGTTCGGCACCTGCGCGCCGAGGATCCCGGTGACCTGTCGGGTCCAGTCCGGGCGCGGGAACGGTCGGGCGTCAGCACCCCAGGTGGCCTGCAACAGCGCCACCCCGGCCAGCGACAGGCCGACGGTGACAAGCACCTGCTCGATGGTGCGGGAGTAGAGCGGGCGGATCAGCACCAGCTCGACCAGGATCGCCACGAGCGTGCCGGCGGCCACCCCGAACGCGACAGCGAGCACGAAGCCCCAGCCGTCGCCGCTGGCGCCCGGCAGGTTGCCCGCCGCCCACCAGGTGCCGTAGGCGCCGACACCGAGGAACAGCCCGTGCGCGAAGTTGAGCACGTCGGCCAGGCCGAAGACCAGTGACAGGCCGGAGGCGACGAGGAAGTACAGCGCCGCCAGGCCGAGCCCGGTCAACGCCAACAGGATCACGGTCCCCATCAGCCTGCGTCCTTCCCGGCCACGGCAGCCCGGTCCGCGCCGGTCGGACGGTGCGCCTCACCGGTGCCCACGCCGAGCAGCGACTTGGTAAGTGCCGTCTCCAGCAGCAACTCGCGGGCGTCGCCGGTCCAGGCCACCTTTCCGGCGGCGAGCACCACGGCATCGCGGGCCAACCGTCGTACCACCGCCAGGTTCTGCTCCACGAGCAGCACCGGCACCGACTCCGCGACCCGTTCCAGGACCTCGGCCACCTCGGTCACCACCTTTGGTGCCAACCCCTTGGTCGGCTCGTCGATCAGCAGCAGCCGGTTGTCGTTGAGCAGCACCCGCCCGATCGACAGCATCTGCTGCTGCCCACCGGAGAGCGACCCCGCCCGTTGCCGTCCGCGCCGGTCCAGCTCCGGAAAGAGCGCGAAAACCTTGTCGTACGCGGGAGTCGTGCCGCGCCGCTCGGCGAGCCGCAGGTTCTCGGCGACGGTGAGACCGGCGAACACGTCCCGGTCCTCGGGCACGTAGCCCAGCCCACCGCGGACCAGCCGGTGGGTGGGGCGGGCCAGCAGGCTCTGCGCGCCCATCCGGATGCTGCCGCGCACCTCACCGGCCGGCGGTGTGAGGCCGAGGATCGCGCGCAACGTGGTGGTCTTGCCGACGCCGTTGCGGCCGAGCAGGACCGTCACGCCGCTCGGGGCGACAGTGAAGGACACCCCCTGGAGGATGTGCAGCCCGGAGATCCGGACCGACAGGTCCTCCACACTGAGGACCGGCTCACTCCTCGCGCTCACAGAGCCACCTCCGTTCGCGACTGCGGGGCTCGCAAACCCGGCTCACTCCTCGCGCTCACAGCGACTCCCCCAGGTAGGCCTCTTGCACAGTGGCGTTGGCCATCACCGTCTCCGGGGTGTCGCAGGCCAGCAGCGCGCCGTGGTGCATGACGGCGATGCGGTCGGCCAGTTCCAGGATGACGTCCATGTGGTGCTCGACCATCAGCACCGCCCGGTTGCTGTCCCCGGTCAACGACTTGATCACCGCGACCAGTTCGGGTACGTCCTCGGCGCTGACCCCTGCCATCGGCTCGTCCAGCAGCATCACCCGCGGTTCACCGGCGAGCAGCAGGGCGATCTCCAGCTTGCGTTTTTCGCCGTGGGCCAGGGTGCCGGCCAGCGCCGTACCCCGGTGGGCGAGGCCGACCCGGTCGAGCGCCGCGTCGGCGGCGGCGGCCACCTCCCGGTCGGCCGCCGCCCGCCGCCACAGTGCCATCGAGCCCCCGCGGTGCGCCTGCACGGCGAGCCGGACGTTCTCCCGCACGCTCAGCGAACCGAAGACCGAGGATGCCTGGAAGGTACGGCCCAGACCGAGGCGAGCCCGCCGGTGCGGCGGGAGCGCCCCGATGTCCTGCCCGTCCAGGGTGATCCGGCCCTCCGTGGCCCGGCGCAGGCCGGTGATCAGGTTGAACAGTGAGGTCTTGCCTGCGCCGTTCGGCCCGATCACGCCCAGGAACTCTCCGGGCGCGAGGTCGAGGTAGACGCTGTCGACGATGGCGACCTCACCGATCCGCCAGGTCAGACCGCGGGTGGCGAGCATTTCTCAGCCCTTCATCGCCACGGCCGGCGGCGCCGACTCGTCACCGGTGAGGCTCTTCTGCGCGGTGGCCGAGAAGGCGGTGCCGCTGCCGCTGAGCTTGGCCTGGTACATCGGCTGGAGCAGCGCGTGGTCCTCGGCTCGGATGGTCATCTTGCCCTTGACCCCGTCGAAGCTCCAGCCCTCCAGGACGGTGACCATCTTGTCGACGTCCTCCCCGCCCTCCTGCACGGCGCGGACCACCATCTGCGCCGCGGCGAAGCCGTCCGGGTGGAACAGGTCGACGGTGCCGACCTTGGCCTTCAGCGCCTTGCTGGCCTCGGTGTCGGAGGCGCCGTCGAAGTAGTGCGACAGGAAGGAGATCTTCGTGCCGGCCGCGCCGAACGTCGGCCAGGAGGCGCGGATGTCGAGGCCGGTCACGACAGTGGTCGACGAGAGCACGCCCTGCTGGTCGAGGGTCTGCCACATGGCCGGGGCGGTGGTGCCGGCCCAGGCCACGAAGAGCAGATCCGGCTTCGCGGTCTTGATCTGGCTGGCGAACGGCGTGAACTCGGTGGCGCTGGCCGGTGCCCGTACGCTGCTGACGGTGGCACCCGCGCCGCCGATGACCGCCTTGACGGCTGCCTCGTTTGCGTCGCCGAACGCGCCGTCCTGGGCGAAGACAACCACCTTCTTGCCGGTGGGGTCGCCGATGAACGACTTGGCGGTCACCACGTCCTGGTAGGACTGCCGGCCGGAACGGAACGTGTACTTGTTGGCGCCGGTCACCGCGTCGGTGGCGGCCGGCCCGGAGATGAACAGGACCTTGTTCTGCGCCGCGATCGGGGCGACCTGCAGCGCCACGCCGGAGGCGGTGGAGCCCGCGATGATCTTCGTACCCTTGCCGATCAGGTCCTTGGCGGCGGACACCGCCTTGGCGGGGTCTCCCGCGTCGTCGACCTCGCTGACCTCGATCGTGCGGTCACCGACCTTGCCGGTGCCCTGGGTGGCGAAGTCGAGCCCCGCCTTGAACCCCTCGATGTACTGCTTTCCGTAACTGGCCAGCGCACCCGACTGGGAGTACACCAGGCCGACCTTTACCGGCGCGGCGCTGTCGCCGCCGCCGGTGGCGGTGTCCTGCGGGCTGCCACAGGCCGTGGCGGCCAACGCCGCGGCCATCATCGTGGCGGCGGAGAGGAACACCCGCCGCGTCGTCCGGACCGTCATTGCGACTCCACATGAGGACTCGGAGGGAGAGAACTTCTTTGTGACGGCCCACGCTAGAAGTGACGTCACCCACGAGCTATGTGGCAGAAACACACAAGTAACAGGAATGAGGTGGCCAGAGGTTACAACGGGCCGCCCTGCCACCCTCGGACCCGCCCTTCCGATGGCGCCGACCCCCACGGCCCGCCCAGCGCCTGTGTCGCCCCACGCCATCCATCAGCAACCTTCAAGATCGTGCTCGATCCTGGAACGGTGGCAGGGGGCCGCGCGGCGGGCGTGTCCTTGGAATGGGCCGTTCTCACTCGGGAAGTCGCCCGGAAACGGAAGATTGTCTGGTGCGCCGGTTCTTCCGCAACCCCGTGCGGCTGGTGCCGTTCGCCTTCCTGGTGCCGATCCTGCTCGGCACCGGACTGCTGATGACGCGCTGGGCGACAGTGCAGCACCAGCGCCCGCCCCTGACCACCGCGCTGTTCACCGCCACGTCGGCGGTGTCGGTCACCGGCATGGCCGTCACCGACACCCCCAACTACTGGTCCGGCGGGGGCCTGCTGGTGATCACCCTGCTCACCCAGCTCGGCGGTCTCGGCATCCTCACCGCGGCGGCGCTCGTCATCCTCGTGGTCTCGCGCCAGTTGGGGCTGCGCAACCGACTGCTCGTGCAGGCCGAGACGGCGGAGTTCGGCCTCGGTGACGTCGGGCGGCTGCTTCGCCGGATCGCGGTGACCGTGTTCGCCTGCGAGGCCGTGATGACAGCGGTGGTCGCCGGCCGGCTCTGGCTGACCTACGACTACAGGCCGGGGCGAGCGCTCTGGTCGGGCGTCTTCCACGCAGTGCAGGCGTTCAACAACGGCGGCTTCGCGCTCTACTCCGACGGTCTGATTGCCTTCAATCGCGACCCGTGGGTGTCGCTGCCGTTGGCGTTCGGCGCGATCGTCGGCGGGCTCGGGTTTCCGGCCCTGTTCGAGGCGGCCCGCGAGTGGCGTCAGCCGACCCGTTGGGCGGTGTCGACAAAGCTGACCATCTGGGGCACTGTCGTGCTGCTGCTGCTCGGCTTCGCCGGCCTGCTCGCCGCCGAGTGGACAAACGCCGAGACAATCGGCGCGTACGACGCCCGGGGCAAGGCGCTCGCGTCGTTCACCCAGATCGCGATGAGCCGCACCGGCGGCTTCAGTGTGCTGGACATCAGCGCGTTGCAGGAGGAGAGCTACCCACTGCTGATCGTGCTGATGTTCATCGGGGGCGGCAGCGCCAGCACGGCCGGTGGAATCAAGGTCTCCACGTTCTTCCTGCTCGGGTTCACCATCTGGGCGGAGCTGCGCGGCGAGCCCGACGTGACGGTCGGGCACCGCCGGGTGGCCACCGCCAGCCAGCGGCAGGCCGTCACTGTTGCCCTGCTCAGCGTCGCGCTCGTCACTGTCGGAACGATGGCGCTTCTGCTGCTCACCGAGGGCGTCCCCTTCGTCTCTGCCCTGTTCGAGATCACGTCCGCGTTCAGCACCACCGGCCTGACCGTCGGGCTGGCCGGCACGCTGCCGGAAAGCGGCCAACTGGCGCTGACCGTGCTGATGTTCATCGGCCGGGTCGGGCCGCTCACCCTCGGCTCGGCGATCGCCCTGAACACGCGGCGCCGGCTCTACCGCTACCCCCAGGAGCAACCCGTTGTCGGCTAGGAGTGGGAGAGGCCGAGGTGTCGACTAGGCGCGCGGACGGCGAAGGCGTCGTGGTGATCGGGCTGGGTCGGTTCGGGTGCCACCTGGCTGGCTCGCTGACCCGGATGAACTACGAGGTGCTGGCCATCGACAAGCACCCGGAGCGGGTGCAGCGCTGGTCGGCACAGCTCGACCGGGTGGTCCAGGCCGACGCGACCGAGGACGGGTCACTGCGGCAACTCGGTGTCGCGGGCTTCGGGCGGGCCGTGGTGGCCATCGGCGCCTCGGTGGAGGCAAGCGTGCTCACCGTGCTGGCGCTTGTCGAGCTGGGGGTGCCGCAGGTCTGGGCGCGGGCCACCTCACAGAAGCACGCGAAGATCCTGTCGTCGGTGGGCGCGCACCACGTGATCTTTCCGGAGGCGGAGACCGGCGAACGGGTGGCACACCTGATCGTCAGTCAGCTGCTCGACTTCGTCGAACTCGACGACGACTTCGCGATCGCCGCCGTCCGGGTGCCGGAGTCCCTTGCCGGGCGGACCCTGCTCGACCTGCGCCCGGACGACCGCTACGGAGTCCGCGTGGTCGGCCTCAAGGTGCCGGGGGAACACTTCCGGTCCGCAGCGGACGACACACCACTGCCCCGGGAAGGGGTGCTCGTCGTGGAAGGTGGGATCGACCAGGTACACCGGTTCGCGAGGCTCCGCTGAGGCTGCTCACTTCTTTCCGCCGCCCGGCCCCTTCCGTTCACCCTTCGTCACCTTTCCGCTTTTCCCGGGCCACCACCCGGCCCCTTCCCCTTGCCGGGCTTCTCGGGCTTCGGCGCGGCCTTCTTCGGTGCCTTCGGCGCGGTATTCGTCGTCTTGGCCGGAGTCTTAGTCGTCGCCTTGGGTGCCGGCGCCTTGCTCGGCGGGACGACGGCCGGGGCCGTGCCCGCCACACCGGAGACGCGTACCCCGCAGGGCGCGTCGCCGAGGCGGAACTCCACAGGCAGCGGGTTCGACCCGCTGTACGAACCGGTCAGGGTGACCTTCTCGGCCGCGCCCGGCGCCAGGCTCGTGCTCTGCTCTGCCGGCCGGATCTGCACCTCGCCGCCGTCCTGCCGCACCGGGGCCGGCTCCGCCTTCGTCACCTTCTGCTGACCGGGAAAGGTGAAGCTCATCGTCCAGTCGCGCAGCTCACGCTCCCCGGTGTTGGTAAGCGTCAGCTCGGCGGTGAAGTCCTTGCCGGAATCCGTGCGCAGCGCGTACGACACCTCGCACGGCGCGACCTGCGGCAGACCCATCCGCGCCTCGGTGGGGCGCTCCTCGCCGCTGGCCGGGCTGCGGGAGGTGAACCCCCACATCGCCCCGGTGACAGCGATCAGCCCCACGGCGGCCACCGAGGCCTCCACCTGCCGGCGCCGGCTCACCCGCCGAGCCCGGTTACGGGTACGCGACAGCGGCAGCGCGTCGGTCGCCGCCGACCAGGGCAGGATCGTGGTGCCCGCGCTGGCCAAGGCGGCCGGGTCCAGATGGGCCGCCGGTGACACCGGCACGGCCGCCGGCATTCCGGCCGCCTCGGCGAGGGTACGGGCCAGCTCGGCGGTGGCCGGCCGGTCACCGGGTCGCTTGGCGAGGCAGCGGCGCACCAGGTCGGTCACCTCGTCGGGCAGCCCCGGCACCGACGGCATCGGGTCCGGGTCGCTGTACATGTGCGCCCGCAGCATCTGCGTGGTGGTGGTCGCCTCCCACGGCAGCCGGCCCGTGAGCATCCTGTAGAGCAGCAGCCCGACTGCGTACACGTCGGTGGCCGGGGAGACCTGGCCGTTGTCGAGCCGCTCCGGTGCGAGGTACGCGGGCGTGCCAAGCAGTGCGCCGTCAGGGCCCTTCTCGCTCTCCCCCACCAGCGCGGAGATGCCGAAGTCGACGACCTTCACCCCGGTCGGGGTGAGCATCACGTTGCCCGGGGTGACGTCGCGGTGCACGACTCCACGGCTGTGCGCGGTGGCAAGCGCCGAGCTGACCTCGGCACCGATGGCCACCGCCTCCCGCCACGGCAGCTGCCCCTCGCGGCTGAGCCGGCCGGCAAGTGAACCGCCGTCGACGAGCTCCATCACCACGTACGGCACTGTCAGGCCGACCTGCTGGGACTCGCCGTAGTCGTACACGTTGGTGATGTTGGGGTGACACAGCCGCGCGGCGGCCTGCGCCTCGATCCGGATCCGGTGCCGGAAGGCCCGGTCGCTGGCCAGCCGGGAGGCCAGCACCTTCACCGCGACCTGGCGGCCGAGCACCTCGTCGTAGCCACGCCAGACCACCGACATGCCGCCCGCACCGAGCTGCTCGACCAGCCGGTACCGCTCATCGAGGAGTTGTGCACCGTTCCGATCCTCACCACCCATGGTGGCCGTTGTTGCCCGTACGCCACCGGACTACACCTGACCGATCGGAATCGGTCACGAGTTTCACCCGATCAGGCGGTCGCCAACAGTTGGTCCACCGGGGCGTAGTCGTCGGTCAACACCAGCGCCCCGCCGACGAATTCCGTCAGCTCCGCGCCGGAGATCAGGCTGACGGTGCGGTCGACCTGCTCCAACCGGGCGCCGATGGCGGCCAGCGGCAGCGGCGCTTCCGAGGCGACGATGAGGAAGTTGCTGCCGCGCTCCTCGGCGAGCGCCTCCGGCGGGGCCACCAACGCGACGTGCGGAAACTCGGCGGCGACAGTGGCCAGTTCGGCACGGATGAACCGCAGCGGCGGATAGTCGATGACGTTCTGCACGTACACGCCGCCGGGGCGGGTCACCCGGCGGACCTCGGCGGCCATCTCCCGGGTGGCCAGGTGCCAGGGCACCACGAGATGCCCGAACGCGTCACCGACGACCAGGTCCCGGCTGTCCGCCGGCTCGCCGACGACAAGCATCCGGGCGTCGCCCACCTCGGCCCGCAGGCCCGGCCCCGGGCGTACGCCCAACTCCCGCTTGCCCAGCTCGACGAGCCCGCCGTCGATCTCGAACACGACATTGTCGGTGCCCGGTCGGGTGGCGGCCAGGTACATCGGCACCGTGAATCCGCCGCCGCCCAGGTGCAGCGCGTCCAACCGCTGCCCGGCCGGCGCGGCCACGTCGGCGACCGCGCCGATCCACTTGGTGTACGCGTACTGAAGGTGCTTCGGGTCGGCCAGGTCCACGTACGAGTGCTGGGCCGAGTTGAGCAGCAGGACCCGACCGCTGGGCCGGTCCGGGTCCGCTGTCACCTCGGCACAGTGGTAGGCCGTCTCGATGTCGCACGGGTTCGGCGCGACGGTGCTCAGTCCCGCCCCGATCAGGCCGAGCACGGCCAGCGCGGCCCGGGTGCGGGCCGGACCGGGCAGTTCGGTGGGCGCCTGGCGGCGCAGGTACCAGCCGAGGCCGACGCCGACAAGCCCGAGCGACACCGCCAGTGCGAGCAGGATGACAGTGCTGCGCAGTGCGGCGACCAGCACGAAGCCGGTGAGCAGGGTCGCGGTGATGCCGCCGAGCGTGCCGATGCCGGACAGCCGGCCGACCACCTGGCCGGTGCGGCGCAGGTCGGCGAGTTGGAGTTTCACCACAAGCGGGGTGACAGCGGCCAGGAGTGCCGCCGGCACGAACACGGCGAGCGCCACAAGCAGCAGGATGGCGCTGGCCGCGCCGCCACGCAGCACCTCACCTGCGTACCGGACCACCGGCAGGGTGATCGCGGTGGCGATGCCGGCCAGCACCAGCGCCGGCGCCAGCAGGCCCCGCGGGTCGCGTCGGTCGGCCAACCAGCCGCCGGACCACGCCCCGTACGCGATCGCGGCCAGGGCGATGCCGATGACCGAGCTGGTCACCTGGAGGGTCACCCCGACGTAGGGGCCGACAAGGCGCAACGCGACGGTCTCCAGCACCAGCACGGCGCCGCTGGAGAAGAAGACCAGGAACGCGGCCAAGCCGTTGGGCAACGCCCGGCCGGTGACCGGCACGGGCGGGGCCGCGGGGGCCGGCGGGGTCGCGATTTCGGACGGTGGGGAGCTCATCGTCGCGATGGTACGCAGCGAAGCTGGCGTTCCGGGTCAGTACATCGAGAGATGAACATGGTTCGTGTGGCTCGCGGCAGGGCTGCCGCTGCCGCTGTACGACCGCCACCCCGTCCCCGGATGCCAGATCTGCCGATACCAGATCACGTAGAGCACGCCCAGCCGGTCGGCGTTGCGCACGTGCCAGGCTGCCAGGCTGTCCCCGTACGCCTTGTCGCCGCCTGTCGCGTTGCGGTCCTCGAAGCCGTTCGTGGCGGCCGAGAAGTCGCAGGCCCGACCCTTCGGGTGCTCGCCGCTGCCGCCCTCGCGCTTGCAGGAGACGTGCCGCTTGTAGCCGGCCGCCTGGGTCTGCTTGAGCGCGTTGAGGGTGCGCGGGGTGATGCAGCCGGAGGTCGTCGGGTCCTTCACCGAGCAGGACTCCGACGGCCAGGACCCGTCGGAGTTGCGCGGCGCAGGCTTCGCCGAGGCGGAACTGCCGCCGCTGAAGCCACCGCTGCCACCCGAGCTGACCTCGGCGAGGGCCGCCTCGGCCTCCTTCTTCTTCTTCGCCATCACGGCGAGCTGCTTCTGCTGCTCGCGGACCTCGGCGTCCACAGCGAGTTTGGCCTGCTGTGCCTGCTGCTGAGCCTCGGCGAGATCACGCAACCGCTTGCTGTCGCGCTGGGCCATCAGGTCCAGGTCGGCGGCGCGTTGCAGGAACGCCTGCGGGGTGGCGGTGTTGAGCAGCATCGCCGTCGGAGTGATCCGACCGACGCGGTACGACTGCGCGGCCACCTCGCCGACCTGCTCGGTGAGCCCGACGAGCCGCCCCTCGACGGCCTTCAGCTCGCCGGCCAGCGCGGTCTGCCGACGCTTGGAGGTGTCCAACTTGGCCTTGGCCTCGATGTGGCCCTTGGCCGTCGACTCCAGCGCGTCCTGGAGCTTCTTGCTGCCACCCTCGTTGGGCTCGGCGTACGCGGGTACGGCCGTACCGGTGAGCACCAGCAGCACGGCGAGCAGCGGGAGCAGCACGCGGCGACCGCGCTGGGCGAGCCTGTTCCTGGGCACGAAAGCGTCCTTCCGTCGACCGCCGGCCCCCGGTGAACCTCGCGCGGCGGCGTCCCCGCCGGCGCCGGTCGGCGGCCTGCTGGCGGAGACCGCCGGTCACGATACCGGAACACGCCCGGGTGGCCAGCCCTGTGACCGCCCGGCCGCTTCGATGTCGACGCAGCGTGTCGCAGTCGTCGCCGTACGCCGGTCAGGCGCTGAGCAGGGCGTCGTGCACGTCGGCCCAGACCTGCTCGTTGGCGGCGACAAGCAGCCCGCGACCCTCGTCGGCGGGGTGGTAGTCGACGCCGTCGAACCGGCGGGCGACACCACCGGCCGCGCGGACCAGCAGGGTGCCCGGGGCGTGGTCCCAGGGCAGGGTGCGCCAGAAGAGGGTGAACTGCTGCTCGCCGGTGAGGATGTCCAGGTATTCCCGGCCGGCGCAGTGCTGGCCCGGCAGCAGTTCGCCGAGTCGCCGGCCACCGGCACGGACCCGCTCCCGGGCCTCCGGCGGCAGGAACCGGGTCATCGCCGCGCCGCGCAGGTCGCCCACCGGCGGCACCGTCGCGGCGGCGCCCACCGGCCGACCGTTGAGCAGGGTGCCGTCCTCGGCCCGCCCGACGGCAATCGTCTCGGCCAGCGGGTCGAGGATCCAGCCTGCGGTCGGGCGGCCGTCGGTAAGCAGCGCCACCATCAGGGCGAACGGGCGGCGGCCTGCGGCGAAGTTGGCGGTGCCGTCGACCGGGTCGACCAGCCAGACGTCCCCGCTGTCGCGCAGGTGCCGCAACAGCCCCGGGTCGTCGGCGACGCCCTCCTCACCGACGACCACCGAGCCGGGCCGGAGCCGGCGCAGCCCTGCCGAGATCAGCTCTTCGGCGCGACGGTCGGCGACGGTCACCACCTCGCCGGGTGCCTTCTCCGACACGTCAGCCTCGTCGAGCTTGCGGAACAGCGGCAGCACGACCTGGTCGGCGGCCTCCAGGAGCAGGTCGCCGACGTCGTCGAGCAGGGTGTCAGCCACGAGGCGGCAACTTGACCACGCTGACGAAGAACTCGTCGATCTGCCGGACCACCGAGATGAAGCGCTCGAAGTCGACAGGCTTCGTCACGTAGGCGTTGGCGTGCAGCTGGTAGCTGCGCAGGATGTCCTCGTCGGCCTGCGAGGTGGTGAGCACGACCACCGGGATGCGGCGAAGCTCATCGTCCTTCTTGATCTCTTCGAGCACCTCCCGACCATCCCGGCGGGGCAGGTTGAGGTCGAGCAGGATCAGATCGGGCATCACCACGTCCGCGTACTGACCCTCCCGCCGCAGGTAGGCGAGCGCCTCAGCGCCGTCGGAGACGACTGTCAGCCGATTGCGCAGCTTGTGCTCCTCGAACGCCTCCTGGGTCATCAACACGTCACCCGGATCGTCCTCCACGAGCAGGACCTCGATCGGGCTCTTGCCGTCGGCCGGCGCGGTCATCCCACCGTCTCCCTCATGTCACCCGTTCTACCGCCTTCCGGCGACCCGTCGGCCCCGTCCTTCCGGTCCGACCCGGCGGACTGTTCCGGCAGGGCATCCGGCGACTCGTCTGCGGCTTTTGTCTCGTCAGTAGCGATCGACTCCGGCTGGTCCGACTGCTCCGGCTGCTCCGCCGGGTCGGCGGCGACGGTCGCCTCCAGGTCCTCGGGCCGTACCGGCAGGGTGAACCGGATCGCCGTACCCTCCGGCACGTCGGTGTCCACCCAGACCCGGCCGCCGTGATATTCCACGATCTTCTTGACGATCGCCAACCCGATGCCGGTGCCCGGGTACGCGTCCTTCGAGTGCAGCCGCTGGAAGATGACGAAGATCTTGTCGGCGAATTCGGGCTCGATACCGATGCCGTTGTCCTGACAGGTGATCTCCCACTCGCCGTCGACCAGGCGGGACGAGATGTGCACCTTCGGCGGCACGTCCGGACGACGGAACTTGATCGAGTTGCTGACCAGGTTCGCCAGCAGGTTGGTGAGCAGGGGCTCCTCGCCCCGGATCACCGGCATCTCGGTCCAGGTCAACTCCGCGTCGGCGTACTGCCGGGCGGCCTCGGTCTGCCCGGCCACGTCCCCCATCACCTTGTTCAGGTCGACGTCGACGAAACCGGTGGTGAGCCGACCGATCCGGGAGAACGCGAGCAGGTCGTTGATCAGGCGCTGCATCCGCTGCGCGCCGTCGACCGCGAAGGCGATGTACTGGTCGGCCCGCTCGTCGAGCTGCCCCGAGTAGCGGCGTTGGAGCAACTGGCAGAAGCTGGCCACCTTGCGCAGCGGCTCCTGGAGATCGTGCGAGGCGACGTACGCGAACTGCTCCAGGTCGCGGTTGGACCGGGTCAGCTCCTCGGCCTGCTTCTGGAGCTGGGTGTTGACCCACTCGATGCGCTCGCGGGCCTCCCGCACCTCGGCCAGGTCGGCGGCGATCTTCTGGCGCATCGCGTCCACGTCCTCGCCGAGCCGGACGAACTCCGGTGGGCCGGTGGTGGCGATGCGGTGCTGGTAGTCACCGTCGGCGACCTCACGGACCTGGGCGGCCAGCCCGATCAGTGGCCGGATCACCATCCGGTCCAGGGACAGCAGCAGGGCCGAGCCGGCCACGACCACCACCAACGCGGCGACGATCAACAGCACGACCAGCAGGTTGCTGCTGCGACGTACGTCGCCGGCGGACTGCTCCCGGGCGCTCAGGATCTCCTCCTGGAGATCGCCGACCGCAGCCCGCAACTCGTCGAACTGCTGCCGAGCGCCGTCGGTGACCAGTTCCTGGCCGGCCCTGGTGCCCCTCTCCTTGGTTGCCGTGATCACCGGCTCGGCGACCGACCGCCGCCACTGCTCGGTACGCTCCTCGACTATCCGCAGCTCCTGGCCGATCTGCGGGTAGTCGTGGAGCAGCATCTGCATCGAGGCGATGGTGTCCCGCTCCTGGTCGAGCCCGACCTGGTACGGGCCGAGGTCGGCCGGGTCACCGCTGACCGCGTACCCGCGGACCGCCGTCTCCTGGTCGAGCAGCGCGTTGAGCAACTCCTGCGACTGCACCCGCAGCGGGGCGGTCTTGTTGAGGATCGCGTCGATCTGCGTGCGGTTGCGGGCGGCCACCGCCGCCTCCGCGCCGGCCAGTCCGATCAGCAGCAGACCCACGACGACGAGCATGGTCATGACCCGGCGGCGCAGATTCCAGCCGCCAACCATCGACTTCACCTGCCACCGCCCCGGCTGACCAGCAGCATGGCCACGTCGTCAGCGAGCGGGCCGCCGTTGATCTGCTCGGCCCGACCCACCAACCAGGCCGGCAGCTCGGGCAGCGGCACCTGACGGTTGGCCGGCTCGTCGAGCAGCCCGCTCAGGCCCGGCACGTCGAGCCGATCGTCGCTCGCGCCCACCCGCCCCTCGATCAGGCCGTCGGTGTACATCAACAGGGACCAGTCATCGGTGTCGAACTCCAGGTCGTAGGCGATCGGCCGGCGGGGTCGTACGCCCAGCAGCAGGCCGCCGGGCGCGGGCACCGGAGTGACCCGCCCGCCGGAAAGCAGCAGCGGTGGCGGATGCCCGGCGAGCCGAACGGTCGCCCGGTTGGCATCCAGGTCCAGGCGGACGGCGGCCACCGTCGCGAAGATCTCCTGAAGGCGGCGCTCGCTCATCAGCACCTGCTCCAGCGCGGGCAGCACCTCGTCGTCCGGCACCCTGGCGAGCACCAGTGCCCGCCAGGCCACCCGCAGCTCCACGCCGAGCGCGGCCTCGTCGACCCCGTGCCCGCAGACGTCGCCGACGATCAGGTCGAGACGGTCCGGGTGGGTCTGCACCACGTCGAAGAAATCTCCACCGATCAACGCGGCGTGCCGGCCGGGTCGGTAGAAGGTGTGCACCGCCACCTGGTCGGTCGTCATCAAGGGCTGGGGCAGCAGGCCACGTTCGAGCCGGGCCGACTCGGCCTGGCGCAACTCGACCTCGCGCAGCCGGCGGGCGTTCACGTCGGCGCGCTTGCGCTCCACCGCGTAGCGCAGCGCCCGGGTCAGCAGGACACCGTCCACCTGACCCTTGACCAGGTAGTCCTGTGCACCCTCGGCGACCGCCACGATGCCCAGGTGTTCGTCTGAGCGGCCGGTCAGGACGCACACCGCGGCGCCGCTGGACATCTCCAGCACCTGGCGCAGCCCGTCCAGGCCCTGCGCGTCGGGCAGGCCGAGGTCGAGCAGGACGCAGTCGACGTTCGTGATCCGCTGACGCGCCTCGCTGAGGCTGGTGGCGACCAACAGGTCGATCATCGAGTTCGTCTCGGCGAGCAACTCACCGACGAGGAAGGCGTCGCCCTCGTCGTCCTCCACCAGCAGCACCCGCAACCGTTCACCGGGCGGCAGGCTGGCGTGTCGCCCCAGGCCACCGTGGGGGTACGGCACCACAGGGGAACCGGCAATGCCGGCTCCCCGCTGCGGCCGGGTCACCGCCGCGAGACGCGGGAGTTCGCTGGTGATGTCGCTCTCCTTCCGAGTGCCCCGCTGATCCTGTATTAGACAACGGTCGCACACAACACGATGGGCGCGGCACGGGTGGGCATGGGCCGGGTCACTGCTCGCCGCCGGGCCGAAGATAGATGGACGTTCGGCCGTGCCATCCGGGGAGTCGGAAGGCAGGATGATGCCACCCTCAGGTCCCACCATCCCCAAGGAGTTCCCGTGGGCGCACCTTCCACAGCCGCCACGGCCGACACACCGACCCGCCCGAAACGCGGCGTACCCGCTGCCGACCGTGCGTTGGCGCGACCGCGCCGGCGGCTCCTGGCTGCCGCCGCGGCGCTCGTCGCGCTGGTCGCCGTCGGCGCCAGCAGCCTGCTCGACCTGCGCACGCCGACGCCACGGCCGGCGGACGCTCCGACGGGCGAGTTCAGCGCCGCCCGCGCGTTCGAGGACGTGCAGGTGATCGCTGCCCGGCCGCACGCCGCCGGCAGCCCGGCCAACGACCAGGTCCGCGCGCACCTTGAGCAGCGGCTACGCGGGCTGGGCCTGGAGACCGAGGTGCAGGACACCGTGGCACCGGAGGCAGGTGAACTCAGCGGGGCGGCGGGCGGGACGGCCCTGGCCCGGGTCCGCAACGTGGTGGCCCGGCTGCCCGGCACCGACCCGACGGGCCGGGTGTTCCTGGTGTCCCACTACGACTCGGTGCAGACCGGGCCGGGTGGCAACGACGCCGCCGCCGGCACCGCTGCCGTCCTGGAGGTGGCCCGCGCCCTCAGCGTCGGCCCGCGGCCGCGCAACGACATCGTCTTCGTGCTCACCGACGCCGAGGAGGCGTGCCTCTGCGGCGCTGTGGCGTTCTCCGCCAGCCATCCGCTGGCCGCCGACGGCGGGGTGGTGCTCAACCTGGAGGCGCGCGGGTCCACCGGCCCGGTGATCATGTTCGAGACGTCGCAGGACAACGCGAAGCTCGTGGACGTCTTCAGCCGGGCCGCCCCGCACCCGGTCGGCACCTCGTTCGCAGTGGAGATCTATCGAGCGCTGCCCAACGACACCGACTTCACCGCCTTCCTCGACCAGAAGTTCGTCGGGTTGAACTCGGCGTACATCGACGGCGGCGCGGTCTACCACACGCCGCTGGACACGCCTGCGGCGGTGAGCCAGGGCAGCCTCCAGCAGCACGGGGACAACGCGCTGGGCCTCGCCCGGGAATTCGGCAGCACAGACCTGACCGCCCTGCGTGCGGGCGACGACGCGACCTACTTCCCGGTCCCCGGCGGGCTGGTCCGCTATCCCGGCTGGCTCACCCTGCCGCTGGCCCTGCTCGCGGTGCTCGCGGTGGCCGCGCTGGGCTGGCTGACCCGCCGCCAGGGCCGGGCCAGCACCGGCCGCCTGGCCGCCGGCTTCGGGCTCGCCCTCGTGCCGATCGTGGCCGCGCCGGCCGCCGCGCAACTGCTCTGGCTGGCGATCAGGGCCATCCGACCGGGGTACGCCCAACTGCTCGACCCGTACCGGCCGATCTGGTACCGAATGGCAGTGCTGGCGCTCGCCGCCGCGATCCTGTTCACCTGGTACGCGCTGACCCGCCGCCGGGTCGGCCCGGCCGCGCTCGCCTTCGGCGGGCTGGCCTGGCTGGCAGTGTTCGGGGTGCTGCTCGCCGTCGCGGTGCCCGGTGGGGCGTACCTCACCACACTGCCGGCCCTGGCCGGTGGCATCGCCGGGCTCGTCGCGCTGCGGACCCGGCAGACCGGGCCGTGGCCGGTGGTCGCGACGACCGTCGCCGCAGCGGTCGGCGTGATCATCCTGCTGCCCACGGTGACTCTGCTCTTTCCCGCGCTGGGCATGGCGAAGGGCGGAGTTGCCGCGCTTGTCGCGGTGCTGCTCGGTCTGACCGCCCTACCGGTGGTCGACCTGCTGCACCCGCAGGCCGGCGGTCAGCGGGGGCTGGTGGCCCTGCGCGCCCGACGGCTCGCCGTCCTGCCGGCCGTGGCCGCCGCCCTGGCGGCCGTGGTGCTCGCCGGGGTCGGGCTCGTCGTGGACCGGTTGGACGCCGACCACCCCGCGCCCACCCACCTGATGTACGCCCTGGACGCCGGCACCGGCCAGGCCCGCTGGCTCAGCCGCGAGCCCGATCCGCAGCCGTGGACCGACGGCTACGTGGGCGGGTTCACAAGCGTCGAGGACGACTTCCCCGGGCTGGGCAAGGCCAAGCTGCGAACCGGGCCGGCACCGGTGACGAACCTGCCGGCGCCGAAGGTGGACGTGCTTGCCGACAGCACCTCCGGCACCGAGCGCACCCTGCGGCTGCGGCTCACCCCGCAACGGCCGGCCCGGCTGGCCACCCTGCACGTCGACACGTCGACCGCCACGGTGCTGCGCGCCGAGGTCGCCGGCCGACCGGTGCCGATGGAGCCCAGGAAGGGGAAGTGGGGCTTCGGGCTGGTCTTCCACGCCCTGCCGCCGGAGGGCTTCGAGGTCACCCTGACAGTGAGCCCGAAGGGCGGGCCGGTAGTGGTGCGGGCCATGGACGCCAGCGACGGCCTGGACGCGCTGCCCGGCTTCCGCCCCCGACCGCCGGACGTCGGCATCGTCGGGTCGCACAGGTCCGACATGCTTGCGGTCGCCCGCACCTATCCCCTCTGACCCACCCGCCGCTGGTCCGGCGGGGGTTGCTCCCCGCCGGGCCAGCTCAGTGCGGCGCGGCCGGTCCCAGGTCACTCGGATCGGTGTTGCCGCCGCAGACGATCACCGCCACCCGCTCCCCCGCCTGCGGCACGTACGCCCCGCCGACCAGCGCGGCCAACGCGGCAGCACCACCGAACTCGGTGGCGACCCGCAGCTCCGACCAGAGCAGCCGACGCGCCCGCACCAGATCCTCGTCGCGGACCAGCACCGAAACCACCCCGGTACGGCGGGCGGTGTCGAAGGCGATCTCACCGATCCGTCGGGCACCCAATGAGTCGGTGGCGACGCCGCCCACAGCGATGTCGACCGGCCCGCCCGCCTTGAGAGCGGAGTGCAGCGTGGGGATCTGCTCGGGCTCGACGGCGACGACACGTACCGACCCGTCGAACCAACTGGCGATGCCGGACACCAACCCACCACCGCCGACCGCCACCAACACGGTGTCGACGCCGTCCACCTGCCGTTCCAGTTCCCGCCCGACGGTGCCCTGACCGGCCACCACCTCCGGCTGGTCGTACGCGTGCACGACAAGCGCGCCCGTCTCCTCCGCCCGTCGGGTGCTCGCCGCCAACGCCTCCGCGTAGTGCTGACCCACCTGCCGCACCTGGGCACCCAGCCCGGCGAGCCGCTGCACCTTCACCGGCGAGGAGGTCACCGGCACGAAAACCTCCGCCGGTACGCCCAGCGACCGGGCCGCGTACGCGACAGCGAGACCGTGGTTTCCGCCCGAGGCGGCGATCACCCCAGCCGGCGGCAGCGGCCCCTGGAGCATCCGGTTGAACGCGCCGCGCGGCTTGAACGAGCCGGTGTGCTGGTGCAACTCCAGCTTGAGACTGAGCTGCCCGGCCACGCCCAGGTCTGCCCCGTCGACGGCGATGACCGGGGTTTCCCGGACCCGCCCGGCGACCAGCGCGGCGGCCGCTTCGATGTCGTTCCTGTCCACCATGGAAACGCCCCCTCACTAGGACCGTGGTCGGTGAGCCATCCTAGGGAGCGCCGAGGAGGGCACCCTGGTCGGCGGCGCGCCGCAACCGGCGGTGCTCGGCGGTGACCACCCCCAGCAGGGCCAGGTCGATCGCGACCACGGCGACCGCACTGAACTGGTTGACAGTGAAGTTGAAGATCTGCCCGAACAGCAGGTCGACGAGCAGTGCGAGCTTGAACAGCCGGAACGCGTCGAGCCGGTTCGGGCGCAGCAGCCACGCTGCCCGCAGACCGAGCACCGCCGTGACAAGCGCGGTGGCGGTGACACCGAGCACCGCGCCCCACTCGCGTTCCTGGTCCAGCTCTCCGGTCACACCGTCCAGCAGCACCGCCACCACGACCAGCACCGGCTCCAGCACCAGGTAGACCACCACCAGCCAGACCAGCCAGCGCTGCCGGGTCGCCCAGGCGGCAAGACGCCGGGCCCGGTCCGCCGCCCGCTGCCAGAACCGGACCGGAGGCGGCTCCCGTCGCGGCATCGTGTCCAGCAACTGCTCCACGGCCGCCTCGTCGGCAGGCCCGGTGCCCCGCACGAGACGCCGCACGTCCGCCCGACGCCGGTCGGTCAGCCCGGCGGGCTGACCGCTGAGCACCATGTCCAGCGCGTTGGCCGTACGCTCGGCCGGGGTCAACTGGGATCGGCCGGTACGCCCACGTACCGCCTGGGTGAGCAGGACGAGCAGGGCGAACGCGACGTAGATGATGGCGGCGGCCGGGGCGTAGAAGTAGTCGGTGCCGGTGGTGACGAACTTGCCCACCTCGTCGATGAACAGCCCGAACCCGATGCCGCCGACGATCGCCCCGGCTGTGCGTGGCCCTTCGCCAAGGAAGACCAGCGGGATCCCGAGGCCGACAGCGAGCAGCAGGCCGCCCCAGAGCACATGGGCGATGTGCAGCCCGCCGCCGCCGATCTGCGGATAGTCGGCCGCCTCAAGGTACGCCCGCACGGCCAGCACCGTGACCACGCCGGAGAGCACGAAAGCCTGGAGGTGGGACGCCGCCTCGACCGCCCGGGTCGGCAGCCGGCGAACCAGCCAACCAACTCCGGGACGGTGGCGCGAAGGTCCAGATGACATGTTCCGAACCTAGTAGCCACACCACTCCCCGCGGACGTGGTCATCGACAAGGCCCGGCGCACTCGGGGCTGACGCCGCTGGCACGACGTCGGATACTTCGGGCATGACGCTGTCGCCGCCACGCCCCGCCCCCGCCGGCACTGGCAGGGCCAACCCACGCGCCGCGTTCCTGGTGCTGGTCGGCTGGTACGTCGCAGTCGTCGTGGCGTTCGGCCTGTTTCTCGGCACGCTCTCCGGATCGGTCCCGGCGGACTGCGGCGAGGGGTGCGACTCCGAACGCTCCCGCACGCTGATCTTCGGGCTCTACGTGGCCGCGCCGGCGATGTTCCTCGCTCTACTGGTCAGCCTGGCGATGCTCGCGGTGCTCGTGTCCCGTACCCGGATCCGCTCGTCGGTCCTGGTGGGCACGCTGAGCGCGGTGCTGCCGCTGGCCGCGTGCGGCGTCCTCACCACGAGCCTCTGACCGGTGGATGCTGGCCTTCGTCGCGTCCATGCGACCGCTGGCGGGGAGAACGTCGCACCCATCGCAACGTCTGCCTGCATCAGGCCGACCACGTCTGGACGATGTCGTCAGGTCCCCAAACAAGATCCACAGAGTCCGCCGGGAGGTCGACTCCAGAACGGCTGACGACGACCAGGCCGCTGACGCCGAGCTGAAAACCCGGGATCAGCGGGGCGTCGCGCCGCAGTTCGTCGAGATGGCGCCTGTCGAACGGGCCCTCCTGCCATTTGATGGAGCCGGCGAACGCGATGCGGGAGGCGACCGGGGTGCGGTCGACTCCCACAAGATCGATCTCCGGGTTGAACTGCCGGTTCCACCAGGCGCCAACTTCCCACGTGTCGGCCCAGGGCAGGCGTCCGGCACCGGCGGAGATGGCCAGCGCATCGCGAATGATCGGCTCGACGGCGTTGCCCCGCCAGGTGGACCACCGACTGTCAAGGACAGCGCGGGCGGCCGCTGTCCGGTCGCGCAGAACCAGTTGATGCACGTCGCGCAAGATGGCCAGGTAAAGGCGCAGGTTGCTGTCGGCGATTCGGTACTGGGCCAGTTTGCTGGGCTTGGTGGACAACGGCTTGTCGACGGTGAGGATCTGCTTCTCCTCGACGAGCCTGTGCAGCAGCGGGGACAGGGTGCCGGAACTGACCGGGCCGCCGCGGTCGCCGGCGGCTGCGGCGATGTTGCTGAACGTGCGACCGCCTGCGCCGCCGACCGCTTCCAGAATGCGCCGGGCGGTGTCCGGTGCGGGAAACTCCGACGCCAGGGACTGCTCGGGGACGGTGAACAACGCCGAGGTCTTGTTGGAGATCTCCTGTCGCAAGAAGTCGGCGGGGGGCGTTCCCGGGGCCCATTCCAGGGCGACACCGGGCAAGCCACCAGTGATCAGGTGCGCATCGATCGCATCGGCGCCGCTCAGCCCGGTCACGGCGGCGGTTTCGCCAAGGTTGAACGGGCCGAGGACCATGTTCGTGGCCCTGCCGTAGAACGGCCGGTCGTACTCGGTGAACCGCTGCATCATGTGCAGATCACTGCCCAGCAGCAGTAGTAGCACCGGCTTGCTGGAGAGGAGCCTGTCCCAGGCGACCTGGAGGTGCCCGTCGAACGTCGCGTCCTGCTCGGAGATCCAGGGCAACTCGTCAAAGACGACCACACTCGGCGTGTCGGGCAGGACGCCCGCCAGGACCCGCAGCATGTCGCCCCAGCCACCGGCCGTCGGTTGGGACGGCAGGAGGTCACGACCGCCGGAGGTGAGCAGCGACGAGTCGCGCAGCGCGCCGAGAAAGTGGCCGACCGCTTCGACGCTCGACGCGCCCTTGACGGCGGTGTAGAAGCAGTACGGCAGTTCGACCTGATCGCACAGCTCCTGCACGAGCCGCGACTTGCCCACCTGCCGCCGCCCGCGGATAGCGACAGAGCGGCCACCGCCGGTGCGCTTCACATGATCAAGCTGCTTGGTGAGCAGGTCAAGTTCAGTGCGCCGACCGACGAACATAGCCTCTCCAAAGCTAGATCGGATCTTACTTCGATCCAATCTACCAGCCGGGAGCCGCTCCGGCCTAACCCAGTCGCTTGTCCAACCTCCGCCCGCTATGGTCCGCGACATGCGGCTGGAGAAGATCACCCCGGAGAACTACGAGGCGGCCCTCGAACTGTCGGTGCGCCCCGATCAGGAGGATCTGGTCGCGCCGGTGGTCCAGTCGCTGGCCGAGGCGTACGTCTTCCCTGACCACGCCTGGCCCAGGCTGATCTACGACGGCGACCGGCTGGTCGGCTTTCTCATGGCCTTCCTCGACATCCCGTGGGGCGACAATCCGGACGACCTGCGCTCCGGTCTGTGGCGGCTGAACATCGCGGCCGACGCACAGGGGAAGGGTTACGGCCGGTTCGCCACCGCGGCCGCCTGCGGGGAGATCCGCGCCCGGGGCGGCACCCAGGCATACGTCACCTGGGAGCCCCGGGCAGGAGGGCCGGAGGAGTTCTATCTGAAGCTGGGCTTCCGGCCGACAGGCGAGCAGAGTGGCGGCCAGACGGTTGGCGTCCTGGACCTCTGAACCTGCCTCGCGGGCAGCACGACACTACTTCCAGCGGAAGTGCACGAAGAGGCGGCCGAAGTTCTTCGAGTCCTTCTCCACCCGGTGGTAGAGCTGCTTGACGTCCTTCTGGTCGAGGAACCGCAGCACCCGCTTCTTGAGCTGCCCCGACCCCTTGCCGGGGATGATCTCGACGAGGGTGGCCTTCTTCGCCACCGCCTCGTCCATGATCCCGCGCAGCGCCCGGTCGATGTCCTGGCCCTTGTTGAAGATCTCGTGCAGGTCCAGCTTGAGCTTCATGCCGCAGCCCCCGGCCGGTCAGGTCCCATGCCCGCCATCCTAGGCATGCTCGGCGGGCACCCCGCCGTACGACGAAGGGCGGCCCCGCAGGACCGCCCCTTGCTCGTCGCCGGTTCGTTCAGCGCGTGCCGCCGACACGGGCCTCGACCCGATCCAGCGCCACCCGATAGTCGTCGTTGGCCGCGTACATGGCGGCGGCGATCCGCAGGTGCCGCAGCGCGTCGGTGTGCCGGTTCAGCCGCTCCAGCGTCCGCCCAAGCACGTGGTGCGCGTAGTGGTCGCTCGGGTCCCGGTCGACCAGCTCCCGCAGGTGCGCCTCGGCCCGGTTGAGCTGGGCCGACTGGAAGTATGCCCGGGCCAGCAACTGCCGGACCGCCGCGTTGCCGGGCTCGGCGTCCACGATCGGCTCCAGCAGTCGGGCCGCCCCGCTCGGGTCGCCGGTCTCGAAGAACATGGTCGCCCGCCGGTAGTCCGCCAGAAGATCCATCTGTCCACCTCCTCGGGTCGTACCGTCACCTGTCCCGACGCTGGCACAACGCTGTGAGTTTGGCGACTGTTCCCGATGTCGAGATCGGGTCAGGTTCGGGCGTTCCGGCGGCCGGTGGACAGCTCCCAGGCGCGGACGCCACCGACGATGCCTGCGGTGTTCGGCACCACCACCACGTCGTCGCCCATCCGGGCCAGTTGCTCGGGCCGGATCAGCCGCGAGTTGCCTCCGCCCAGATAGAGGCGGTCCCAGCGGAACACGGGACGGAGCCCGTCCACCACCTGTCGGATCCGGCGGGACCAGAACGCGTCGCCGAGTCGCCGACGCTCCGGCTCACCGACGTACGTGTCGTAGGTGGTTCCCCACCGCACCGGCGCGTGGGACAGCTCAAGGTGCGGCGCGAGCCGACCGCCGTCGAAGAGGGCGCTGCCCAGCCCCGTCCCCAGGGTCAGCACCAGCTCGCAGCCGGTGCCGGCGACCACCCCGGCGCCGTGCACCTCGGCGTCGTTGAGCACCAGCGCGGGCACCCCGAACGCGTCGGCCAACGCGCCGCGGGCGTCCCAGCCGGACCACTCGGCAAGCAGGTCCGGGTCGACGCGGGTGCGCGGACCGTTCCTGGTTACGTAGTGCGGGGTGGCGACCACCACTCCGTGCCTGATCATGCCGGGTACGCCTACGGTCAGCCGGTCCGCCGTCGGCAGCCGCGCGCCCAGGTCCAGCAGCGTCTGGACGAACAGTGCGGGCGGCAGCGGGTACGGAGTCGGCACGCGCAGCGGCCGGGCGCGCATCGTGCCGGCCTCGTCGAGCACCGACGCCTTGATGCCGCCGCCACCGCAGTCGATCGCCAGTGTGGTCACCACGCTGTTGAGTCTGCCCGCTGCCGTCGGTTCGTATGCGGGCAGCCGGATAGGCTGCCGTCCTGATGAGCGCCACGATGATCGTCAAGGACCTGGCCGCCGGGCACGGCGACCGACCACTGTTCGCTGGCCTGGACCTGGTGGTCGCCCCCGGCGACGTGGTCGGCCTGGTCGGGCCGAACGGCGCCGGCAAGTCGACGTTGCTGCGTACCCTCGCGGGGTTGCTTCCGGTGGAGGCCGGCAGCGTCCGACTCAGCCCGCCCACCGCGAGCGTCGGGCACCTGCCGCAGGAGCCGGAGCGGCGGCCGGGCGAGACGGTACGTGACTTCCTGGCCCGCCGGACCGGGGTGACCGCCGCGCAGGCCGCGTTGGACGCGGCGGCCGAGGCGCTGACCGCCGGGGCGGTAGGGGCCGACGACGCGTACGCCGATGCCCTGGAGCGCTGGCTCGCCCTCGGCGGTGCGGATCTGGAGGAGCGCGCCGAGCAGGTAAGCGCCGACCTGGGGCTCGCGGTCGACCTGGACCATCCGACGACCGGGCTCTCCGGTGGTCAGGCCGCCCGGGCCGGGCTCGCGTCGCTGCTGCTCAGCCGGTACGACGTGTTCCTGCTCGACGAGCCGACGAACGATCTGGACCTGGCCGGGCTGGAGCGGCTGGAGGAGTTCGTCACCGGGCTGCGGGCCGGCACGGTGCTTGTCAGCCACGACCGGGAGTTCCTCACCCGCACAGTGACCCGTGTGCTGGAGCTGGACCTGCCCCAGCAGCAGATCAACCAGTACGGCGGCGGCTACGCGGCCTACCTGGAGGAGCGCGAGGTGGCGCGCCGGCACGCCCGCGCCGACTTCGAGGAGTACGCCGACACCCGCGCCGGTCTGGAGGCGCGGGCGCGTACCCAGCGCTCCTGGATGGAGAAGGGCGTGAAGAACGCCCGGCGCAAGGCCACCGACAACGACAAGATCGGCCGGAAGTTCCGCAGCGAGGCGACCGAGAAGCAGGCCTCCAAGGCGAAGCAGACCGAACGGCTGATCGAACGGCTCGACGTGGTCGAGGAGCCCCGCAAGGAGTGGGAGCTGCGCATGGAGATCGCCGCCGCACCCCGCGCCGGCGCCGTCGTGGCCACGCTTCGAGGTGCCGTGGTACGCCGTGGCGGCTTCACCCTCGGCCCGATCGACCTCCAGATCGACTGGGCGGACCGGGTCGCGGTCACCGGGGCGAACGGCTCCGGCAAGTCCACCCTGCTGGCCGCGCTGCTGGGCCGGCTGCCGCTGGACGAGGGCACCGCCTCGTTGGGGCCGGGTGTGGTGGTCGGCGAGGTCGACCAGGCCCGAGGGCTGTTCCTCGGCGACGCCCCGCTGATCGACGCGTTCCACGCGGCCGTACCCCACATGTCGCCGGCGGACGCGCGGACCCTGCTGGCCAAGTTCGGATTGCGGGCGGCGCACGTCCCGCGGCCGGCAGCCACCCTCTCCCCCGGAGAGCGGACCCGCGCGGCGCTGGCCCTGCTCCAGGGTCGGGGCGTCAACCTGCTGGTGCTCGACGAGCCTACGAACCACCTGGACCTGCCCGCCATCGAGCAGCTCGAATCGGCCCTTGCCAGCTACCCGGGCACACTGCTGCTGGTCACCCATGACCGGCGGATGCTTGCCGCCATCGAGACGAACCGTCGACTGCGGGTGGACGCCGGGCGGATCGCCGAGGATTGATCCGTGCCGGCGGACCGTCGCGGGGTGAGAATGTCGCCATGCTCAAGTGGGAGTACGCCCTGCTGGTCCGCCGCCGTCAGGCCGCGACCACCGACCTCGGCTGGGAGGTCGTCTTCGTCTGGTACGGCCCGGACGGCTCGATGGTCGACGTGACGCCGTACGGCGACACCTCGCTGGCCCACCTCAACAGGGCCGGGGACCAAGGCTGGGAACTGGTCTCCATGAGCGAGGACCCGTCCCTGCCCGGCAACAACGAACTGCACCGGTACCACCTCAAGCGGCCGAAGGCCACCGATCCCCCACCCCGGCAGCGGATGCGCGGCGCGGGCCGACCGGGCCGCCGTACCCTCTCGGGCTGACCTGCCGCACCCCTGCTCTGGCCGGCCCCGGCGCACCCTGCCGCCCCGGTCCGATTCGCCGCACCCGGACGCGGCTCAGGGCTCACGGCTCACGGCTCGTGGTCAACGGCTCGCAGCCACGGCCCGGGATCGAGGGCGTGGCGCGGAGGCGCGGGGCGTGGCGCGGAGGCGCGGGGCGTGACGCGAAGGCGTGGGTGCGGGTGCGGGTGCGGGGCCCAGGGCTCGTCGAGGCGTGATACCTCTGAGGAATTTTGATGACTCTCAGGTATCACGCTCGCCGCAGTGTCCCCGTCGGTCCTGCGACACGCCGACTGGACGGCACGCCGAGGCTGTGGACGAGTGGGGCATACCGGGCGCGGATGCGGGTAACGCGCGGCGGGAGGTGGCCCCAATGGTTGCTTTGGCACAGACTCCACCCTCGGCCGACCGGCTGCGGGCGATCGACGAGTTCCTCGCGCGGGCCTGGGCGGACCAGGTCCGGCACGACGACCGGCTGCGCGGCTTGGCGGTCGAGGTGCGGTTCGACCGGGGGGTGGCGCACCTCAGTGGTGAGGTGCCCGAGCAGGAAGACCTACGGCTGGTACGCGACATGGTGGGCCGGCTGGCCGGGGTCTACGGCGTCTGGTGCCGGGTCGGCGTCGGCGGGCGGAAGCCGGTGGTGGTGGATCTCGGCTGCGGACCGACGAAGCAGTGGCAGGGCAACCTGGGGTTGGACATCTATCCAGCGCCGGGTGTGGACGCGGTGGCGGACCTCTCCGGCTCGCTGCCCCTGGCCGACAATTCGGTGGACGTCCTCTTCGCCGTACACATCCTGGAGCACCTGATCGACTTCCTGCCGCTTGTGGACGAGTGCCACCGGGTGCTCCGCCCGGGTGGCGTGCTCCACGTGATGAGCCCCTGGTGGGGGCACGTGAACGCGGTGGCGGACCCGACACACGTGCGGCTGATGGACGTGCAGACGTTCAAGGGGATCTGTCAGCTACGGCCACCGGGCACGCCGCGTTGGTATCCCCTGCACGCCGGCTGCGACGGCGCCTCCATCTTCGCCGACCTGACCCCACTGCCCCCCGACGAGGACCCGGCACCCCAGTCCCACCTGGCCCGCTTCTTCGACTGATCCGCCCGCCCCAGCCGGCTTGGTCAGGACGTCATTGCGGCGGTACGCCGGCAGCGAGGGCACTGACCTTCTGGGTGGATTCTCGTAGTTCCACGCGGTAGGGGGCGGAGAGTTCCCGGGCGGGAGCAGCCCGGTCGCCGTCGAGACGGTTGGCGAGCAGTTCGACGGCGAGACGGGCGATCCGCTCCTTGTCCGGCGCGACGGTGGTGAGCGTCGGGATCGAGAACCGGCCGTCCTCGATGTCGTCGAAACCGACGACCGCCACGTCGTCGGGCACCCGTAGGCCGGCCTCGTGCAGGGCACGCAGGGCACCAAGTGCGAGCGTGTCGTTGAAGCAGAAGACGGCGTCGGGGCGTACCCCTGAGGTGAGCAGGCCCCGCATGGCGGCGGCACCGTCGGCGCGGTGCCAGGCCGCTGCGGGTGCCACGAGGGTCTCGTCGAAGTCGAGGCCGGCGGCGCGGTGTGCGTCGGCGTAGCCGGCGAGGCGCAGCCGGGCGCTGGCGCCCTCGTCGGTGCGCTGCGAGCCGATGGCCGCGATCCGGCGGTGGCCGAGCTGGATCAGGTGGCTGGTGATCTCGCGGGCGGCCGCCACGTTGTCGATGACGACGCGGTCGGCGGGGCCGTGGTCGACCCGCTCGCCGAGCAGCACCATCGGGGCGCCGTCCAGACCGGTCAGGTCCTCCGCGGTGAGTGCCAGCGGGCTGAAGATGAGCCCGTCGATGAGGTGGTCGGTGATGCCGGACGCGACAACCCGTTCCTGCTCGCGCCGGCCGCCGGTCTGGTCGATGAGCACCGTCCAGCCGTAGTCGGCGGCGGCGGTGACGACGTGGCGGGCCAGTTCGGCGAAGTACGGGATGTCCAGTTCCGGCACGGCCAGGGCGATCACACCCGTGCGGCCCTTGCGCAGGTGGCGCGCGGAGAGGTTCGGCCGGTAGTTGAGTTCGGCGATGGCCTGCTCGACCCTTGCCCGTGTGTCGGGCCGGACGTGGACATAACCGTTGACCACGTTCGAAACGGTCTTCACCGACACGCCGGCCCGCTCGGCCACGTCCTTGAGCCTGTGTCGCACTGCGAAACCTCCCCTGTAACCAAGCGCACCATACCTCGTCATCAGCTCTTTACAACGTTGCCTACAACGTTGTAGAAACGAGGGACACCGGGGTGGCCCGTGACTGCGGTCACCCGGTCCAGCACCGAGGAAAGGTGGCATCCCTTGCGGACGGCACAGCTGACGATCGATCCGGCCTTCGCGATCGGCCCGGCCGACCGACGACTCTTCGGCTCGTTCGTCGAGCACATGGGGCGGTGCGTCTACGGCGGCATCTACGAGCCCGGCCACCCCAACGCCGACTCCCGCGGCCTGCGCCGAGACGTGCTTGAGCTGACCCGCGAGCTGGGCGTATCGGTGGTCCGCTACCCCGGCGGCAACTTCGTCTCCGGCTACCGCTGGGAGGACGGGGTGGGCCCGGTCGGTGACCGGCCGCGCCGCCTCGACCTGGCCTGGAAGACGATCGAGACCAACGCGTTCGGGCTGGACGAGTTCATGACCTGGGCCGCCGAGGCCGGCGTCGAGCCGATGATGGCTGTCAACCTGGGCACTCGCGGCGTCCAGGAGGCCCTTGACCTGCTGGAATACTCCAACCACCCGGGCGGCACCGCGCTTTCCGACCTGCGTCGCAAGCACGGCGCGGAGGACCCGTACGGGGTGCGGCTGTGGTGCCTCGGCAACGAGATGGACGGCCCGTGGCAGGTCGGCCACAAGACCGCCGACGAGTACGGGCGACTGGCCGCCGAGGCGGCCCGCGCGATGAAGATGATCGACCCGTCGATCAGCCTGGTCGCCTGCGGCAGCTCCAACCGGCGGATGCCCACGTTCGCCGCGTGGGAGGCGACAGTGCTGGAGCACACCTACGAGCACGTCGACTACATCTCGGCGCACACCTACTACGACCCGTCCGACGGCGACCAGGCCAGCATCCTGGCCTCAGCCGTCGACATGGACAACTTCATCACCGAGGTGGTGGCCACCGCCGACCACGTCGCTGCCAAGCAGCGGCACAAGCGCAAGCTGAAGATCTCGTTCGACGAGTGGAACGTCTGGTACGAGTCCCGCCTCCAGGCCGACCTGGACCGGCGCGGCTGGGTCGAGGCGCCGGCGCTGATCGAGGACGACTTCACGGCTGTCGACGCGGTGGTCGTCGGTGACCTGCTGATCACCCTGCTGCGTCACGCCGACCGGGTCGGGGTGGCCGCTCAGGCCCAGCTCGCCAACGTCATCGCGCCGATCCGCACCCGCAACGGCGGTCCCGCCTGGCGGCAGAGCATCTTCCACCCGTTCGCGCTCACCGCCCGGTACGCCCGGGGCACCGTCCTGCGTACCGAGCCGGTGTCGCCGCGCTACGACACGAAGAAGTTCGGGGACGTGCCGGTGCTCGACACCGTCGCCGTACACGACGAGGAGACCGGCGAGCTGACCGTCTTCGCGGTCAACCGTGACCAGACGGACCTCGCATTGGACATCGACCTGCGCGGTCTGCCAGGACTGTCCGGTTATTCCTTCCAGAGCATCGCTGCCGGGTCTGACCCGTCGGCGACGAACACCGAGGCCGAGCCCGACCGGGTGACGCCCCGGGAACTCCCCACACCCACCACCGACGGCGGCCGGTGCACCGTACGCCTCCCCGCCGTGTCCTGGAGCGTGCTGCGCTTCGGCCCGGCCGCCGTCTGATGTCGTACCGGGCTTGACCAGGCACAATTCATTCCGTCCCCCCAAGGAGAGATACCAGCATGATCCAGAACGACATGAGCCGGCGCCGCCTGCTCGGCCTTGGTCTCGGACTCGGTGCCGCGGCTTCGTTGACGCTCGCCGGTTGCGGCGGCGGCGACGATGACGGCGCCTCCGGGCCGGCCGCGGGCAACGGCGGCAAGGAGTACACCGGACCCAAGGTCGACCTGAAGCTGTGGAACGGCTTCACCGGCGGCGACGGCGAGATCTTCAAGACTCTGGTGAACCAGTTCAACACCGAGCACCAGAACATCGCCGTCTCGGTGGCCACGTACCAGTGGGAGGACTACTACAACAAGCTCCCCGGTGCGGCCTCCAGCGGCAATGGCCCGGACATCGCGGTCATGCACATGGATCAGCTCGCCACCTTCGCCGCCCGTGGCGTGATCAGCGAGCTGGACGACGTGGCCAAGAACCTGGAGCTCTCCGAGGGCGACTTCGCCCCGACCGTCTGGAAGGGCGGGCTCTACAACAACAAGCGGTACGGCATCCCGCTGGACATGCACCCGCTGGGCTTCTACTACAACAAGTCCGTCATGGAGAAGGCCGGCCTCGACCCGAACAAGCCGCCAACCACCAAGGACGACTTCACGGCGGCTCTTGTCGAGCTGAAGAAGTCCGGCGTGCAGGGCTTCTGGGTCAGCCCGTTCCAGTTCACCGGCGGCATGACCTTCTACTCCCTGCTCAACCAGTGGGGCGGCACCCTCTTCGACGCCGACGTGGCGAAGGCCACGTTCAACTCGGACCCGGCGGTCGAGGCGTGCACCTGGTTCGTCGACATGATCAAGCAGGGCCACTCACCTGCGAACGTCGGTCAGGACGCCGAGTACCTGGCGTTCAAGAGCGGCAAGAACGCCTTCACCTGGAACGGCATCTGGCAGATCAACGATCTGAAGAAGAGCCCCGAGGTGCAGTGGGGCGTCGCCCCGCTCCCCCAGATCGGCAGCAAGCCGGCGGCCTGGGCAAACTCACACAACTTCACGATCGTGAAGCAGCGGGCCAACAACGCCAACAAGGTCTCGGCTGCGAAGGTCTTCATCAACTGGCTGAGCCAGCACTCGCTGGACTGGGCCAAGGGCGGTCAGATCCCGGCCCGTAAGGATGTCCGCGAGGGTGCCGAGTTCAAGGCGCTTCCGGAGATCTCGGCGCTCGCCCCCGAGCTGGACTACGCGGCCTTCCCGCCGGCGGCACCGGGGCTGGGCGAGGTCATCACGACCTTCTACAACTCGTTCAACGAGGCCGCGCTGGGCAAGAAGACGCCGAAGCAGGCGCTTGACGACGGTGTTGCCAAGGCCAACAAGCAGCTCGAGGACAACCGCAAGAAGTACGGGAGCTGATAACCCGTGGCGGACGTGATCGAGGTCGGGGCGGCGCGCGATGACGCGCCGCCCTCGGCGGCCAAGGCTCCCCGCCGGGGCGCCACGGCGGGCCGGACCGGACGGGCGACGCCGTATCTGTTCCTCGCCCCCTACCTGATCCTGTTCGGGGTGTTCGGCCTGCTGCCGATCATCCTGGGCGTGTGGCTCAGCGTGCACCAGTGGGACTTCCAGCTGCCCAACCGCCCGTTCGTCGGGTTGGACAACTACAAGCAGCTCTTCTCCAGCGACTCCGCCGTCTTCGGCGACTGGTGGCAGAGTGTCCGGGCGACCGCGATCTTCACGCTGCTGTCGGTGCCGCTGCTCGTTGTCGTACCGCTCGGGTTGGCGTTGCTGTTGAACCGCTCCTTCCCGGGTCGGACCTTCTTCCGGGCTGTGTACTTCGCGCCGTACGTGCTGGGTGTTGCGGTGATCGGCCTGCTCTGGCGCTTCCTGCTCGACGCCAACCTGGGCCTGGTCAACCGGCTCCTCGGCGTGGTCGGGCTGCCGTCGGACACCCCGTGGGTGACGAACATGCCGTGGGCGTGGATCTCCCTGGTCGGGGTGACAGTCTGGTGGACCTCGGGCTTCAACGCGGTGATCTACCTGGCCGGCCTTCAGGACATCTCGCCTGAGCTGTACGAGGCGGCCCGGATGGACGGCGCCAGCGCGTGGCAGCGGTTCCGCAACGTCACACTGCCCGGCCTGCGGCCGGTGCTGCTCTTCGTGATCACCACGACAGTTCTCGCCTCGGCGAACATGTTCGGCCAGTCGTTCCTGATCACCCAGGGCACGCCCGGGACGGAAACCCGCACCGTGGTGTGGTTCATCGTCGAGGAGGGCCTGCGGAACAACAACGCCGGCCGCGCCGCCGCCATGAGCCTCGTGTTCGCCCTGATGCTGGTGGTCGTGAGCATCGCCAACTTCCGTCTCTTCCGCTACAAGGAAGACTGAGGGGTACGCCATGACGACGCCCACTCCGACCACCCGCCATTCCGCTCTCACGGGCCGGGTCGTGCTCTACGCCACCCTTGTGGCGCTGGCCCTGATCTTCCTGGTCCCGCTGGCCTGGATGGTCATCACCTCGCTGAAGACCTACACGGCCGCCCAGCAGATCCCGCCGAGTTGGCTGCCCAACCCTGTCGCGGGCTACGGCTACGAGCAGATCCTCAACAACTCGGCCAACCCGGTGCTGCGCTGGTTCCTCAACAGCATGGTGGCCGCCACCCTGCACTCGCTGCTGGTGCTGGTGACCGCCTCGATGGCGGCGTACGCCCTGGCCCGTCTGCGGTTCCGCGGGCGCGGGGTGACCTTCGCGCTGATCGTCGGGACGCTGTTCATCCCGCCGACCTCGCTGATCATCCCGAACTTCCTGATCGTCGACCAGCTCAGCTGGATCGACACCCTCGCCGTCGTGGTGGTGCCCGGCGCGGCCAGCGCGTTCGGGGTGTTCTTCCTGCGGCAGTTCTTCCTGTCTCTGCCGAACGAGTTGGAGGAGGCCGCGACGCTTGACGGCGCCAACCAGTGGCAGATCTTCTTCCGGGTGGTGCTGCCGCTGTCCAAGCCGGCCCTGGCCACCCTGGCGGTGCTGTCGTTCCTGACCAACTGGAACGACTTCCTCTGGCCGATCTTCGTGCTGTTCAGCCCGGAGAAGCTCACCCTGCCGCCGGGCCTGGGCCTGCTCCAGGGCTCGTACGTCACCGACTACCCGGTGATCATGGCGGGTGCGGTGCTGGCAAGCGTGCCGGTGCTGATCCTCTTCGTGCTCGCTCAGCGGCACATCATCCAGGGCGTCTCCCGCAGCGGTCTGAAGGGATGACGCGGGCGACAACCCTGCGACGTGGCGCGGCGGCGGTCGTTCTGGCCGCCGCGCTGCTCGTTTCGGGCTGCACCGGAGACAGCGAATCCACCCCCACGAGCAGCGGGAGCGACTCAAGCATGTTCACCAACCCGGTCGTACGCACCGACGCCCCGGACCCGCAGGCCATCCAGGTGGGTGACACCTGGTATCTGTTCCACACCAACTCCGGCGGCCGCAACGTGCCGGTGCTGACGTCGGCGAACCTTGTCGACTGGGCCGAGGCGGGGGACGCCCTGCCTGCGCTGCCGGACTGGGCGGACGCCGGCAAGACCTGGGCGCCCGAGGCGATCCAGTTGGCACCGGAGGAGTTCCTGCTCTACTACACGGTGGCCGGCCGGGAGTCCGGGCGGCAGTGCGTGGGTCGCGCGGTGGCAAGTGCGCCGCAGGGCCCGTACCGGGACGACTCGACAGGTCCGCTGATCTGCCAGGCGGACCTGGGCGGGGCGATCGACGCGAGCCCGTTCCGGGACACCGACGGCAGCCTCTGGCTGCTGTGGAAGAACGACGGCAACGCGATCGGGGTGGACACCTGGCTCTGGTCGCAGCGACTCTCCGACGACGGCCTGACCCTCGTCGGTGAGCCGACGAAGCTGCTCAAGCAGACCGAGCCGTGGGAGGGGACCCTGATCGAGGGGCCGTTCTTCCACCGTCAGGACGGCCGGCTGCTGCTGTTCTTCGCTGCCAACGCCTACGACCGGGCGGAGTACGCCGAGGGCTACGCGGTCTGCGAGAGCCCGACAGGCCCGTGCGTGAAGGCGGCGGAAAACCCGATCCTGAAGAGCACCGACGCCGCCTCCGGCCCCGGTCACGCCTCGATGGTGGTCAAGGACGGCCGCACGTGGCTGCTCTACCACGCGTGGCCGCCCGGCCAGGAGGGCAGCACCGACCCCGGTCGGCAGGTCTGGCTCGACGAGGTGACCTGGGTCGACGGCAAGCCTGTCGTCAAGGGGCCGACCGCCTCACCGCAGCCTCGACCCTGAGCGGATCGCATGGAAGGGCCCCCGCCGGAGCGGGGGCCCTTCCGCACGTGTCGGGTCAGGCGGACGGCTCGCGGGGCGCCGGGGCGACGGCGGGCTCGTGCTGGGCAAGCCGGTTGCGGCGGTAGCCGTAGCCGAAGTAGATCACCGCGCCGAGCAGCATCCAGGCCAGGAACCGCAGCCAGGTCTCCACCGACAGGTTGAGCATCAGGTAGAAGCAGGCAAGCGCCGACACGATCGGCAGCACCGGCGAGAACGGCACCCGGAACGGACGCTCCAGGTCAGGCCGCTTGCGGCGCAGGATCGGCACGGCGATCGAGACAAGCACGAACGCACAGAGCGCGCCGATGCTGACCAGGTCGGCCAGGGCGGACAGCGGCAGGAAGCCGGCCAGCAGCGCGACGACCACCGTCATGATCGCTGAGATCCGGTACGGCGTGCCCCAGCGCGGGTGCACAGTCGCGATCGAGGGCGGGATCAACCCGTCGCGGGCGATGGCGAACCCGATCCGGCCCATCGCCACCAGGTCGACAAGGATGACGCTCGTCAGACCGGCGACGGCGGCGATGGAGACCAGCACCGCCGCCCAGCCGGCGCCGACCGACTCGAAGGCCGACGCGATGGGCGCGCCCCGGTCGATCTCGGTGTAGGGCACCATGCCGACAACCACAAGCGAAACGCCGATGTAGAGCACCGTGGAGATCAGCAGCGTGCCGAGCAGACCCAGTGTGAGGTCCCGCTTGGGCTTACGGGTTTCCTCGCCGAGGTTGGCCACGGCCTCGAAGCCGGTGTACGCGAAGAAGACGACGGCTGCGGCGCTGAGCACCCCGACGAAACCGAAGACCGACGGTTCCAGCCCGAACAGCGCCTGGGTGACCGGCTGCTTTATGCCGTCGTCGCCGCTGCCTGCGGGCTCGGCCGGCGGGATGAACGGGGTGAGGTTGGTGGCCTTCACGAAGAACAGCCCGGCGACCACCACGAAGACGCAGATGGACACCTTGACCAGCACCAGCAGGTTGGTGATCCGGGCGGACTCGCGGATACCGACGATCGCCACGACGCCGAGGATCAGCACGACGGCGATCGCGCCGATGTTGACAGTGCTGCCCTCCTCGCCGAACCACCGGGTCGGCAGGTCGAGCAGTTCGGCGAGATAGCCGGACCAGCCTCGGGCCACCACCGCCGCGCCGAGCGCGAACTCCAGCAGCAGGTCCCAGCCGATGATCCAGGCGACGATCTCGCCCATCGTCGCGTACGCGTAGGTGTAGGCGCTGCCGGCTGTCGGCACGCTGGAGGCCAACTCGGCGTAGCAGAGGGCGGCGAGCAGGGCGACCACCCCGGCGATGCCGAAGGAGATCACCACGCCCGGTCCGGCGCTGTCGCGCGCCTCGATGCCGGTGAGCGTGAAGATGCCGGTGCCGATCACGATGCCGATGCCGACGCCGGTGAGGTCGACAGCGCCGAGCCGCCGCTTGAGCCCCAGCTGGCCCTCGCTGCCGTCGGCTTCGCCCTGGGCTATGACGTCCTTGATTGGTTTGGTTCGCAGCATCGACATGCGCTCACCCCTCCCACCGCGCGACCACCCCCGTGGCGGCCGGTGACCGGCGTTGCTACCCACCGACCGGTACCGTCAACCGCTCTGGAAATCTGACGTTCGGTATGCGAAACATCACGGGCGGCAACCCGGCAATCGACGCCGGACACCCCGAACTCCGACTGTCGGCCAGATGTGGTGTGAACCCCTTGCGGCGGTGGGCCGGAGTGTGAAAATTTCCTTCCAGCGACAAATAGGCAGCGGCGAATCTTGCCGAACCTGTCGCTCGGAGCACCGGTAGCCCCAACGAAGGGACACACCGCATGAAAGCACCTCGACTAGGAGCTGCCGGGCTGGTCACTGCCCTGCTCGGCACGCTCGTCGCCGCCACTCCCGCCAGCGCCGCCCCGGCGAGCGTGGAGACCTCCTCGACCACCACCTGCGTCACCGATCCGGCCACGCCGAAGAGGCAGTTCCGGGCAATGTGGATCTCGTCGGTCGTCAACATCGACTGGCCCAGCAAGGGCTCCCAGAGCAGCCCGGACCGGGTCGCCGCCCAGCAGGCCGAATACCGCGACCTGCTCGACCTCGCCGAGCGACTCAACCACAACGCCGTCGTGGTCCAGGTCCGGCCGACCGCGGACGCCCTCTGGCCGTCGCCGCACGAGCCCTGGTCGGAGTACCTGACCGGCGTCCGTGGCCAGGACCCCGGTTGGGATCCGCTGGCGTTCCTCGTCGCCGAGGCGCACCGCCGCAACCTGGAGTTCCACGCCTGGTTCAACCCGTACCGCGTCTCCATGCCGGCCCCCGGTGGTGCCGGCGCGGACCTCACGCAACTCGCGCCCGGCCACCCGGCGCAGCAGCACCCGGACTGGACCTTCGCGTACCCGCCGGCCGGCGTCGCCGGCAGCCGGCTCTACTACAACCCCGGCATTCCCGAGGTACGCGAGTTCGTCCAGACCGCGATGATGGACGCGGTCAAGAGGTACGACGTCGACGGGGTCCACTTCGACGACTACTTCTACCCCTACCCCAGCGGCACCTACCAGGTGCCTGACGACGCCACCTTCGCCGCGCACAACAGGGGTTTCACCGACCGGGCGGACTGGCGGCGGGACAACATCAACCTGCTCATCCAGGAGATGAACGCCAAGATCAAGGCGGCGAAGCCGTGGGTGAAGTTCGGGGTCAGCCCGTTCGGCATCTGGCGCAACCAGACCGCTGACCCGCTCGGCTCGGACACGACCGGCAGCCAGTCGTACGACATCATCTCCGCCGACACCCGCAAGTGGATCAAGCAGGAGTGGATCGACTACGTGGTGCCGCAGCTCTACTGGTACATCGGCCAGTACCCGGCCGCCGACTACGCGCGGCTGGTCCCGTGGTGGGCCGAGACGGTACGCGGCACCCGCGTGCAGCTCTACATCGGCCAAGCCGACTACAAGAGCGGCGACCCGGCGTACGGGCCGTTCTGGCAGAACCCGCGCGAGCTGTCCGATCATCTGACGCTCAACCGGTCGTACCCCGAGGTGCAGGGCAATGTGCACTTCTCGGCCGTGCAGGTCCGGGCCAACCGGCTCGGCGCCACCGACATCTACGCCGCCGAGCACTACTCCCGGCCGGCGCTGGTGCCGGCAATGCAGCACCTGCCCGCCAAGCCGCTGCTCTTCCCGGTGGTCACCAAGGCCGTCCGGGAGGCCGACGGGGTGCGGTTGACCTGGCGTCAGCCCGCCGACGGCGTCGGGCCGCTGGGCACTGCCACCTCGTACGCGATCTACCGATTCGACGGCACCACGCTGCCGGGCCGGTGCGGCATCGCGGACGCCGCCCACCTGATCGACACCGTCCGGGCCACGCCCGGAGCGCAGTCCTGGGTGGACACGTCGGCCGAGCCCGGCCAGCGCTACACCTACCAGGTGACCGCGTTGGACCGGACCGCCAACGAGAGCCCGGCCAGCCCGCCGGCCTTCGTCCTCCGCTGACCGTACGATTCTGCTGAACTGCCCCGGGTGCCACGGCACCCGGGGCATTCGTCTGTTTCGACGCATGTCACCAATAGTTGGTGGGACGCATACCGACAAGTTGATCAGTTGATCGAGACTTGTCGACACCCGGTAACCCGCCGGTAACATCCCCGCTCACCCCCGCGGAGGTCACCCGTGCCCCGACGTCTCACCACAATGCTCGCCTCGGGCGCGCTCGCACTGCTCGCCAGCCTCGCTGTCGCCTCCCCCGCCGCAGCCGTCACCCCCCAGCAGAAGCTGTCGGTGCTGTCCAGTTGGACGCAGACAAGCGCGTCCAGCTACAACTCGTGGAACAGCGCCCGGGTCAACAGGGCACCCTGGGCCGACTACAACTTCAACTGGTCCACCGACTACTGCTCGTCGAGCCCGGACAACCCGCTCGGGTTCACCTTCAACCTGAGCTGCTACCGGCACGACTTCGGCTACCGCAACTACAAGGCCGTCGGGCAGTTCTCCGGCAACAAGGCCCGCCTGGACAACGCCTTCTACGCCGACCTGAAGCGGGTCTGCGCCACGTACAACGCGGTCGTCCGTCCGGCCTGCAACAGCCTGGCCTGGACCTACTACCAGGCGGTCAACATCTTCGGGTCGGTCGCCGCCGTCCAGCAGGCGGACATCGACCGCGCTGCCCGGATGAAGGCCGACGCCGAAGCCCGCGCCGCCGCCCGCTGAGCATCGCCCCACTCTTCGGTGCGGCCATTCAGCGATACCGGATGGCCGCACCGAAGATCGCCAGCGGCACCATCTCCTGCGGGATCCGGCGTGACGATCAGGCCCGTTCGGTGCGACCGGCCGGACGCCGATCCTGCTCCGCACCGGCCTGCTGGGGCGCGGAGGCCGCCGGCATGGTGCTGAAGCGTGTCGAATCCGCCGCCAGGTCCGGGTGTTCCACGTCGAGCGCCAGCGCGACAGCCTCGTCCAACCCCAACTCGGCACCCTCGCCGTACGCGTCGTCGAACGCCGCGTCACCCAACACCCCGCGCAACTCCGCCTGCTGGTCGGCCCAGTAGCCGCCGTAGATGCCCGGCGTACCCCGCATGCTCGCCCGCGTCACCTGCGCCGCCCCGAACAACCGGGCGGCGGTCGTCCGCTCCCCACTCAGCGCGCAGCGCACAGCTATCGCGTTCAACGTGTCGCACGCTCGGCCGTGGTAGCCGTGGTACATCCGGGAACGCAACGCCACAAGCAGATGCTCGTGCGCGGCGATCACGTCGCCCCGGGCCAACGCGACCATCCCGAGCAGCATGTCCACCGAACGCCGGCCCCGCTCCACAGGCCGCGCCGCCTCCACCGGCCGCGCCGCCCCGAGCAGTTCGGCCGCCTCCTCAAGCTCGCCACGCCGCCACAGCAACTGGGCGAGGCTGAACACGGCGAACAGCGCCTCGCCGACGACGTCCTGCCCGTGTGCCCAGTCGATGACCTCCCGGCACACACGCTCGGCCTCGACGAACTGCCCCATGTCGACAAGCGGCGCCGCCCGGCCGGCGAGCACCCGGGCCAGCAGCCCGGCGTCACCGGCCTGCCGCGCCGCCGCCTCCGCCCGCTGCGAGTAGCGCAGCTCCTCGGCGAACTCCCCGTCGGCACCGGCGTGCAGCGAATGCATGTGGTACGCCGCCGCCAGCTCCGCCTCCGGAATCCGCTCGCCCGTCTCGGCGATCCGCCCGTACAGCCGGAACAGCCAGAGCCGCCCCTCCCGGGCCAGCCCACGCTCGCGCCACCACTGGTCCAGGCCCCCGGCCAGCCGCAGGCCGGCACGGGCGCTGCCGCCGGTCGCGCACCACCGCAGCGCGGCCCGCAGCTCGTCGGCGAGCGGGTCCAGCGTGTACAGCGACAGCGTCACCGGCCGGCCGTCCGGGCCCAGATGCGCCCGCTCCAACGCGTGCACCGACCAGGCCACGTGCCGGTCCCGGGCCGCCTGTTCCTCACCGGCCTCGACCAGCCGTCGCGCCGCGTACGCGCGGATCGGGTCGAGCATCCGGTACGAACTGCCGGTCGCACGCGGCTCGGCAAGCACCATCGACTTGTCCACGAGCACCGACAGGGGATCCAGCGGGTCGTCCCCCAGCAGCCACTCCACGGTCGGAAGGTCCACCGGCCCGGCGAACACGGCAAGCCACCGCAGCAGCCGCGCGGCCCGGGGGCCCAACGTCCGGTACGACCAGGTGACTGTGGCCTGCATCGTCAGGTGGCGTTCGGTGGCGGAACGCTGCACAGCCCTGCTCGCCGGGGTGGGCGGTGGCGTACCGATCGCCGCCGCCACCAGGTCCACGGTGTCCTGCTGGTTACCCGACCAGCCCCGCTCCACCGGCGGCGGCTCCGGATCCTCCCGACCCGCGTCCAACGTGCCGAGCACGTCCTCCAGCCGCTCGGCGAGCTGACCTACCGAGAGCACCCGCAGCCGGGCCGCCGCCAACTCGATGGCGAGCGGCAGCCCGTCCAACCGCTGCACCACACGGCGCAGATCGGCCGACTCGGCGGCCTCCGGTTGCCGGCCGCCGCGCGCCGCCGCCGTACGGTCCAGCAGCAACGCCACCGCGTCGCTCTCCGCGCCGTCCGGACGCGGGTCGACCGAGAGCGGCGGAATCCGCCACACGACCTCACCGGGCAGGCTGAACGATTCGCGGCTGGTCGCCAGCACCCGCACGCCGCCCCCGCCGGACAGCAGCCGCGAGATCACCTCGGCGCAGGCGGACGGCTGCGCGTCGCAGGTGTCCAGCACGACGAGCATCCGGCGGCCGGCCGCGTACTCCACGAGGGTGTCCATCATGGGCCGGCCCGGCTCGGGTCGCAGCCCGAGCACGGCGGCGACCGCGAACGCCACCAGCCCCGGGTCGGTCACCGCCGCGATGTCGACGAACCACACCCCGTCCGGGTACGCCTCGACGACCCCACCGGCCAGCTCGACGGCCAGCCTGGTCTTGCCCGCGCCACCCGCGCCCAGCACTGTGACCAGTCGATGCTGCTCCACCAGCCGACTCAGTTCGGCGCGTTCGACCTGCCGGCCGACGAACGACGTCACCTGGGTAGGCAGGTTGTGCGCCACAGCGTCGGCGGTGCGGGGACGAGGGAACTGCCGCTCCAGCCCCGGTGCGACGAGCTGAAACAGCCGCTCCCGGTCGTCGAAGCCGCGTAGTCGGTGCAGGCCCAGGTCGAGCAGTGTGGCACCGGGCGGCAACGGGTCGGCCCGGCGGGCAGTCGACGCCGAACAGAGCACCTGCCCGCCGTGCGCCGCCGCGGCAACCCGCGCGGCGCGGTGCACCTCGGGGCTGGCGTACTCCCCGTCGCCCGGCTCGGCGTAACCGGTGTGCAGGCCCATCCGCACCCGCGGGGCGGCCTCCGCCGTGGGCCAGTCGTGACTCGCCAGAGCCCGCTGGGCCGTCAGGCACGCGGTCAGTGCCGCCGCCGCGTCGTCGAAGGCCAGGAAGAATGAGTCGCCCTCGGTCAACAGCTCCGCGCCACCGGTGGCGGCGAGCGTACGACGCAACAACCGGCGGTGCTCGGCGAGCACCGGACGGTAGTCCGCGCCAAGCAGCTGGGCCAGTCGGGTCGAGCCCTCGATGTCGGTGAACACGAAGGTCACCCAACCGCTCGGGAGCTGGATCCGTGGCGACATGCGTGGAACCTCCGCCCGTAACGTCGGGTTCATGCTGCCTGAGTCCGAGCAGTCACGCATCGTGAGAACGGCCGGGCACGTGCCGCCTCAAGGTGCCACTCGGGCCCGCTCCCGGCAAGGCCCGCCCACCGGTCGGACGCGAACGGCCGATCAGCAGCCGCAGGCGCCGCCGCAGCAGCCACCTCCGGCGGGCGCGGGCACACCACCGGCGGAACCGCCGGCACCGCGGCCGGTGACCGCCACAGCGGACAGCAGCTTGACAGTGTCGGCATGACCCTGCGGGCAGGCAGCCGGCGCGCCGGCCTCGACCATCGGGCGGTTGACCTCGAAAGTGTCGCCGCAGGCGCGGCAACGGAACTCGTACCGGGGCATGACAACCAGGGTACGTGGACCTGACGCCCACCGGGGACATGAGTGATACTCGACGGGTGGTGGACGGCGAGGACGAGACGCGTGTGCGACCGCTGCGACCCGCCGCGCCGCTGGACGGCCCGCTCGAAGGCTCGGGAGCGGCACCGGACCCGGCGGCCCGGGTCGTGCCCCGCCCTCGCCGGCCCTGGTTGAGCGGCAGAAGACCGGACGCCAAGACCAGCCCGACCCGCGACGCCGCCCCAGCGGCCGACGCGGCCGACCCGGCAACCATCCCGACCAGCGACGCCGGCCCGGCGAGCGGCGCGACCGTCACCGACTCCCCGCCGACGGATGCCACCGTCGCGGACCCAAAGACGACCACCGTCGCGGACCCAAAGACGACCACCGTCGCGGACCCAAAGACGACCACCGTCGCGGACCCGAAAGCGGCCACCGTCGCGGGCCCGGCCGCGACCATCGTGGACGGCGTGGCCGTCCCGCCGGCGCCCCAGAGTGGCCGGCGGCGACGCGTGCCGTTCGCGCACGCTGTTCGCCTGCCCCCGCGCCAGGCCGCGGCGACCGCCGTTCAGGTGACCCGCGACTGGTCGCGCCGGCCCAGCGGCCGACTCGCTCTTCCCGGCCTCTTCCTGTTGGCTCTCGTGGCGGCGACGGCCGCGGCGGGTGCGCTGCTCGTTCCCGCGACCATCCGCGCGCCCCGGCCCGTGGCCGTCGACGCCTCGGTCCCGCCGACCAGGGCCGTACCACGGTTGACACCGCCCGGCCTGGCGCCCACCGGCCCCCTACCGACGGGGGCACTGCCGACCGCTCCGCTGCCCACCGGCCCGCTCCCCACCGCCCCGCTGCCCGGCGGTGGGTTGCCAGGTGGGCCGGGCGGTGGGCTGCCGGGCGGCGGTGGCCGCCCCTCGGACGCCCTGGCCGGCTGGGCTCAGCAGGTCGGCGCAAAGGTCGGCATCCCCCCGGTCGCCATGCAGGCGTACGGGTACGCCGAGTGGGTGCTCTCCCAGACCAACCGCAGCTGCGCGTTGAGCTGGACCACGCTCGCCGCGATCGGTCAGGTCGAGTCCGGCCACGGCTCGGCCAACGGCGCGAGGCTCGGGCCGGACGGCAGGGCGCTGCCGGAGATCATCGGTTTGCCGCTGGACGGCAACGGCGGCCGGATGCGGATCATCGACACCGACCGTGGGGTGCTCGACAAGGACACCACCTACGACCGCGCGATCGGGCCGATGCAGTTCATCCCGACCACCTGGCAGGAGATCGGCGCAGACGCCGACGGCGACGGCGTCAAGAACCCGCACGACCTGGACGACGCCGCGCTGGCGGCCGGCAACTACCTGTGCAAGGGCGGCCGGAATCTCAGCATCCCTGGCGACTGGTGGAACGCGATCCTGTCGTACAACGACGTACGCCGGTACGCCCAGGCCGTCTACGACACGGCGAACCGATACGGACAAGCCAGCCGCACGTGAAGTGATCGTCCGCATACATTGGAGAACTGGACACTTCCCCCGGACAGCTGTTAGCGGCAAGCTAGACGAGTGATGGTGCGCGAGTGGGACCCCAGGACCGCGTCGTCCGCCGAGATCGCGTCGTTGCTGTCCACGCTGAACGCGGTTCTGGCGGCCGATCTTCCGCAGGACCCGCCCTGGCGGGAGACCTCCCTGCGGGAATACCTCGCTGAGGTGATGCCCGGCGAACGGCGAATCTCCTGGATCGCCCAGGCCGAGCCGACCGGCCCTGACGAGCCTGGCGCGGTCCTCGGGCAGGTGCATGTGCTGCTCCTCGGTGACATCGGCGTGATCGAGGTGCTGGTCCACCCGTCCGTACGCCGCACCGGTCTCGGCCGTGACCTGGTGTTGCGGGCCGCCCGGCGGGTCTACCAGGAGGGCTTCCAGTCGATCGGCGTCGAGGTGGTCGGCGACACGCCGGCGGTGGGTTTCTACGAGTCGCTCGGCTTCACCAAGGAGTACGTGGAGACGCGCAGCGTGCTCGACCTGGCCACTGTCGACTGGGCCGAGTTGACCGAGATGGCAAACGGGCTCGGCTCGGGCTATCACCTGGAGTTCTGCCCTGGCGGCCCACCGGACGACCTGATCGAGTCGTACGCGCGGGCCAAGGCCGAGGTGCGCGACGTGGACGACGGCGAGCTGCGCCCCAGCTCGTACGACCCCGAGCGGCTCCGGGACAGCTTGAACACCCTGCACCGCCGGGGCATGAAGCCGTACATCGTGCTCGCACAGCATGAGCAGAGCGGCGAGGTGGCGGGGCTGACCGAGGTGGTGGTGCCGGCACAGCACCCGACCCGCGCCGACCAGTACGACACGATCGTCGTGCAGAGTCACAGGGGCTACGGCATCGACCGGGCGATCAAGGCCCGGATGCTGCTGGAGCTGCGCTCCGCCGAGCCTGAGCTGGCCGAGGTGCAGACCTGGAACGCGCAGGCCAACGAGGCCATGCTCAAGGTCAATGCGGAGCTTGGCTACCGGCCCGACCGGGACTGGTGCGAATACAGCGTCGATGTCGCCGAGTTGGTGCACCGGCTCGATCCGCCGCGCTGAGGAATTCACGAAACTGTCCAATGAGGGATGGACGGTGGACAGCCGCGCACCTTAACGTGCGTTGACTCCTGTCCACCCATCGTGGAGGCCCTATGCGCCCGCGCCGCACCATGGCTGTGCTCGCGACCGCCACCGCCGCTGTGACCGTCGCGGCTCTCGGCGTCGCACCCACCGCGGCCAGCGCCGCGCCCACCGACCTTTTCATCTCCGAGTACGTCGAGGGCTCGTCGAACAACAAGGCGATCGAGCTGTTCAACGGCACCGGCGCGGCCATTGACCTGGCCGCTGGCGGCTACCAGCTCCAGCTCTACTTCAACGGTTCCACCACGGCGACCACCATCGCGTTGACCGGGAGCGTCGCAGCCGGGGACGTGTTCGTGTTCGCCAGCGCCTCGGCCGGAGCCGCGATCCTCGCCCAGGCCGACCAGACCACCGGTGCGGGCCTGTTCAACGGCGACGACGCGATCGTGCTGCGCCGGGGTGCCGCAGTGCTCGACTCGATCGGCCAGGTGGGCGTCGACCCCGGCACCGAATGGGGTGCCGGCGTCACCAGCACTGCCGACAACACGCTGCGCCGGCTGCCGTCGGTGACCGCTGGTGACACCGACCCGTCGGATCCGTTCGACCCGGCCGCGCAGTGGGCCGGCTTCCCGGTCGACACGTTCGACGGGCTCGGCGCGCACACCGTGGACGACGGCGGCCCGGTCGACGTACCGGCCACGCTGACCTGTGGCGGACCGCTGGTGACGGCCTCGGGAACCGCGGCGACCCGTGAGGTCACCGCCACCGACCCGGACGACACGATCGTCGACCTGGCGGTGACCGGGGTCAGCCCGACGCCGGCCACCGGGTCGATCACCCGTACCGCTGTCACCCCCGCCGACGGGGTTGGCGGCACCGCCCGCGCCACGATCGGCACGAGCGCCGACCTCGCCGCCGGGGCGTACACCGTCACCGTCACCGCGACCGACGCGGACGGCGGCAGCGCGAGCTGCGCGCTTGCCGTGCAGGTCACCCGGGAGCTGACAGTCGGCGAGGTGCAGGGCCCGACCACCGACGCCGAGTCGGGGCCGACCGACCGGTCACCGCTCGCGCCGGCGAGCGGCAACGGCACGAGCAGCACGATGTACGACGTACGCGGCGTGATCACCCAGTTGACCCGGGCGCGTACGTCGGCCGGGGCGGAGCAGCATGGTTTCTTCCTGCAGAGCCGCACCGGTGACACCGACGGCGACCCGACCAGCTCCGACGGCATCTTCGTGTTCATGGGCACGTTCACCTCGTTGATCGGCGGCTATGTGCCGACGGTCGGCGACGAGGTGGTGCTCCGGGCACGGGTGTCGGAGTACTTCAACTTCACCCAGCTCTCCGGTGCCTCGCTGGTCCGCCGGATCGCCACCGGTCTGGATGTGAACTCGGCGGTCGCGGTGACCGACGCGGTGCCGCCCGTCGAGTTGACCGACGCGCAGCGCTTCTGGGAGCGGCACGAGGGCTCCCGGATGCGGGTACGCGCGGGCAGCGGCGCGGTGAGCGGCCGGGACGTCTTCTCGTCCACAGCCGACGCCGAGCTGTGGGTGGTCGACCGGGACGACCCGCTGTTGGACCGCGCCGACCCGTACGCCCGGCGGGTCTTCCGGGACTCGCACCCGCTGGACAACGACCCGACCCGGCGCTTCGACGACGGCAACGGGCAGCGCGTGCTGCTGGGCAGCATGGGCGTGAAGGCCACCGCCGGGGACAGCGCCGCGCTGCTCCCCCCGGTACGCACGTTCGACACGCTGCGCGCGGACGCGGTGGGCGGCGTCTACTACTCGTTCGAGAAGTACGGCGTGCAGGTCGAGCAGGCGGACTTCGCCGCCGGGGCCGACCCGTCGCGGAACAGCCCGCCGAAGCCTGCCGACCGCTCGCAGGAGCTGGCGGTCGCCACCTACAACGTGGAGAACCTGTACGACTACCGCGATGACCCGTTCGACGGCTGCGACTTCGCCGGTAACGCCGGCTGCACCGGCGTCACCCCGCCGTTCGACTACGTGCCGAGCAGCGAGGCGGACTACCGGGAGCACCTGACCGCGCTCGCCGACCAGATCGTCAAGGATCTGCACGCACCGGATCTGATCCTGGTGCAGGAGGCCGAGGACCAGGACATCTGCACGGTGTCCGGGACGGTGCTGGCCTGCGGTGACACCGACAACGCCGACGGCGCGCCGGACAGCATCCAGGAGCTGGCGCTCGCGGTGGCGGCGGCCGGCGGGCCGGCGTACGCCGCTGCCTATGACCGGACCGGCGCGGACGCCCGCGGCATCACCGCTGCCTTCCTGTACCGCACCGACAGGCTCTCGCTTGCCGCAGCGACGGCTGGCGACCCGCTGTTGGGGTCGGCGCCGACCGTCCAGTACCGCGCTGCGGGGTTGCCGGGCAACGCCGACGTGCAGAACCCGAAGGCCCTCAACGCGGTGCTGCCGGCAGACGTGGACACCTCCACCGGGCGGGACGGCAACAACGTCTTCACCCGCGCTCCCCAGCTGGGCAAGTTCAGCGTGGCCGCGGCACCCGGCTCGACCGAGCGGTTCACCCTGTACGCGCTGAGCAACCACTACTCCTCCGGCCCCGACAGCCGGGTGGGGCAGCGTCGGGAGCAGGCGGCGTACGGCGCGGCGATCGTCACCGCCATCGAGGCGTCCGACGCGCACGCGCGTGTGGTGTACGGCGGGGACCTGAACGTCTTCCCGCGTCCGGACGACCCGATCGCGACGGGCAGCCAGCCCACCCCGTCGGACCAGCTCGCCCCGCTGTACGAGGCGGGCCTGCACAACCTGTGGGACAACCTGGTCGCGGACGTGCCGTCGTCGGCCTACTCGTACAGCTTCGAGGGGCAGGCGCAGACGCTCGACCATCTGTTCGTCAACGACGCGCTCTACGGCGATCTGGTGCAGGTGCGGGCGGCGCACATCAACGCCGACTGGCCGGCGGAGTTCACAGCTGACGGGTCGCGCGGTTCCAGCGACCACGACCCGCAGGTGGCCCGGTTCCGCTCGCGGGCGTCGTTGACGGTGGCCGACACGGCTGTGGTCGAGGGCAACCAGGGAACCCGGCAGCTCACCTTCACCGCCACCGTGTCCCGGCCGCTGTCCCAGCCGGTGCTGGTCTGCGCCGCCACCGTCGGTGTGACCGCGCAGGTCGGCTCGGACTTCGACCCGTACGTCGGTTGCCGGACCCTTGCCGCCGGGCAGACGTCGGTCGCCTTCCCGGTGACCGTGCGCGGTGACCGCAAGCGGGAGTCGGACGAGAAGCTGACGCTGCTGGTGGCGGGTGTGCCCGGGTTGCGCCTGGCCGATCCACTGGCGGTGGGCACCATCACCAACGACGACTGACGTCGCGCGTTCCCGGTGAGGCCCGCAGGTCCGTTCCGGACCGGCGGGCCTCACTGGTGTCAAGGTCAGACCACCCCGCGCGGGGGCCACGGCGGTCGGGGCAGGTGCCGGTGTTGGGCCACACGCACCTCCCACTGGCTAAGGCGCCGCATCGCGTCCCGAATTGCCCGGTCGCGGTAGAACGTCTCAGGCGGGCGGGCCAGCCCGTAGATGTCCGCCCACCACTCACCCAGCTCAGGGTCGAGAATGGTGTCGAGGTGCGACGGGTAGCGACGCTCGGCGCCGTTGTACGTGTCCTGCCAGTCCCGCATCGGTTTCAGCACCCGGCCGAACTCGTCCACCACGGCCAGCCGGCAGCCCACCACACCGATGATGCGCCGGAGCAGGACGATGCTCGGCACCATGCGGCCGGCCTCGATTCGGCCAATGGTGGCATGGTGCACACCCGCCCACCTGGCCAGCTCGCGCTGGCTCAGGTCGGCGCGACGGCGGACCGCCCGAACGATGCCGGCGGCCGGCCAAGGCGCATCGGAGGGCTCGGTGAGGAGGGCCGGCTCGGGTGCGGCAGACGAATCACTCATGCCGCCACCGTCCCGCCTGGTGGAGTTGGCCGCAATCCCGCTTGCCGGGCCTGTGGACAACTAGCTGACCTGTGGACAACGCCTGCGGCTCGGCGGGTAACTTTCCGTGCTTGCGGCGCCAATTACGCCGCCGCTACAGCGCGTCACAGGGCTGCACGCTGCCCCCGTCGGGCAGCCAGACCAGGCCAGGCCCACCACCGGACTGACCAGGAAGGCTCCGATCCTCGTCAGCAGACACACCACCCCACGCCCGCCCCCTTTGCTCTGCAGCTCAATATGCGCCGAAAGCGGAGGGTGAGCGTCGCTGTCATGGGTGCAAAGCAAAGGCGGGAGGAGGCGTGGTGGCGGCTCGTCATGTGGTTACGCTCCGCAAGCCGTTATTGCCGGTGGGTCCACAGGTCGGTCGGTCCGCGGGCCGGCACGTCCGGGAATCTCTACCGCACCGCCCGTCGACGGGATACCCGGTCAGGACGCGCTAACCGTGCGCGAGCCGGTACCGCCCCCACACGCTCGGAAGACAGCGTGGCCGGGGTCGGACCTCGGGGTCAGTATCGCTCGCGCAGGAGCTGGGCGGCCTCGACCGCCCAGTACGTGAGGATGATCTGGGCTCCGGCCCGCTTGATCGAGGTCAGCGTCTCCAGAATCACCCGCTCGCGGTCGATCCAGCCGTTCGCGGCGGCCGCCTCGACCATCGCGTACTCCCCGGAGACCTGGTAGGCGGCGACCGGGACGTCCACCGCGGCCCGGACCGCCGACACCACGTCGAGGTACGGCAGCGCCGGCTTGACCATCACCATGTCGGCGCCCTCGGCGACGTCAAGCGCCACCTCGCGCAGCGACTCGCGCAGGTTGGCCGGGTCCTGCTGGTAGGTGCGTCGGTCGCCCTCCAGCGCCGACTCCACAGCGTCCCGGAACGGACCGTAGAACGCCGAGGCGTACTTCACGGCGTACGCCAGCACTGCCACGTCCTGGTAGCCGGCCGCGTCGAGCGCCCGGCGTATGACGCCGACCTGGCCATCCATCATGCCGGACGGCCCGACCACGCCGACCCCGGCGGCGGCCTGGGCCACCGCCATCTCGGCGTACGCGGCCAGGGTGGCGTCGTTGTCCACCTCACCGCCGGGGGTGAGCAGCCCGCAGTGCCCGTGCGAGGTGAACTCGTCCAGGCACAGGTCGCCCATCACTACGGTGTTGTCGCCCACCTCGGCCACCACGTCGCGGATGGCGACGTTCAGGATGCCGTTCGGGTCGATGCCGCCGGAGCCTGTCGGGTCACGCCGCTCGGGCACCCCGAAGAGCATGATCCCGCCGACACCGGCCTGGACCGCCTCGGCGGCAGCCTTGCGCAGCGAGTCCCGGGAGTGCTGGAGCACCCCCGGGAGCGACGCGATGGCCCGGGGCTCGGTCAGCCCCTCCTTGACGAACATCGGGACGATCAGCTCGGCCGGGTCGACCCGGGTCTCGGACACCAGCCGCCGGATCGCCGGGGTGCGGCGCAGCCGGCGTGGCCGGATCTCGGGGTACGACATGTTCGGCCTCCTCGGACGGCTACCGGAAGCGCAGGGCGGTCGGCCCCTGCACCTTCGAGCCGCGGCGCTGCTTGGCTGGCATGGCGGCCAGCTTCTCGCGCAACTCGACGGCGTAGGCGGCGAGCGCCTCCACCAGGTCGGGCACCGAGGCGTGCGGCGGCTGGACGTCGACCCGCAGGCCGAACTCCGTCGCGGTCTCCGCCGTCTTGGGCCCGATCACAGCAACAACGGTACGGGCGTGCGGCTTCCCCGCGATACCGACGAGATTGCGCACTGTCGAGCTGGACGTGAAGAGCACGGCGTCGAATCCGCCCGACTTGATGGCGTCCCGGATCTCGGCGGGCGGCGGCGCGGCCCGCACCGTCCGGTACGCGGTCACGTCGTCGACCTCCCAGCCGCGCTCGGTGAGCCCGGCGGCGAGCGTCTCGGTGGCGATGTCGGCGCGCGGCAGCAGCACCCGGCCCACCGGGTCGAGGATCTCGTCGTGCGGCGAGAACTCGGCAAGCAGCCCTTCGGAGGACTGCTCCCCGGCGGGGATCAGCTCCGGCTGGATGCCGAACGCGCGGACCGCGTCCGCAGTGGCCTCGCCGATGCAGGCGATCTTGACGCCGCCGAAGTGCCGGGCGTCCAGCCCGTGCTCGGCGAACTTCTCCCAGACCGCGCGGACCGCGTTGACCGAAGTGAAGATCACCCAGGCGTACCGGCCGTCGACAAGGCCCTTGACGGCCCGCTCCATCTGCGCCGGGGTACGCGGCGGCTCGACAGCGATGGTCGGCACCTCACACGGGATCGCCCCGTACGCCCGCAGCCGGGCGCTCATCGCGCCGGCCTGCTCCTTGGTACGCGGTACGAGCACCTTCCAGCCGTACAGCGGGCGGTTCTCCCACCAGCTCAGCTTGTCGCGCTGCCCCACACCGGCACCGATGGTGAGCACCACCCGGCCGGTGAAGCCGAGCGCGGCGGCCACGAAGCTGTCAACTGTCGACGTCGTCGTGTACTGGGTCTCGCCGGTGCCGTCGCCGGTCACCCCGACGCCCGTGGTGCCGTCGATCCCGGCGGCCAGCAGACCGTCCCGGACGGCGGCGAGATCACCGGCGTCCACAGCGAGCGCGAGCGAACCCCGACCGACGGCAGCGGCCAGCGCCTCGAAGTCCAGCGCTGTGACGTCCTCGACGTCGGCGGCCGTACGCACGCCAGGCAACGGAACACCCGCGTAGGTGGCCACGCCCTCGGCCTGGCCGACACCGGGCACGACCTCGAAGTGGGCGGCGGTGCGGGCCACCGCCTGCACCTCCTTGACCACCGAGTCGTGGCCGAACGGGTCGCCGGCCACCAGGTGCACCGCGTTCAGCCCGGACCGGGCAGCGGAGATCAACACCTTCGCCACGTCCCCCGGTGCGCCTTCGGCAGGCGTGAACTGGGCGTCGTCCCTGGCCTCGGCGCGTACGACGGCGAGCAGGGAGTCGGGGACTCCCCGGTCGTAGATGACCTGGTCGGCGTCTACCAGGGCGTCGTGCGCCCGACGGGTCAGCAGGCCCGGGTCACCGGGGCCCGCCCCGACGAATGCGATACGACCGACGGGCTTACGGGTGCGGGTCATTCTGTGCTCCCAAATTCCTGGGTCCCCGGGCCGGTGTGTCCTTCGTGGCCGAGGATCGAGTCGGCGCCGAGTTCGAGGAGTTCGGCGGCGAGTGCCTTACCGATCTCCGCCGCGTCGGCGGGCGTTCCGGTGCGGGACAGCCGAAGGTCACGAGTGCCATCCGGACTGATCACCGCCCCGCGCAGGTAGATCTCATCGCCGGTGTCACCTTCGGCGAGTTCCGCATAGGCGGCGACGGGTGCGCTGCACCCGGCCTCCAGGGTTGCCAGCAACGCGCGTTCCGCGGTGACCGCGGCGTGCGACGGTGCGTGATCGAGCAGCGCGAGCAGCTCGATCAGGTCCTGATCGTCGGCCCGGCACTCCACGGCCAGCGCGCCCTGGGCGGGTGCGGGCAGCATCAGCATCGGGTCCAACGTCTCGGTGATCACATCGGCCCGACCGAGTCGGGCAAGCCCGGCCCGCGCCAGTACGACGGCGTCCAGGTCGGCGTCGGGGCCGAGCACCCGGGCCAGGCGGGTGTCCACGTTGCCGCGGATCGGTGTGACCTCAAGTTGCAGGCCGAGGGCGTTCAACTGGGCGATGCGACGCAGCGCGCCGGTGCCCACTGTCGCCCCGGGTGCCAGTTCGGTGAGCGTCCGACCGTCGCGGGCGATCAGCGCGTCGCGCGGATCCTGCCGGGGCGGAACGGCCGCGACGAGCAACCCGCCGTCGCTCGCGGTGGGCAGATCCTTGTAGGAGTGCACAGCGAAGTCGATGGTCCGGGCGGTGAGCGCGTCGCGCAGCGCGGAGACGAACACCCCGACGCCGAGCCGGTGTACAGGCGCGTTGGACTGGTCGCCGGCGGTGAGCACCTCGACCAGCTCGACCGGCCGGCCGGTGGCGGCGGTCAGCGCCTCGGCGACCTGACCGGACTGGGCCATCGCCAGGGCGCTGCCCCGGGTGCCGAGTCGCAGGGGGGCGGTCATCGGGCACCTCCGGTGGGCGGGGCGGGGTCGGGGGTGTCCGCGCCGACCGTCGGGTCGACGCCCGCGAGCGCCGCACCGAGGTCGGGGGTCAGCACGTCGGGGACGGTGTCCACCGGCGAGGTCTGCGGCACCTGAAGGTCGAACAGCTCACGCAGCAGTGCCGCGTACTGGTCGCCGCCGGGCTCGGCGGCGAGCTGGCGGACCTTGACGGTGGGCTGGTGCAGCAGCCGCTGCACCACCCGGTGCACGGTGCGGGCCACCTCGGCGCGCAGGTCGTCGCCGAGGTCGGGGCGACGCTGGGCCAACCGGCGTAGCTCGGCGGTGACGACGTCGTCGGCCCGGCCGCGCAGCGCGGCCACGGTGGGTGCCACGTCGGCGCCGCGCAGCCAGGTGAGGAAGCTCTCCACCTCGCCGAGCACGATCTGCTCGACGGCGGCGGTGTCGGCGGCGGCGGGACCGTCGGCGAGCAGCCCTGCCATCCGGTCGATGTCGATCACCTCGACGCCGGGCAACTCGGCGACGCCCTCCTCGACGTCGCGCGGCACGGCGAGGTCGAGCAGGACCAGCGGGCCCCGGCCCAGGTCCCGCTCGGCAAGCGCGGCGGTGACCACCTGGCGGGTGAGGACCGGTTCAGCGGACGCGGTGGCGGCCACTACGATGTCCACTGTGGAAAGGGTGTCGGTCAGCTCGGTCATCGGCGCGGCGCCCGCCCCGTACGACTGGGCGAGCCGGACGGCCCGGTCGAGGCCCCGGTTGGTGACGGTGAGCGGCCCCGCACCCAGGCGCGACAGCGTGGCCACCCCGAGTGAACCCATCGCACCGGCACCGATCACCAGGGCGGGACGGTCGGCGAGGTCGCCGTCGAGGTGCCCGGCGGCCAGCTCCAGTGCGGCGGTGACCACGCTCTGGCCGGCCCGGTCGATGCCGGTCTCGGAGTGGGCCCGCTTGCCGACCCGCAGCGCCTGCTGCATCAGCTCGTGCAGCAGACGGCCGGCCGAGTCGGCGCCGCTGGCCCAGTGGTAGGCGTCACGCAACTGGCCGAGGATCTGCGCCTCGCCGACCACCATCGAGTCGAGACCGCTGGCGACCCGGAAGACGTGGTCCACGGCTGCGGTGTCGTAGTGCACGTACAGGTGACTGGCGAGCGCCGCCGGCTGGCAGCCGGCCTGCTCGGCCAGGACGGCGCAGATGTCGCCGAGCCCACCGTGGAAACCGGACACGGCGGCGTAGACCTCCACCCGGTTGCAGGTGGAGACGAGCACCGCCTCGCTCACGTACGGCTGAGCGACCAGGCGGTCGAGGGTGCGGGTGAGGTCGGCTGGGGGTACGGCCAGCTGCTCCAGCGTGGCGACCGGGGCGGTCCGGTAGGACGCGCCGACGACAAGCAGTTTCACGTGCCGATCGCCTCCTGGGTGTCGGTGGTCGCGAGCCCGCCCGGCAGAGCGGTGAGGGCGGACCCGCCGGTGGCGGGCAGCGCGATCAGCGACGCCTTGCGGTGCTCGTGGAAGGACAAAATCTGCAGCTCGATGGCGAGGTCGACCTTGCGCACGTCGACTCCCTCCGGCACCGAGAGTACGCACGGCGCGAAGTTGAGGATGCTCGTCACGCCGACCGCGACAAGCTGGTCGGCGACGCTCTGGGCGGCCGCGGCGGGGGTGGCGATCACGCCGATGGCCAGCGATTCCGCAGCGGCGACCGCCGGAAGCTCGTCGACATGTCGGACAGTCAGCCCATTGATCTCTTCGCCGACACGGGACGGGTCGGCGTCGAGCAGCGCCACGATCCGGAAACCGCGGCCCGCGAAGCCGTCGTAGCCGGCCAGAGCGTGACCGAGATTACCCACGCCCACCAGAGCGACGGCGCGACGTTGGGTGAGCCCGAGCACATACTCGATCTGTTCGATCAACAACGCGACGTCGTAGCCGACACCCCTGGTGCCGTACGAGCCGAGGTGCGAGAGGTCCTTGCGGAGCTTTGCGGAGTTGACCCCGGCGGCGGCGGAGAGGCCCTCGCTGGAGACCGTCTCGTGGCCGGCGTCGGCGAGGTTGTGGAGCGCGCGCAGGTACTCCGGGAGCCGAGCGACGGTCGCCTCGGGTAGGTCCGGGAGCGTCGGTACGGCACCGGCGCGGCCGGACGCGCCTGGGTGACGGTGCTGACTCATGAGACTCCGTGCGGTGCGATCCTCGGCCAACGTCGCAGGTCGGCCGCTTGTGGACTCCCGCTGGCGACCGAGATTGCCGGCTGTGCTAGCAGGGCGCGTCGGAACTACAGAGTAGGCGCTTGTGAAGACGTGCACAAATCGCGATCTTGTCGCCCCGTGACGCGGCCTCACCAGCACCTCCCTTTCGCAAGATCGATTCAGCAGCCGACCGACTGTCGGCCGCTCGGGGCGATTATTGCTCAATCCCGACTTCTCTGACTAATTCCGCGCCGTGCGTCACTAACTCCGCGATCTTGCAGTTGCTGCCCCCGCAGTAGCCCCATACCGGGCAATCTGGCGACCACAAATGCAAGATCGACGCGCCGGAGGAGGTCGGGGTAGGGACAGCACTACGGGAGAGAGGCTGGGCTTCGGGATGGGGACGGGCAGCCTCGGTGCCTAGCCTTTTGGCATGACCGCCGCTACCGCCGCCAGCGATCCCCGGACGCTGGCACCGAGCATTCCCCGCCAGCTCTTCGTCGACTCCGGGTACGTGCTGCTCGGCCTCCCCCTGGCCGTGGCCAGCTTCGTCGTCCTCGTCGTGGGCCTCGCGGTCGGCGTCGGTCTGGTGGTCACAGTGATCGGCCTGCCGATCCTCAGCGGCACCCTGTACGCCGCCCGTGGGCTCGCCGACATCGAGCGACTGCGGCTGCCCGCAGTCCTCCGGCAGCCCCGGATCCGGCCGCACTACCGGCTACCCGAAGCGGGAGCGAACGCCTGGCGGCGGATCTTCGTACCGATCCGGGACGCCCAGTCCTGGCTCGATCTTGCGCACGGCATCCTGCGGCTGGTCGCGGCGGTGGGCACCTTCGTGGTGACCCTGGTGTGGTGGGCCGCCGCGATCGCAGGCTCCCTCTACTGGGCGTACGACTGGGCGCTGCCCCAGGCCGACGCCGACGGAGACAGCGACCTGGCACAACTGCTCGGCCTGGGCGACTCGACAACCGCCCGGATCGGGCTGTACACCGCGCTCGGGGTGTTCTTCCTGATCACGCTGCCGATCGTGGTCCGGGGCTGCGCGCTGCTCCAGGCCAGCTTCGCCAAGGCCATGCTGACCGGGGTGGCCGAGATGCGCGACCGGATCACAGTGCTGGAGGAGCAGAAGCGCGCCGCCGTGTCCGCCGAGGCGTCCGCCCTGCGTCGGCTGGAACGCGACATCCACGACGGCCCCCAGCAGCGCCTGGTCCGGCTGGCGATGGACCTCAGCCGGGCCCGGCTCCAGCTCGCCTCCGACCCGGAGGCCGCCGGCCGGACCATCGACGAGGCGGTCACCCAGACCCGGGACACCCTCGCTGAACTGCGGGCGTTGTCCCGGGGCATCGCCCCGCCGATCCTGGTCGACAGAGGGCTGCCCAGCGCCCTGGCCGCGCTCGCCGGCCGAGGGCTGATCCCCATCGAGCTACAGGTGGACCCGCAGCTCGGCACGCCCGGCGGGCGGCTCGACCCGGCGGTGGAGAACACCGCGTACTTCGTGGTGGCCGAGGCGCTGACGAACATCGCCAAGCACAGCCGGGCCACCGAGGCCACTGTCGCCGTGACCCGGCACGGCACCCACCTCCAGGTACGGGTGGGCGACGACGGGCAGGGCGGCGCCGACCTGGCCAAGGGGCACGGTCTGGCCGGCATCGCCGACCGGGTCCGGGCTGCCGGTGGCGAGCTGACAGTGATCAGCCCCACCGGTGGGCCCACCGAGATCCGGGCCGATCTCCCACTGTGAGCGAGCATCGAGACCCGCACGGGAGTCCCGACGTGGTAGACACCACACCCATGCGCATCGTGATCGCGGACGACGCCGTCCTGCTCCGGGAAGGGCTGGTGCGGCTGCTGACCGAGAGTGGGCACCAGGTGGTGGCCGCCGTCGGCGACGGCGACGCGCTTGTCGAGGCGGTGGTGGAGCACCGGCCGGACGTGTCGATCGTCGACGTCCGAATGCCACCGACACACACCGACGAGGGGCTGCGGGCGGCGGTGGAGGCCCGCCGGCTGGTGCCGCGTACGCCGATCCTGGTGCTCTCCCAGTACGTCGAGGTGTCGTACGCCGACGACCTGCTGGCCACCGCGGGCGGGTCCGGCGGCGGGATCGGCTACCTGCTCAAGGACCGGGTGGCCGCTATCGAGGAGTTCCTGGACGCGCTGCGCCGGGTGGCGGCCGGCGGTACTGTGCTCGACCCGGAGGTGGTGAGCCAGCTCTTCGCACGCCGACGCCGGGACGACCCGCTGCGCGAGCTGACCCCGCGCGAACGCGAGGTGCTGTCCCTGATGGCCGAGGGGCGGTCCAACACGGCGATCGCCCGCGCCCTCGTTGTCAGCGACGGCGCGGTGGAGAAGCACGTGCGCAACATCTTCACCAAGCTCACCCTCCCACCGGACACCGAGCAGCACCGGCGGGTGCTTGCCGTCCTCACGTACCTGCGGAACTGACCTTGCCGGTGGCCAGTGCCACCGCGTCGGTGAGGGTGTCGGCGACCGGGTGGCCGGAGGCGCGCAGCCGGGCCGGGTCGGTGAAGCCGCCGGTGTAGAGCACCGCCCGGCCGCCGACGGCCAGCGCGGCGTCCGCGTCGTCGATGGAGTCGCCGATGAGCACCACCGAGCTGCCGTCCACGCCCAGCTCGGCCAGGTGCCGTTCGAGCGACTCGGCCTTGCGTCCGCCACCGACCGTGGCCCGCAGCCCGTCCACCCTGATGAACCGGCCGGTCAACCCGTAGGTGTGCACTGTCGGCACCAGCTCCTCGTGGAACCACATGGACAGCAGGCTCTGGCTGCCCTCCCAGCTGGCCATCGCCGTCTGCGCGTCGGCGGCAAGCTCGCAGGTGGTCAGACCGGTTCGGTACGCGTCGTGGAAGATCCGGTCCAGCCGGCCGAACGCCTCGTCGTCGACGGCCTTGCCGAGCACCTCGGCGTAGTAGTCGGCGATCGGCCTGCGGAACCTCGTCCGATGCTCCTCGGAGGTGACCGACGGCCCTCCCACGCTTGCGAACGCGGCGTTGGTGGCGGTCACCACCAGGCTGAGATCGTTGAGCAGGGTGCCGTTCCAGTCCCACACCAGGTGGGGGTGCGCAGGGCTCATCCGAGCACCATAGGTGCGATTCAGAGCTGGGGGGTGGTCAGGTCCCGCAGCAGCCGGTCCTCCTCCACCCGCCAGTAGCCGTGCTCCTTGCCGTCGAGCATCACCACCGGCAGCCGGTCCCCGTACTCCCGTTCCAGGTCCTGGTTGTCGCTCACGTCCCACTCGACCCACCTGTCGCCGGTGACCGCCACCACCCGGTCGAGCGCCGCCTTGGCGTCGTCGCACAAATGGCAACCGGGCCTGGTGATCAGAGCGAGCCGGGCGTCACTGGCCATCGGTTACCTCCGTGCGGGTGTCGGCGGATGCGGGCGGGCCGGCTGGCGTCGCCGACCGGAGCTGGATCTTGCGTACCTTGCCGATCGCCGAGTGTGGCAGGGCGTCGACGAACTCGACGGCGGTCGGGCACTTGAACCGGGCCAGGTTCCGTGCGCAGTGGGCGAGCAACTCCTCGCTTGTCACCGGCCGCCCCTGTGCCGGCACCACGTACGCCCGCACAGTCTCGCCGGTCCGAGGGTGCGGCACACCCAGTACCGCCGACTCGGCCACCCCGGGGTGCCCGCCGAGCACCAGCTCCACCTCGCGCGGATAGACGTTGAACCCGTTCACCAGGATCAGCTCGCCGAGCCTGTCGACGAGGAAGAGGTCACCGTCGGCGTCGGCGTAGGCGACGTCGCCGGTAGGCCACCAGCCGTCGGCGTCCGGGCCGTCGCGGCCGTCCGGCCAGTAACCGGCGAACAGGTTGTCGCCGGCCACGACGATCTGCCCCGGGTCGGTGCCCGGCGCGATGTCGGAGATGTCCAGCTCATCGGGGTCGTCGTCGGGCACGGCCTCGCCGTCGCGCCACAGGTCCACACCGTCCGGGTCGACCAGGCGCAGCCGCACGCCGGGTAGCGGCCTGCCGATCGAGCCCGCCTTGGCCACCCCGCCGACGAGGGTCGTGGTGAGCATCGGCGCGGTCTCGGTGAGGCCGTACCCGATGTGCACAGGGTGTCCGGTGGCCTCGGCGAAGCGCGCCGCGACCGCGCGCTCCAGCGGCGCCGCGCCACACACCGCCACCCGCACCGACGCCGTCGCCGCGCGGGCCTCCGGCGCGTCGGCCCAGGTCAGAAACATCGACGGTACGCCCGCCAGCACGCTGACCCGGTGCCGCGCGATCTCGTCCAGTCCCGCAGTGGGCCCCAGCTCGTCGAGCAGCACCCCTGTCGCGCCATGGCGGACGACAGCGCCGAGCCCTGAGTTGAGCCCGTACGCGTGAAACAGCGGCAGCGCCAGCAGCACGGTGTCCGTGGGGCCGACCACCGGCGGGTCGATCCGGTCGACCTGTTCGTGGTTGGCCAGCAGCGCCCGGTGGGAGAGCATCGCTCCCTTCGGGCGGCCCTCGGTGCCTGAGGTGTAGAGCAGTACGGCCAGGTCGTCGCCGCCCCGGGACGGAAGCGCCGACGGCCCGGGCGCCCCGGCGGTCGGCGACGTGGCGTGCGCAGCGGTCGGCGGCGTGCCGTGCACAGCGGTGAGCGCCGGCAGCTCGGCAGCCACCTCGGCGACCAGGCTCCGGACCCGGTCGGTGCCGATCAGCACCGACGCGCCGGAGTCGGCGAGCACGTGCCGCAGTTCCGGCGCGGTGAGGCCGGGGTTGACCGGGACGGCGACCAGCCCCGCCCGCAGGGTGCCGAGCAGGCCGATCACGAAGTCGGGGGTGTTGGGCAGTGCGATGGCGACGCGGGGCGGTGTGCCGCCGGGCTCGGTGGGTGGCGCGACGGCGGCCAGGCCGTGCGCGGCGGCGGTCACCGCGACGTCCAGTTCGGACCAGTTGATGCTCTGGTCCCGCCAGTGCAGCGCGGGCCTGTCGCCGTGGTGGAGAGCCGCCCCGCGGACCGGGTCGGCGAGGTTCGGCGCGGAGTCTGCCGCTGCGTCCTGCACGGTGATCGAGTCTGGCACAGCGGGCGGCGACAGACCATGCGCGACAGTCGATCGCGAGCACCGCTCAGGTCCCGCCAGCGGGACCGGATATGTGCCGTCCACGGTGCTGACGGGTCCCCCTGATGGGACGTGCGTTGCCCCCGGTCGACGGGCCGGACACACACCATCCACCTTCGGTCGTGGTGAAGCGACCGACCGGCCAATGTGCTCCGAGCAGGGAC